>DATHPI010000309.1:0-6392 GCA_035484035.1 Chthoniobacterales bacterium
GCTCGAGTGGTTAAAGTGCTGGAGGGGCTTTAACCAATGTTAGGGCTGGGAGCCGCTACTCGGATTTACGTTGCGGTGGGATCGACCGATATGCGCAAGGGTTTTGAGGGGTTGTATGGATTGGTGCGAGATCAACTCGGGCTGGACCCCTTGAGCGGACACCTTTGCCTATTCTGTAACAAGGGGCGCAATCGATTGAAGGTTTTGTACTGGGACGGCAGCGGGTTGTGGATTTGCGCAAAACGGCTCGAACGGGGGCGCTTCAGCTGGCCTAGTGACGGTGAGCACTCGGCTCGAGTGACGTTGAGTCAAGAGGAACTCTCGTTGCTCTTGGGAGGGATTGACCTGACGCGGACTCGGCGCAAAAACTGGTATCGAAAAGAAGTGGAGCTCAGCGAAAAAATATGAAGAAAACACTTTAAAAAGCACGTTGTTTTTTGGTAGTTATAATTCACTGTTGAGCGCGAGTTTTACCCCTCTTAAAGCCCTTGATCCAACGCTGGTCAGCCAGCTCAAAGAGACGCTGCCCGCTGCACTGTTCGAGAAGCTCAACGGATCGCTCTCAATCGATCAGGACCAGCTCAAGTTCGCAGAGTATAAGGTTCGGGTCTTGGAAGAAAGACTGCGTCTGGTCCGCATTGAGAAGTACGGACCCGGGAGCGAAAAACTCTCTGACGCGCAATTGGAGCTCTTGGAATTGGAGCCGGGGGTTAGCAGCGCGGAAGTAAAGGCCGAGAGTGAACGAGATCAACTCAAGCTGCCACTCAAACCGCGCAAGAAGCACCCTGGCCGTCAGGAACTGCCAGCCAACTTACCGCGCGTCGAAAAGATCATCGCCTGTACTCCTGAGCAGTGTGTCTGCGGGAACTGCGGCAAAGAAAACAGTGTGATCGGTTACGAGAAGAGCGAGCAGCTCGACGTGAAACCGGCCGAATACTTCGTCGTGGTGACCATGCGCGAAAAGCGTGCCTGCAAAGCTTGTGAAGAACAAGGCGTTGAGTGCGCGCCGGTGCCGGTTCGGATCATTGAGAAAGGCCTGGCCAGTGATCGGGTCGTGATTGATACGGTGGTCAGCAAATATGCCGATCACCTCCCGCTGTTTAGGCAAAGCGCGATTTTGCTGAGGGAGACCGGGATTGATCTGTCCCGAGCGACGCTGGATGGTTGGGTGATGCGGGTGGGCGATCTGCTGCGACCGATTACCGCGGCGATGGGTCAGGAATTAGTGAGCGGTACCTATATCCAAGCCGACGAAACGACCGTGGGAGTGCAAATGCACGATAATCGGGGAAAAAATCACCAAGCTTACCTCTGGCAATACAGCCGGCCGGGTGGCCCAGTGGTCTTCGATTTTCGGATGGGTCGGGAACGGGAAGGTCCCAAAGGGTTCCTGGGTAACTTCGAGGGTCGACTCCAAAGCGACGGTTACAGCGCTTACGATCATGTAGGCGGACCCAAGATCGTGCACGCGGCCTGCTGGGCGCATGCCAGGCGAAAGTTTTTCGATGCGGTCAAACTCAATCCCACAGATCAAACCTCGATTCGGATCGTGGCGCAAATGGACGAGCTTTTTGCCATCGACGCCCAGGCTCGCCAAAAAGACTTAAGCCTAATGGATCGTCATGTTCTGCGTTTGGAAAAAGCCAAGCCGCTGCTGGAGCAAATCAACACTGGAATCCAGGCAGCACGTGCCGATGCATTACCCCAGAGTGCTCTAGCCAAGGCCTGCAATTACACGCTGACGCTGTGGACGCGACTCGGTCGCTTCTTGGAATATCCGGAGGTGGAACTAAGCAACAACCTGGCTGAGAACGCGATGCGCCCAGTAGTACTCGGACGAAAAAATTGGATCCACGTCGGGAGTAAGGACGCTGGACCACGGGTCGCCGCTATCATTTCGATCGTCGAAACTTGTCGGCGCCTGAGCTTACCGATTCGTGACTACATGGCTTCGGTGCTCCCAGGCTTAGCCGACTTTCCCCGAAATCGAGTCGCAGAACTCACGCCCAGCGCTTGGGCCGCCCGGAACTCCCGCGGAAATCAAGCGAAGTCGGCAACCGTGTAGCTTGTAAGACGCTTACGTTCAATTCTTTTGGTGACGTTACACTGATCGCCCATCCAGATGTGGTGGATCCTGCGAAAGGTGCCCACGTTTACGATCGGGATACCTACACCAAAACTCAGCCGCAATTGATGTCCAGATGGGACAAGAAAGCCGCCAACAAGATCATCGAAAAGAATCTGGTTCCTGCCGCTGCGAAAGCTCCTGAATCTCGTTACACGGATATGTACAAATTTACAGATGCCTTGGACAAAAAGGTCCATGACATCGGTGACGCTGGCTACTACTCCGATACGGCTCGAATAGCTTACTTAGACTCAATCGGTAAACTGCCAAAGATCGATACGGAACCATTTATTCGATCTCAGTTGTCGAATGTGGACGGCATCAAAGAAGCGACTGAAGCTTTAACTCCAGAAGACCGAGAGAAGCTCAGTAAATACGACACGGCAGATCCTATTGTCCAAAAGGTTAGGGACAAAGTAGGAGAAGTTCTCAGAGAGAAATATTCCCAGCATACAGATCGTGATTTCACTCCCGAACAGATGGACGACCTGATCAAGTCGCAGCAGGACAATATAGGCTGGGGTAACCTGGAAACGTACTTGACCCAGAAAGATCGTGGCGAGAAAAAGATGACGTTAGCCAGCGACGAAGCGATCCGCAAGACCGTAGAAAAGAACGGTGGAAGCGCAGCGGTTAAGAAGTACCTGAACGATATTTTCAAGCCTGCGATGGGTGAAACTTATTTCGAAGGAGCCAGAGGTAAAAAGGTTCCGTACAATCTGAAAAACCTGACGGACGCCATGACTGGCGGAAACATCAGGGGCGCTCAGCAAACCATGGTCGAAGGACTCGGAAAAGCAGCAGCCAGGAACGCTCAAAAGATCGGTAGCGTTCAGGAAATGCATAACCGTGCTGAGTGGAGCCTGATCGATCCTGAAAAAGAAAAAGCGTATAACGAGGAAACACAGAAGGCTTATTTTACTTCGCTTGAGAATCTTCCGTACGACGGAAGCCAGTGGAATAAACTGGACGCAGGAACCCAAGCTATATCGGCCTACAACAAGGGAAAAAAGACCACGGACGGAATGCAGAGCGCTCTGTACCGCCAAGGATTTGGAAAGGCTAATCTTGTCGCACTCAGGGATATGATGAACGTGGCGGATCGATTGAGAGAATCTGGCACGGATTACTTCGAGGCTAAGCCGCAAAGAGCGGTAAAGCTCAATGAGTTTAGTGCTGCGGTTGTGCCCAAAACCGTGAGACCCGAAACGCTGGATATCCTTAATCGGAACGGAATAAATAACATATCCAAGTACGACGGAACGCCAGAAGATCGGAGAGCAAAAGTCGAGAAGATCGCCGCGAAAACAAAAGCGCTATTCCTGCCTAGAGAAGCAAATAACGAAAACATGATCAAGGCGGGAGATTTAGAACGCCATGGAGTGAAAATCAGCAAGGATCCAGAGAAACGTGTTCACATACATGCGCTGATGCTTGGACCGGCAGTCCACAAGAAAATGAATGGGGATTAATGGCTAAGAAATCTATCGCTTTGGTACCTAAACAGTCGAACGTTCTCGACCTCAGTCACATTTTTGACAATCAGAATGTCGATGAGGCGCAGGCCGCGCATGATGCACTCCCAGCAGATCATCGTCAAAAGCTGACTTCAGCCCTGCAGACCCATTTAAAAGCCGTTGTGCCCTCACAGGAACAAAAATCCGTTGATCCAGGCAACGCCCCTCCCGCCGCAACGCATCAGGATCTCGAAGGACAACAGCAAACCGAACAATCGGAAACCTTATCTGATCTCAGCGAGTCAGGAGTTCCTGATACGACGCCACCAAAACCGATAAAACTTGGTCAGTCGAGCCCGGTCATTCCATCTTCCGCACCGGCTAAAGCGTTAAAGACTCCAATTGCGTCTCCGAGCGATAGGCCGGATTTCTCGACGTTATAGCGTCATTTTTTGGCGGCTACACGGGCGAGAATTGTGCATTCAAAACTTTTCTGAAACCCGAGCTTTCCAATTCTTTTGTAATTGTACGAAGCCCGACTGCCCAGGAGCGAGCCGCCCGCACAATCAAAATTTAAATGAGAATGTTGGCCGGATCGCAGCCCGACAACCGATCCAAAAGCGAACTAAAGTTCACGAAAGGCTTAAAATGAAAACACTAAGTATCCTTCTTTGTCTCTCTGCCGCAGTGTTCGTCATTCTGAGACGTCCTCAGCGAAATCATCCTAGCGAAACCTTATCGACCGAAGAGGACTGTTCTTGGCTCAACCACGGAAGGTTTGCTATGGAGAAAACCGGTGGTCACTGATATCCGACGCCTGAATTTCGAAGACGGTTACAGATCCGCAGCATTAGGCGGCTTCTGCATTGTGGGGGGAGGATTAAGCGGTGAGTGTAACCACGGGAAACTGGGTGTGATTGGAAAATTGGGCGGCAATACGCCGGTCAGGTCAAGAGAGTACCCGAAGCAAAGTCGTTTGGGCTTCTTCGCTCGCCAATCGTTCATGAGAACCCAGTGCCTGTACTCTGATCTAGTCGCTCCAGCAATGCACATATTTCGACGGTCTGATAGCCCCGAAACGGTCAAATTGTGTAGACGTGCGTTTCCTTCGTGCTCAAGCATTTTACCCACCTCCTGGCAAGTTAGTCCAGTCGGGATTTCGAGAACTTGTTAACCTTGGAGTAGTCGGTGATGGCTTACCGTTCGTTGAATGTCCCACTGAGGGCTTAAGCGGAGCATCGATTACTCGGCGTGTCACGCCAACCCTCCGTCGTAAAGCGGCTAGTTCCTTTTCTGCCTCTTTAACTTTGGATTTTTCATCGTCCAATTCCTTTTGGAGCTTCGGATACATCTCCTTGAAGTAAATGTTATCGAGAGCAACCTTCGCCATCTGCTCAGGTGACGTGTAGGCACCCTCCACGGTCGATCTGAACCTCTTTTCACGTTCGGCAAACACAGTATCGTCAGGGCTTTTTTGCTTCCAATCCTCCATGAACTTATGTGTTGTGGCAAAAGCCTTCTCGGTCGCCTTCGCTATCTGGTCTCCGATTTGCCTTCCTTTGATTTCGTTTTCGACCTGTACCCATTTGGAATATGAAGGCGGATCACTGGAAAGCTTCTGAAGTTCCATTTTGCCTTGTTCTTCTTTTCGGACAATCTGATCCGCGTCACTGAGAAGACCCTGCATTGTTATCGCGTCTATTTTGCCGTGCTGGGATAGCGCTTGAACCTGCTGCTGAAACCACCCGGAATCGATGTCTTCGTGGTGCTGACGAGCTTCATTTGCCCATTTTTGTATAGCTTCCGGCGTGTTGTGCCAAAACTTCGATGCTCGCTCTATCCATTGTAACTTGGCATTAGCTACGGGCTCCTTGAACCCTCGCAGGTAAGATATGGAATTTTGCAGATGCGATGCATTGCTATAAACGCGGAGCGCCTCCAATTCCTGCGCATCTTGCGTAGGAAGCCCAGGCGCGGTCTTCATCTGGCGGACCTTCTGGACAATTCCGTCTAGGTCATTTTCCGACACGCCAAGTTCAGCGGCGATAGGGGCAATTTTTGACTTTGTGGCCTTTAGTTCATCTCTTATCTCCCTGGCCTTCGCTTTTAGACGCCCGAAATGACTCGACGATTCCTCGGACGCAGCAGGATGTGGGGTCAGCGCATCTAACTCGTCGATTTCCTCCGAAACTGGAGTGTCGACTTCTGTTTTGGGTCCATCGATAACGTCTCGAATTTCGCTCTCTGTCGGTGCCTTGGTGCTCTCTGAGAGTTTTCGCTTTGAACTTCCGTACTCCGTCCGAACCGTTGTGGTGGGCTGATCAGCGTGAGGGGTGTCAGTACTTGATTCAGTTGGTCCGATGGCTACAGGAGGCGGCGAGGCGGCTTCCAGGGCCTCTGGAGCGGTCTGCTCATCCACAGGTTTTGATAAAATATCGTCCCAGTCGTTTTCCCATTTTGCCTTCAATTCAGGATTGCCGTCCAAACTCGATGTAGTAACGACGGGAGCTTCGGATGATTGGGTATAAACGCCTTCAGGCATCCTATAATCTCCCTGTTGTCATAGTTAATCGCAACAACTAGGTTCTCTAATGCCCGACACCAACTATCATGACCGTAAGTTAGTCGCCTGCGACTATTTCGGAAGACCGGTGGACCTAGAGGAGATTAAGGCAGAGAAAGAGAGAAGGTACTGGGGTCTGTTCGATACTAGAAAAGCTCTTAGCGACACCAGCGGACCTTTGGTTTCTATGCATTCGACTCGTGAGTCGGCTGACAAAGCTCAGAAAGCCGATCATCACCTAAAA
>DATHPI010000310.1:0-11469 GCA_035484035.1 Chthoniobacterales bacterium
AACGCGTATCGATAGGAGAGCGTGGAGAGCACTTCGCTCGAATAAGCCGGACCGCCTTGGGTCAAAACATAGACGAAGTCGAAGGCCAGGAACGACCATATGATTGTCATGATCATCATCAGCGTGATCGTGGGCCGGATCGCAGGAATCAGGACATAACGCATTAACTGGAAGAAGCCGGCTCCGTCGATGAGCGCTGCCTCGATCTGGGAAATGTCGACCTGCCGAAAGGCCGCGAAGAAAATCACCGCGAGAAATCCCCACCAATGCCAGAGATCAACCGACGCGACTGCATAAAGGGCGGTGGGCGGCCGGGCGAGCGGATCGGCAAGAGCAATCCCGTAGAGTTTAAACCAGCCGACGAGGCCCGATTCCGGATTATAGATCATGCCTTGCCAGACGCGTGCCACGACGACGGTGGCAATAATGACCGGCAGGAAATAGATGACCTGAAAGAACGTGCGCCCGCGTCGAGCAACTAGAAGAAGCGAACCGGCCCCGAGGCCCATTGCGATCGGGATGGTGAGGAAGATAGCCGTCCATTTGATATTGTTGATCAGCGCCGAAAAGAAAACGGGATCGGCGAAAATCGCCCGGAAATTGGCCAGACCGACAAAGGTCGGCGCCGTGGCGCCGTCCCATTCGACGAAGGCCATCGCGATGGTGAGCAACGCCGGGATCAAAATGATCACGATATTGATCAGGAGAGCGGGCAGTAGGAATGGCATCGGCGAATCCGGGAGATCGGTGATTAAAGTCTCGGTGTGGGCGCCAAGGCGGAGAGGGGAGCGAGGAAGCGGCTGCGGCGATCTGTCTCAGCGCGCCGCGAGAGGAGGCACTTTGCCCTCTGCCATCTCCTTTGCGAAGATTTCCTGCATCTTCGTCAGGTAGTCCGTAGTGGAAATCTGCCCCAACCACACCTGTTCAATGCCGTGGATGAGGTAATCTTCGGTCGCTGGTGGCCAAAAAGTCCAGGTCGTGTAGCCGAAGTTTCCTTGCGCAACGGCTTTGGAAAACGACGTGAAGGTCGTCGCGAAGATCGGCGAGACATTCTTGCTGAGTTTGGCTTCGTCAATCGAGGTTAGAGGCAGGTTCCAATCACCTGGCCAGTCCTTGCTGATGCGGTCATAGAACGCGTCCGAATAGAGGTAATCGAGAAACGCTGCTGCCGCGTCGGGATTGGCCGAATTCTTATTGATAGACATCGTGCTGCCGGTTCCGATGGCGTAGATCGGATAGGGCAACCCATCGCGCAGGCTGGGGAATGCGGCGACGCCGAGCTCCTGTCCGGTCTGCTTGAATGCGGCCACCATATTATCGAACGAGAAGGTGCCGTTCGGCGCCATGCCTGCTTCCCCCTTGGCGAGAAGAAGCGCTTCCTGATCGCCCGTTAAGGAGAAATAATTTTTGCCGAACCATCCCTTCTGATACCAGTTTTTCAGCACGTCGATCGCTTGCACGAAGACCGGATCCGTCCAGGGAATCTCGCCTTTCAGGGCCTTATAGATATTCTCCGGTCCTGCGTAATGATTGAGGATGACACTGACGTGCCATTCATTGGCGGCGCGCCAGTCTCCGTTTCCCACTGAGAACGGCGTGATGTTCTTCGCTAACAACGCTTCAGCGATGGTGTTCAATTCCGCCATCGTTTTGGGCGCAGTCCAGCCATTTTTATCGAACAGAGTCTTGTTGTAATAGAGGACCATCGTTTCAAAGGTGCGCGGCAAGGCATAGTTGTGGCCCTTGTATTCACCGGTCTTGAGGACAGGACCGAGGATGCGTTTGTCGAGATTGTATTTCTTGATGTAGTCGTCGAGCGGCAGCAGATGGTCGGATTGCACCAGCGCCAAGGTGGTGCTCGGCCCGGGGGTCATGACAATATCTGGACCTTTTCCCGAGACGACGGCCATTCGAATTTTTTTGTCGCCGTTTCCACCGGCCAGCACGTCGAGGGTGAGCGGTGTGGTCGGATGCGCCGCATTGAACGGCTCGACGAGGTCCTTCTGCATGATTCGCTGCTGTTCCGGATTTCCGCCACGTTGATACCAAAGCGTGATCGGCCCGTCGGCCCTCGCGATCGTAGACAGAGCTGCAGCCGCTGTCAGGGTAGCGACGAGCGCCCTGAATTTCGATCTGGAATCCTTCAATAAACGCATCTCGATTCTCCTTCATTCGTTCATCGTCTCCCTAAAATTCGGCCCGCGCCATTCAGGCAGAATCCCTCGAACAAATCAAGCGCGGCCCCGCACAGTTGAAGCGATTGGAGCCGTGACGATCACCGGGGACCTCGCATTGGACAAAAAACGGCAAGATGCGCATTCCAAGCGGAGTATTGCAATCAGATAAAGCAACAAAGAAGTAGGATCTCGAAGTGAGTCGAGGAGGCCTTGCAATTCGGTGTACCGTGCCATTCTATCTTAGCGCGAGACGAAGAAGCATGGCTAAAACCCAAAAGATCATCATTTCTTGCGCTATCACTGGCGCCATCCACACTCCGTCAATGTCGCCCTACCTCCCGATAACGCCGGACCAGATCGCAGGGGCGTCGATTGGCGCAGCCAAAGCTGGCGCGGCGATCGTGCATCTACATGCACGCAATCCCGAGACGGGCAAACCAGACCATAGTCTCGCCGCGTTTGCCGCATTCCTGCCGCGAATCAAACAGTCGACCGACGCCGTAATAAATCTGACCAGCGGAGGCGCGCCCTACATGAGAATTGAGGAACGCATTCAGCCGGCGGTGGCGTTTAGGCCCGAACTCGCATCCCTCAATATGGGCTCGATGAATTTTGGCCTCTTTCCAATGTTGGAACGCTTCACCGAGTTCCGGCATCCGTGGGAACGTGACCACTTGGAAAACAGCCGTGATCTGGTCTTCCGGAACACCTTTAAGGATGTTGAGTACGCACTGCAGACCTGTGCGGGTAACGGCACCCGTTTTGAATTCGAGTGCTACGACATAGGTCACCTCTACAACTTGGCGAATTTTCTCGACCGCGGGTTGGTGCAGCGGCCCCTTTTTGTTCAATCGGTCTTTGGCATCCTGGGCGGAATTGGGACGCACCCCGAGGATGTGGTGCACATGAAGCGCACCGCCGATCGGCTCTTTGGCGGGGATTACCGCTGGTCTGTCCTGGGCGCCGGACGCCGGCAGCTTCCGATTGCCGCCTTGGCCGCTGCGATGGGCGGGAATATACGGGTGGGATTGGAGGACAGCATTTGGATCGGAGCGGGTGAGCTGGCAATTAGCAACGCTGTTCAAGTGCGTCGCGCCCGGCAGATCATCGAAGGTCTGGGATACGAGGTCGCAACACCGACCGACGCACGCGAGATCTTGTCGCTCAAAGGCGGAGATAAGGTCGCCTTCTAAAAGGAGTTCAGGAGTTGCAGGAGTTACAGAAGGAAGATGTCTGCTCAATGGGTTGAACTGAACGCGATTTCAAAATACCGCGCGCACGCGCGGTCTTGTCCTCAATTCTGCAACTCCTGAACTCCTGCAACTCCTGAACTCCTACGTGACGTTTAAAGATCCCGTGAGATTGCCGCGTCGATCGATGCGTAGCAGTGAGGGTCGTAGCTACAGGAAACGCTCCGGTTGGGCGACATAGGCCCGGACCTTTGCAAAAAGCTTGATCGCCTCCATCTCGGGATATTCTGAGCGAGCGAGCAGCCAGCGGGAAAGGAGCGTCCCGAGCGTATGGTAAACCGCCTCGGCATCATGGGCTTTCTCTCCACCAAGCTCCTGCCAGATTGCAGCATCGATCATTTGTATGCTTGTGGGCTGATTCATTCTTTGAGGCGCTAGTTTTATTTTAGCGCATTCACGGCGGTTCTTTCGATAGGAAGTCCCTCTTTGTAACGTTCCATGAAGGCCGCAAAGCCAACGACATCCCGCTGATCGGGGTCAATTGTCGTACTATTGTCACCGGCGAAGACTTTGTTGGAGAGATAGGCTTCCAGGGGTTCTTTCTCTTTTTTATGGAGCACATAAGAGGCAAGCAATGCGATCCCCCATGCGCCGCCTTCGCCTGCGGTTTCCATCACGGAAACGGGAACATTCATCGCCGCTGCCATCATTTTCTGACCCACTTCCTCCGTTTTGAAGAAGCCACCGTGACCAAGAACCTTGTCGATTTTCACTTGCTCCTGTTCAAAGAGGATGTCCAATCCGATTTTTAACGTACCGAGTGCCGAGAACAGATGTGTACGCATGAAATTCGCAAGGGTGAAGCGGCTTTCGGGCGTACGGACGAACAGTGGACGCCCCTCTTCCAGGTGGGTGATCGGTTCGCCCGAAAAATAATTGTAGGCTAGAAGACCGCCACCATCCGCCTCACCCGTAAGGGCTTTTTTGTACAACATTTCAAACAGTTTTGATTGACTGATCTCCACCCCAAGCGAATCCACGAATTCTCGGAACAGACCGACCCATGCATTAAGATCGGTTGTGCAATTGTTACTATGAGCCATAGCCACTGGCTTGCCGCTGGGCGTCGTCACCATATCGATCTCTGGGTGGAGTTTCGAGAGCTCCTTTTCCAAAACGATCATGGCAAAGACGGACGTTCCCGCGGAAACGTTGCCCGTTCGCTCAGCTACGCTGTTAGTTGCTACCATGCCGGTACCTGCGTCGCCCTCGGGCGGACAGAGCGGGATTGCCGTTTGCAGGTGTCCGGTAGGGTCGAGCAGCTTGGCTCCTTCTTCGGTAAGCACCCCCGCAGGATCTCCTGCCGTTAAAACTCTGGGAAAAATGTCCTGCAGTTTCCACGCGATATTTTCCGCTTTGAGCCGTTTGTTGAATAGCTCGATCTTGCCTGCATCGTAGTCGTTGGTCTTGCTGTCGATAGGGAACATGCCCGAAGCGTCCCCAATGCCCAACACCTTCTGGCCCGTCAGCTTCCAATGCACATAGCCTGATAGGGTGGTCTGGTAGCTGATATTCTTGATATGGGGTTCCTTGTTCAATATCGCTTGATAAAGGTGAGCGATGCTCCAACGATGGGGGACGTTAAATTGGAACAGTTGAGTGAGTTCCTCAGCTGCTTGCGCGGTCGTGGTGTTTCGCCACGTACGAAAAGGGACAAGGAGATTTCCATCCTTATTGAATGCCATGTAACCGTGCATCATGGCGCTAAAGCCGATGGCGCCCATAGTCCGCAGCGGGACCTCGTAATTCTCCAAAATCTCCTTGCTCAACTTCCGGTAACTCTCCTGCAAGCCTGTCCAAACATCTTCGAGGCCATATGACCAGTTGCCATTTTCGTACCGGTTTTCCCAATCAAAGCTTCCTGAGGCAATCGGTCTATGATCCTCCCCGATCAGTACCGCCTTGATACGAGTCGAGCCGAACTCGATGCCAAGAACGGCCTTTCCGCTCTCAATTGCTTTTTGGGTATCGTTTCGATTCATATCAACTCCGTGATTTTGAAGTCATTAGGGTCCGGGTCGGCGGCGCTGGGGGGTTCGGGGTAAGGAGCATCGGGTTCATACCGTATGCCTTTGGCAAAGTCGAGCGTTTCACCCTGATTTTGTCAATGCTTCCAACCGCGAAAGAGCGCCAGCGATTCCGGTGATCGACCTGCATTGTTCACTGCGGGTAATACGGAAACTTTGGCAATGCGGGATTCATTTGGTCCCACAGTTGCGCGTCTGATGTCCACACGTCTGCTTGCGAACTAAACCAGCTCGGATCATCCAAGCTCGCGGTTCTGATCGCGACTACGTGCGGGACCAAGTCGGGCTTGCTCTGAATCGGGGAGCCGCATTCTGGGCAAAATCCACGCTGGGTCTTGCCACCCATCTGACTGGGCGAGGCATGGAAGCGTAGTGAGCCTTGCAAGAGCTTGAAAGCTTCCGTCGGCACGATGACGAAAGATGAATATGGGCCTCCGCTGGATTGCTGGCAATCTCGACAGTGACAGTGAAGCATCATAATAGGTTCTGCTGTGGATTCGTAGCGAACCGCGCCGCAAGCGCATCCGCCTGAAAAGGGTTTGGTAATTGTGGTCATGAGACAGATTAGTATCAGGCGTTGAATGGTGGGAGTGACAATTGTGGCAGGATTCGGATGGACTTGCTGATCACGGCTGCCTCACTTGCCATATTGGTCGTCGGTGACTTTTTCCATCCAATCGACGACTTTGCCGTCGAGCGCTTCCTGAATGGCGATATGCGTCATCGCCGTTGTTGGAGCCGCGCCATGCCAATGCTTCTCGCCCGCCGGAAACAAGACCACATCGCCGGGACGGATCTCCTCAATTGGACCGCCCTCGCGCTGCGCCCGGCCGCAGCCGGCTACGACGATCAGCGTCTGACCCAGAGGGTGTGTATGCCATGCAGTTCGAGCGCCGGGCTCGAATGTGACGCTAGCGCCGGCCGCGCGTGCCGGAGTGTTTGCTTGAAACAAGGGATCGATCCGTACCGTGCCGGTAAACCAATCGGCCGGTCCTTTGCTGGACGGTTGTGAACCACTTCTTTTGATTTCCATATTGAACTCTTTTCTTTGATTTATTCGTTGAATCACGCCGAGGCCGAAGAATTACGGAGATAGCGGGCCCTCTGACGCGATACCGGCGGCCACGCGGCCGGTGATCGTCGTGACCGTCGTTTGATCCCAGGACACGTTTGGCTCCACTTCCAGTTGCAGTTCGCCACTCGTATAGCGGAAGCAGAAGACCGGGCAAAACTCGCTCTCGTAGTAGCAGACCCTGACCTCGTAAGTGTCTTCTGCCGTCCAGGCGCTGCACGCGGCAACGGGTTCGTTGCCGTGCCCGCGCACGTCAGTTGTCCCCTTCAGCCATTTGGCGTAACCGACCTCCATCAGGTGCTCGCCGCCTTCGTCGCAGACGATGAGCGTGCTGCGATCGTAGCCGAACTTGACCGCTACGCTCTCAAGCTTCAGATCGTTACTCTCAAACTTATACGTTTTCCCAGACCATTGCTCCGCTCTCGGCGACGAGGGCTGCCCCTTCGGCTGCGGTAACGACAGGATCGCTAGCTTGTCGCAGCACTCGCGATAGGCTTGTGGACTGGCCGGCAACGCTTCGGGACGCATCGCGGGCAGCAGATGCTCCCAAACGTTATCCAGTACAGCCTGCATGACCCGCACGCCACCGATAATGGCCAGCAACGCATCCTGCTCAGGCATGACGATGCAGTATTGGCCGAAGGCGCCATCTCCACGATAGCAACCGTGGCGGCAGCGCCAGAACTGGTAGCCGTATCCGGCCGTCCAGTCGGGGTTGGTCTGAGTGTTGCTGTTGTCGGCGTGTATGCTCGTCGCCTCGGCGACCCATTCCGGCCTCAGGATGCGCTTTCCATCCCACATGCCCTGCTGCAGGTACATTTGGCCGAAACGGGCCATGTCCTCTGTCTTGATGTGTAGACCGGACCCGCCGATGTTGATGCCGCGCGGGTCGGTCTCCCAGGTGGGATTCTCGATGCCAAGCAAGTCGAATAGGCGCGGCCGCAGGTAGTCCAGCAGGGACTCACCGGTTAGTTTGGTGATGATGGCCGAGAGCATATACGTCGCCGCGGTGTTGTAGACGAACCAGGTGCCGGGCTGGTACTCGACAGTCAGCGACAGGAAGGTGCGGGGCCAGTTGTCGTCTTCGCCTCGGGTCACCTGCCCAGCCGTATCCCCTTTGTGGCCCGCCCTCGAACCAAACAAGCTGACCTGATGGCGGTTCCGGAACACACGCCCGGTCGTGTCCTCCTTGTGGCCGGTGTTCATGGACAGCAGATGCCGCACGCGCATGGCCTTCAGGTTCTCACTGGGGTTCGACGGTGCGTCGTCGGGAAAGAACTTCAGGACTGGGTCATCCACTGTGAGCAGCCCTTGATCCACCGCCAGCCCGATGCCGGTGGAGGTGAAGCTCTTGCTCAGCGAGTATTGCGAGTGCGGGGATCGGGGCCCGTAGGGCGTCCACCAGCCTTCGGCGGCCACGTTGCCATGGCGCAGAAGCATGAAGCCGTGCAACGCATCCAACGGGTGGTCGTGCTGCTCGACCGCTCGGACGAAGTTTAGAACCGCCGAAGAGGGGATGCCCTCGGCTTCCGGGCTGCTGCGCTTCAATTGAGTTACCGGTTTCATGATATCGATCTACTCCTTACTTTTAATCCCGAGTTTAGGCTTTTCCGGGCGCACTTTCAAAAGTCCGAGTCGCACCAGGCTTTCGGCGGTGGCGATGATCGATTCCTCTGCCGAACGGGGTGTCCAACCTAAGGTCCGCTTGGCTTTTTCGCTGGTGGCGTTCTTCACCAGGCCAAGCTCAGGCAGGATCTGCCGCACTGCAGTATCGCGCAGCGCGGCGAGGCGCACCAGCCAGTTGGGCAATTGCCAGGTTGGCACCCTTTTTGCCAACCCGCCCATTCGCCTCTTCAAGATCTTGGCAACATCAAGAATCGACACAAAATCGCCGGCAACGGCCAGAAAACGTTCACCCTTGGCAGCGGGATAAGTCATAGCGCGAATGTGCAATTCGGCGACGTCCCGCACATCAACGATGCCGAAACAGAGGCGTGGGCAGCCGGGCATGGTGCCATCCATCAGGCGCTGTACCAATAGGATCGAAACCGAATAGTTAGGTCCCAGGACCGGACCTAACACGGCCACCGGATTGACCACCGCAAGTTCGAGAGAGCCGCCTTCGGTGGCAATGAAATCCCAAGCCGCTCGTTCGGCCAAAGTTTTCGATTTCACGTAGGGGAGAACGTCCCCATCGGGATCCGTCCAATTCGTCTCGTTAAAGGGCGCTTTCTGCGACTTCTGGGCATAGCCGACCGCCGCGAAAGAGGAGGTCAGAACCACCCGCTTGACTCCGGCCTCGCGTGAGGCGCGCAACACCCGGAGCGCCCCTTCTCGCGCCGGTACGATTAACTCGTCCTCGTTCTTGGGAATGTTCAGGGGGAGGGGCGATGCCACGTGGAGAACGTATTCGCAGCCGGCGACGGTTGCTGGCCAGCCCTCATCGCTTTCGAGATCGGCGGCGATAAAAGACAAGCGATCGCCCGGCACCGCGCCGCCCTCCTGCAGCATGGCACGCACCTCCCCCTCGCGCGTCAGGTCCCGCACCGTGGTGCGTACCTGATGGCCGGCGGCCAAGAGTTGCACGATGCAATGACTGCCGATGAAGCCAGACCCGCCGGTCACCAGGACGGTGCTCAACTTCTCCTCCTTGATCGTTTAATGGTGACGCCCATGGGTGCCGGGTCGTTTCGGCGCCATCGGATGAAATACTGCGACTCCGGTAGCCTCGTATCAAAACCGTCCCACTTGCAAGACGACATTCCCGGGTGCTCGGGGGAGAACTGTGCGACTGAGAACCAACTCGTTAGGAGTACGGGGCTTAAGACTCACGGTAATTTTCGCCGAGATATCTGTTCAGCTCCTCAATGGACACCTTTAGAAAAAAATGATTGATCGGCTCCATTTTATGAAGTGTCTCCGAGATTCGCTCGGCTGCGGATTCCCCTTTGTTCAAATTAGCAAGTAGTTCATCGTATAACGTCGGCCACTCTTCGTAAAGCTTTGTCTTCACCTGCTCCCGTAAGGGCGAAGCGAAAGCCTGGATAACCGGAGCCTGCTGTTCCATTCCCCGGACTTGCGCGTCTGCCAGCATGGTCCTAAAGTCATTGCTGATTTCGTGAATGATTTTTTCTATTTCAGCCTGCTTGCGTGGCATATTGAGAAGCTCCGTGTCGAGTTTGCTTAGCTCCCGTTCTAACAATCGCCGACGGAAAAACCAAGCCAGGTTATACAGGTGATAAAGTCTCGTTTCCGTAGGATTGCTGGCGGGCTCATAAGGAACGACAACAGCCGCCGCGGCGAAGGAGAAGTTAGCTTCATCTCCTTTTAGATCAACCTTCTGAAGGCACAATCGGAACACGCGGTATTCGTCGACATATTGATTGGAAAATTTTATTCGCACTCCAACCGACGGATATTCGACCCGCTGACCATCGTAGGCCTGCCACATCAGGGCTGCTAATGGATAAATCCAGGGATCTGGGGATTCTAACTCACGGACAACATCCCGCCATTTGTAACATACGTTTGTTACTGGTTTACCGAATATAGCCTCCCAGCCCCCCTGACCCACCAGGTCAGCTTCGGGCGGAATCTTCCCGTCTTTTAGAATGTCAACCTGATCAAGTTTGATGCGGATCACAAACGACGGGCCAGCGAAGCGTGGGGGTGGCTTGGAGACTGCTGCTATAATCTTTTTTATATTGGTATTAACTAGATCTTCATTCTCCTGAAAAACATCGGGATATATCCTCCATGGCTCATCTACATATATTTGTCGGAAGAAGTCTTTTAATTTTTTTGCCGTTGCTGGAAGCGAGTTAAAGTCTTGGATAGGGGCAGGCACCTCATGTTCGGGGTCATGAAGGCAAATCAGCCTATGATCTTTTTCCGAATTCCGCATTTTTGCGGTGAAGAATCCGATTTCGTACAGGCACCAGTCCCACTCAAATTGAGATCCTTCGTAAAAGAGGATGAGCCACGAGGCCTGGGCCAAGTCCTTTTCTATTTGCTGTCTATAATTGATGCCGACTTCGTATTTTCCGGAGTAGTGCATGCGAATCCGGGAACCTCCAAACGCGGAGAGCGCTACGGCGATGTCCCGGGCTCTATCGGACGATTGAAGTTTATGACTTATGAAGACGACGAGTTCATTCATATACGTACTTTAGGGCGCAAGTTACCTCGGCAAGAAAGCTCAGTCTTATTGTAAGGTTTGGTTCTCCCGTCTTCCAATGAAAAGGCGTCTAGTACTCCGAATGGATTATTTCCAAGCGACTGTTCGATTGTACTGACTGCGCACACGTATTGACGCCTTCGTGCACTGAAAGGCGCAAATCATCCGTGACCTGGATGCACGATCAAGCTGAGGTCGTGGAAGCGTTCATGTGCTCTGGTCCGTTCGCGTGGCTTCCCGGTCCATAATGAAGGTCTTGGCTCCCAGCACGTCACCTACACGACGGGCCACTCGAGAAACCTGGGGTGGCCCGTCGCTTTTTTGGGGGGAGGTCTGGTTTGCCGTCGCGTCGAACGACGGCGTAAAGCGAGATAGTCAGGTTTAAAGCTTATCCAGTCCAGCATCTTCAAAAACAAGAATAACAACATATAAAATAAATACAATAACTATTATAACTTGCCGGGGCTTCGGGGCACAGAAAGCCGGCAGCCGTCGGCTGGATCGAATCGTTGGCTCACCTCTTTAGAATGGACTGGAACATAGAACACGTTGCATGGAAAAAGCCCCACTTGCAGGGAGTGCTTAGCGAATAAACAAGAAAAGTCTTTCATTCTGCGCGAAAAGGGAATCATCTTTGCCGCATGAACGAGAAGGAAATTCAAGCTCGTTTTGAGGAAATCCAAAAAGAACTGGAAACGCAGAGGGCGCAGCTTGCTGCTTTTAAGGAGGATTTAAAGATCTTGCTCAGGCACCGCTCGATTGCTTG
>DATHPI010000311.1:0-14936 GCA_035484035.1 Chthoniobacterales bacterium
TGCGATCGAGTTCTATCAGGCGGCCGAGAAGGCAGCCGTAAAACCCATTATCGGGTGCGAAGTCTACATGGCGCCCGGCTCGATGATCGACAAAAGCGCTTCATCTGCCCGCGACGCTGCCTTCCATTTCACCCTGCTGGCAAAGAACCTTCGCGGTTATCACAATCTGGTGAAACTCGTCTCCGCCGCACATCTCGAAGGTTTCCACTATAAGCCACGGATCGATAAAGAGTTACTGTCGAAGCACAGCGAGGGACTGATCGGAATGAGCGCCTGCTTGAAAGGCGAAATCAATATGGCAATCCAGGCGGGCGACCTGAGTAAAGCACAGAAATCCGCCGCCGATTTCGCCGAAATATTCGGACCGGAAAACTTTTATCTCGAACTTCATGATCACGGGTTGGAGGCGCAACACCTCTGTAACCGCGCGCTTCTGGAGATTTCGAAGAAACTGGAGCTCCCCCTGGTGGCTGCAAACGACGTCCACTTTCTGGAGCGATCCCACCATGAAGCGCACGACGTCATGATCTGTATCGGCACCGGGTCAATGGTCCACGACGAACGCCGGATGCATTATCCGACCGAAGTCTATTTCAAATCTGCAGAGGAAATGCGGGCCATTTTTCGCGACCTTCCAGAAGCCCTGACCAACACGCTTCGCATCGCGGAAGCCTGCGATCTCAAACTTGAGTTTGGCGTTTCGAAATACCCGGATTACGCGCCGCCGGAAGGGAAAACGCGTGAAGGATACCTTCGCGAGCTTTGCGAGAGCGGTTTGCGAGAGCGATACGGGAACCGAGCCGAAACCGACCAGGAACTTCGGCAACGCTTAGGATATGAACTATCTGTCCTGGAGAAGGCCGGATTCGTCAGCTATTTCCTCATTGTCTGGGATTTTATCCATTACGCAAAACAACATGGCATCCCGGTAGGGCCCGGACGCGGCTCCGCAGCAGGATCGCTCGCAGCCTATGTCCTGGGGATCACCGATCTGGACCCGCTACGATTTGAGCTGATTTTCGAGCGGTTTCTCAATCCGGAACGTGTGAGCCCGCCAGATATCGATGTTGATTTCTGCCAGAACCGAAGAGGTGAAGTGATTGAGTACGTGCGGCGAAAGTATGGTGCGCGCGCAGTCTCGCAGATTATCACCTTTGGCACGCTAGGGGCCAAGAGCGTGGTTCGAGACGTTGGCCGGGTGATGGGCCTGAGTTATTCGGATGGCGATCGCATCGCAAAGATGATCCCGAACGAGCTCGGGATCACCCTGAAAGGCGCTTTTGAGAAGAACCCGGAATTGAAGCAAGCCGTCGAAACCGAAGAGAGCACGCAGCAACTTTGGAGCTACGCGACCGTTCTGGAAGGTCTGACTCGGAACACCGGTATTCACGCTGCGGGCGTGGTGATCGGCGATCGCCCGCTCGACAACTACATTCCTCTATGCCGCGGCAACGACGATGAAGTCGTGACCCAGTATGCGATGGGCCCGCTCACGGACCTGGGCATGTTGAAGATGGATTTCCTTGGGCTTAAAACACTCACGGTTCTGCAGGATGCAACGGCCCTGATTCGGGATCGGCACCCGGATTTTTCACTCGAAGCGCTGCCACTCGATGATCGACCTACGTTTGAACTGCTCAATCGCGGCGAAACGATAGGCGTGTTTCAGTTGGAATCCGGGGGAATGGTCAATCTCTGCAAACAGTTCGATGTCAACAGTATCGACGATATCATCGCCCTAATCGCGCTCTATCGCCCCGGTCCCATGGAGCTGATTCCCGACTACATCAAGCGCAAGAAGGGCCAGACCAAGATCAAATATGAGCATCCGCTGTTGAAAGAGGTCTGCGCCAATACGTACGGGATCATGATCTACCAGGAACAGGTCCAACGTGCAGCGAACGTTCTGGCCGGATACACCCTTGGTCAGGCCGATCTTCTCCGACGAGCAATGGGGAAAAAGGACAAGGTGAAGATGGCGAAGGAGCGCGTCAACTTTATCGCGGGATGCGCTCGGGTAAACGGCATCGACGAAAAGAAAGCCAATGCCATTTTCGATCTCCTCGAAAAGTTCGCCGGATACGGTTTCAATAAGAGTCACAGCGCCGCGTATGGGTTGATTAGCTATCGAACCGCTTATCTGAAAGCGAATTATCCGGTTGAATTCATGGCCGGACTACTCAGCAACGAAGTTAACAATACGGATAAAATTGCCGTCTTTGTCGCGGAATGCCAGAGACTCGGGATATCGATTCTGGCCCCGGACGTCAACCGGAGCCACTTAAAGTTTGTCCCTGAAACGCACGCCGAGCAGCGGGGTATTCGATACGGTCTCGCCGCGATCAAAAACATCGGCGAAGCCGCGATGGAATCTGCGATCATCGAACGTCAAAAGAATGGTCCGTTCAAGTCTGTCGAGGATTACTGCAGCCGCCTCGATTCCAAGTCGGTTAACCGCAAGATCCTGGAAAACTTGATCCGGGCTGGAGCCTTCGATTTCACCGGGAAAGACCGTGCGGAACTGTTTGAGGGAATCGATCAAGCTTTGTCCGCCGGTGCCTCCGCGCACCGGGACAGACGAAGCGGCCAGGTTTCGTTATTTGGCGAACTGGAGATGGCGGCAACTCCAAAAGCAAACGGTGACAAAGTCCATTTCACTCCTTGGTCGATCGCCGAAAAATTAGGGCATGAAAGAGACCTCTTGGGCTTCTATGTAACCGGACATCCGCTGGACGCCTATCGAGAGAGTATCGAGGGAGGAGGGTATACAAAAATCAGTGATCTAGCCGAACAGGAGGACAAGGGCACAGCCAAAATCGCCGGTTCGATCTCTGCCTTTGACAAGAAGCTTACCCGCAAAGAGGGAAAGCCGTTTGCCATCCTGACGGTTGAAGACTTTACCGGATCCGTCGAGGTCATGGTTTGGGGAGAGGTCTACGCGAAAGCAGCCAAACAGATTGATAAAGGAAGAATTGTCGCGATCACCGGGAAATTGGACAAGCGGGAGGAAAACATCCGGATCGTGGCAAATGAAATCGGGCCACTGAACAGCCGAAAGTCAAGCAAGGCCCTGACAATCGACATCTCTATGGAAAAGGTCGATGAGGAACGTTTGATTGCCATCCGCGACCTGGTCTGTCAATTCCCAGGGGCACAGCCGCTTTATCTGCGTTTCCATTCGCTCGACGGCCACGAGGTCCGCCTGAAGGCTGATCCAGGCTACTCGGTTCGAGATGAGGAGATCCTCCGAACAAAACTCACCGAGTTGCTGTCCTGAAGAGGAGGCCGGACGGGAACGGTTGGTGAGGCTCCGCCCGAACCGGGGTTTCCCGGGTTATCCTGCCTTACGGACGCACCCCCCGAAATCTGTCCCCCGAACGCGGGTAAGGCGCGTGGCCACAGGCCCGAGCGGTGACGTGATACGGCAGGAAGACGCGGAAGCCCCGGTTCGGGCGGAGCCTCACTCTACCCCACCCGCTTGCCGAAAAGGGACGCCCGGTGGATAAGCAATCGCTAAACGCTTGAACGCCGAACGCCCTCCGGTCCTCCTCTTGCAAAACCAGATTTCAGTATTAGACTCTGTGTTCCTTTCGCCTGGCTATGACACCATTTAACCGAGAAATGAAGATATTTTCTGGATCAGCGCATCGCGATCTGGCCAGAAGAATATGTCAGGCAATCGGCGCCCCCCTCGGCGACGCAGTTGTCAGTTCTTTTCCGGACGGGGAGACGCGGGTCAAGATCAACGAAAATATCCGGGGTCGCGATATTTACATCGTTCAACCAACCTGCCCCCCCACCAACCAGAATTTGATGGAGCTCCTGATCCTGATTGATGCGGCCAGACGCGCAAGCGCCTATCGCATCACCGCGGTCATTCCCTATTTTGGGTATGCTCGTCAAGACCGCAAAGATCAGCCGCGCGTCCCCATCACAGCCAAGCTGGTCGCGAATTTGCTTGTCGCCGCCGGTGCCAGCCGAGTGCTGACACTCGATTTGCATGCCCAACAGATCCAGGGATTTTTCGACATCCCGGTTGATCATCTTTACGCTGCGCCGGTCCTGATCCGCTACATCCGCCAGAAAAAGATCGAGAACTTGGCCGTCGTCTCGCCAGATGTCGGCGGACTGAAATTAGCATCTGCCTACGCCGAGGCTCTGGGAGCGACACTGGCAATCGTTGCTAAACGAAGGATCAGTCCTACCGAAACAGAGGCTCTGACTGTAATCGGCGACGTGGAAGGCAAAAACGTCATCATGGTGGATGACCTGACGGAAACCGCCGGCACCCTGACCAACGCAGCCACCCTGCTGAGAAAATTTGGTGCCAAAGATATCTACACGGGAGTTTCCCACGCTGTTTTTACCGAGATCGCCCACGAGAGACTGATAAAATCGGAAATTAAGGAACTAATTACCACCGATAGCACTCCGGTTAAACTCCACCCGCAATGTCACATCACCGTCCTTTCGATCGCTGAGGTCCTCGCTGAAGGCATTCACCGGATTTACACCAACGAATCGGTGAGTTCGCTTTTCGAGATCAACGCAAAACAAATCTAAAGAATCATGGCTCAACAAGTTAAGCTGAAAGCGGAAAAACGGACCGTAGTCGGTCGGAACGCTATAAAGAAGATCAAAGCACAAGGATTGGTTCCCGGCGTCATTTATGGCTCGCAGGGGGAGCCAATAGCCCTTCAAGTGGAAGCCCGTGCCCTGACCAACGTGCTGGCACACGCCTTGAGCGAACACGTTTTAGTGGAACTGGAGATCGCGGACGGCAGCCAAAGCACCAATCGACTGGCCCTGATTCAGGAAGTGCAGCATCACCCTTTACGGCCGGAATTGCTCCATGTCGATTTTCATGCCGTTTCCGCGACCGAGAAGATCACCTCCGAAGTTCCGATTGAAGCCGTCGGTGACGCCTTGGGAGTCAGAACCTTCGGAGGACTGCTGGAACATTCTTTGCGCACGCTGGAAGTCGAATGTTTCCCGCAAGATCTGCCTGAAATCGTCCGAATCGATGTGACCAACTTGAATATCGGCGAATCGCTTCACGTCCGCGATATCCCTCTTCCGTCCGGCGTTGAATCCCTCACCCCCGCGGATTTGACAGTTGTCAGTGTGGTTGCTTCGCGGGTCGGCGAAGAAGTCACAGAAACCGCGGAAGCCCCGGCGGCTCCCGAGGTCATCACCGAGAAGAAGGCAGAAGCCAAACAGGAGACTCCTCAGCCTTAACTGTCCATGGCTAGTCTGCGTCTCGTAGCTGGCCTGGGAAATCCTGGGCTCCAGTATAGCGGCACGCGGCATAACGTTGGTTTCATGGTGCTCGATTGTTTGGCGGGAAAAAAGAGGGTGACTTTTTCAAGATCGGCGGCTTGGAGCTCAGAATTGGGAAAATGGGGGGATATCCTCTTGATCAAGCCACTGACCTATATGAACCGAACGGGAGATGTCATTGGCAAATTCTCGCGTTACTTTAAGGTTCAGCCGGAAGAGATCCTGGTCGTGGTCGATGACGTGGCTCTGCCGCTTGGCCGACTCCGGCTGCGGCCAACTGGAAGCGACGGCGGCCACAACGGGTTGAAATCGATGATTGTCAATCTGGGCGAGAACTTTGTGCGTTTGAGGGTTGGGATTGGCGGTTCGAGTGCGGAAGCCTTGAGCGACCATGTCCTGGGTGAATTCGACCGGTTGGAAAAGCCAACCATGGAGAGGGCAATCGAGCGTGCGGCAGAGGCCATTGAGCATGTCGCGGAGCAAGGGGTCGCCTCGGCGATGAACAGTTACAACAGAGCAGAATAATATTGAAACATTATGAAGAATCGTTATGAATGCTTGCTGGCCGTTGATACTCACGGCCAGGAAGACAGCGTGAAAGAGATCATCGAACGTCTGGAATCGGACTTTGCCAAAGAGGGCGCCGAGGTGGAACAAGTTCAAAAAATGGATAAACGTCCTCTGGCGTACAGCCCCCGTCACCTCGACTCCGCCTATTACGTCAATTTTATTTTCGAAGGAGATCCAACTTTGATCACCAAGTTGCGCGGCAAATTTAAACTCGATCCCATCATTTTTCTCCAGCATTATCAGAGGTTACCGCTTAAGGTACCTACCCGAACTTCGAAAGCCTAAACATCGCTTATGGCAAATCTCAACCGTGTCCTGTTAATCGGCAATCTCACTCGCGATCCTGAGGTGCGCTACACACCCAAGGGCACTGCGGTCACGGAGATTGGTCTTGCCGTCAACCGAATCTACTCAGGGGAAGACGGTGAAAAGAAGGAAGAGGTGACATTTGTCGACGTCACGCTTTGGGCACGGCAGGCGGAGGTTGCCGGGCAGTATCTGAAAAAAGGCCGCCCGGTCTTTATCGAAGGTCGTCTCCAATTGGACAGCTGGGACGACAAGCAAACTGGTCAAAAACGTTCCCGGCTCCGGGTGGTCGCCGAAAATCTACAACTGCTGGGCAGCCGGCAAGATGCTGAGGGCGCCCCCGCTTCCGGCTCGTTCTCGGCTTCCGCACCTCGCCGCACTCCCACCACCTCCGCTCCCCCTGCCCGGCCCGAACCGCGCGACCCGGATCTGGACACCGAGCCGGACGATATACCTTTTTAGACGAGGGTTTCAGTAATCGTCCTCGTCCTTGTTCTGGTTCGTTTTTTGCATCCGGCTAATCATCGCCGTGCAGACTGACAGGGGGGCAATAGGGCTCCAGCTCTTCTCGCTTCCACCACCCTCCGGTCTCCCTCTTTTCCAAGGCATTGGTAAAATGGTATTCAAACAGCCGAGCTCGAACGTAGCGCGGCGGAGCGTCGGGAAATGGGTTTGCTTTCATCAACCGCAGAACGGAGGGAGAACCCTGCAGTAACCGCGCTAAAAAATTCATGAACCATGGGTTTTGCTCGATATCATCCAGGGCGGCAAACCACATTTGCCAATCCAACCTCGGTTGATGCGGGGCGACGATGGGGGGAGCGCGTTGCGGATCGCCGACTTTGTATTTGAATTCGTACCGCTGCCAGACCTGGCCGTCCTTGCTTCCTTCGACAATGATTTCGGGTCGGGTCCGGGTCATCACTCTGAACAACCCGTAACCGTTCAGTGAACGGAATCGCTCGAGATAACCGTAAGGGACAGCTAGCATCGGCGGCCATTCTGCCTCGGGAAAGAGGGCATTCCAGAGCAAGGGCCCGCTGAACGCCAAGACCACCACGACGACTGGGACGAGGATCCACGAAGACCATATCCTGCCCCGGAGTTCCGGAACTGGACGGATCTTTCGGCCCAGACGGGGCCAAACGGAATCGTCCACCGCGAGTAGACAAAGCACCACGGTCAACAAATTGAAAAAGCAATAATTGCCGGTCAGCGCGATCAAGACCTGAAAAGTCACCAGGCTGAAAACTCCGATCATGCGGAGCCGGCGAGGGGCAAAAAGCAGAAAGGGCGACCCCAACTCGACGGCAAACATCACGACCGTCGAGAATGCCTGAAACCAGGGAGGAAATTGATTTGTCCACCAAGCGAGCGGCGTGGGCAGCGGCTGAGTCTCATAGTGATACTTCAGTGCGGTCAGGTTCCACCAGGATGCGTCTCCGCTGGTCAATTTCACCACGCCGGACATGAAAATCAGTCGGAACAGGAGCCAAAGAAGCAGGAAATGCGCCCAAGGAGAAATGGGACTTTGGAAGCGCCGCGACGGCGCGAGCCGGAAGGGCGCCAGGAAGATGCTGAAAAATCCAACTTCCAAAAGCAGGTAGTCCCATTGAAAGTTCATGAAAACCTGACCAGCCACGCTCAGAGAGAGATAGAGGAGCCACAGCAGCAGCAGACAGACCACCGGTGCGATTTGCAGCATGAGTAACAGACTCAATCCCACTCCGGCTGCGCACAACCAATGCAAAAAGGGATCGCTGGCGTTGAGCCAACAAAGCGTAGGGAAGATTCGGTACGCTTCGGCTCCGAACCGATTTCGCATCTCGTCTAACCAAGGCGCCACTGGCAGAATGCCGTCGCGACCGATCAAGCCGTCGATCTGACTCCAGAAGGAGCAGAATGCGATCAAGTAAACCAACCCGAGCAACCGAAGAAACCAAGAACGCGCGTGATAGTAGGTCGGCCGACAAACAGCGGTTTCGCTGTTACCCCACAACAACCTGGTAAGATAGGAAGCGAGTAGACGGTGACCGGTCACCAAGCGATACGCGAACCGAGACGCAGGTGCAAAACCCGGAACCTTGTCGTAACACCAGAGCCCGATCCCGCTTCCGGTTCGGCGCTCGTAACTGAGCATCCGAAAAACCGCTTCCGGGCCAAAAGAAATCCTTCCATCGGTCTCAATGAAATGAACGCCCGAGCGAAAAGATTCGATCGGAATGTCTTCAGCAAAACGTTCGGCGACTGACTGGAACGGGGCGACGTCCACCTGAGCACGGATGGGCTCCTGCCATCGTCGGACCCAACGCATACAAAAGTTACATTCGCCATCGTAAACGAAAAGCGGCTTCTCAGCCGGTGGGTCGCTATGGCTTAAGCGGTTCAGGAAACAAGCCCAGTTGAAATTCTCATTTCGTCAGTTCCACACGATAGTCACGATTCGCTTTGAATCGAACGTCGTAGTATATTCCCGGGCAAAAATCCGCTCAAAAAAACACCCCCTTCGAAGACTATATGCAACCGACCTCCGCACAGGATGAGGCCAAGAGGGCCGCAGCCGCTCAAGCGATCGCGAGTTTCCTCAAAGATGGAATGACGATCGGCCTCGGATCAGGAACGACTTCTAGATGGTTTGTTCGCATCCTTGGCGAACGCGTAGCGCAGGGCCTCCGCGTCACCGGAGTGCCAAGCTCAAAATCGACCGGCCAGCTAGCCACGGAGGTTGGCGTACCGCTGGCGGATTTGAACGATGTCGGTCAACTAGATCTGACGATTGATGGCGCTGACGAGATCGATAGCAAAGGCCGCATGATCAAAGGCGGCGGCGCAAATCTCCTCTGGGAAAAAATTGTGGCCTGCGCTTCCAACAAGATGGTCTGTATCGTCGACGAATCGAAATTAGTTGAGTTCCTCGGCCGATTTCCCCTTCCAATCGAAGTGATTCCGTTTGCCTGGCGAAGCACTGAGCGGCATCTGCGAAAGCTGTTCGGGGAAAGCGGCCTCGGCGAGCCCAAAATCGAGATGCGCGGTGGCCTGGAAAAGCCCCTGATCACAGACAGCGGGCACTATCTTCTAGACTGTCATTTGGAAAAATTGCTCGACCCTGAAAATCTTGCTTTAAAATTGAATCAGATTCCCGGGGTCGTCGAGCATGGCCTTTTTATTGGCATAGCAACCGATGCCGTGGCTGGGCACGCGAACGGAAAGACTGAAGTGCTCACTTTCCGAAGCTAGTATTCCGCCTGCGAGCTTCGCCCCGCCTTCCTCGATGGATTACTCCACCAATCGTGAAACGGAGGTCACCAGCTGCATGGCCGGAACCGTAAAAGTAAGAGGGCGTCTCGTGCTCTTGTTTCCCTCTTTCTCGATGTTCCAAAGACCGCATTTCTCGGATAACTCGGCGATTTCCTCAAACGTCAGTGAACGTTCGAAGAGTCGTTCAGAGAGGGCTTCAACAGAGCATTCATACCGGAGTGAATTGAAGTCACTCTTTGCAGAAACCTTTTGAGTGTTCATAAGGATTTGGTATTAAATTGACCAGTTAGTTAAGTTTGGAAACAAAAAAAATTTAGACTGAATTCATCTCAGACCACCAACTCTACGGGATTGGACCCCAAAAGCCGGAAAATGCCTTTCTTGAGACATTTCAACACCTCGGGGTTATTCTCGATTTTGGCCTGCATGATCAAGCCGCCCGCGTAACAGAAAACCTGACGCCCCAGTTCAACAGGGTCCTGAGCATCCAGAGCGCCTTCCGCAGCAGCGTCACGCAGAGCAGAGGCCAAATATTTCATTGTTCGCTCGGAAAGCTCGTGCGCCTTTTTTCGAATTTGTTCGTCTTGAGTGCTAAGCTCAGAGCCGATCGAAGCAAAAGGACAGCCGCATAATTTGCCGGTTTTTTCGTACTTGTCGACTTGATCGCGAACGATCCAATCGCAGTACTTCCCAACCCGCTCAAGGGGCGGCACCTGGGAAGAGAATATCTCGTCCATCAGAGCGCGTTTTCTATTCCAGTGATCTTCGAAGGCGGCGGCGGCGAGATCAGATTTCGACTTGAAAGCGTAATAAAAACTTCCCTTATTGACGCCGGCCCGATTGCAGATGTCGTCGACGCTGATTGAACCGTAGCTACTCTCCCAAATCAGGGTCACCGCGGTCTGGAGAAGTTTCTGTTTGGTATCACCTTCGCGTTTCACTTTCCGACCTTAGTTGACTGGTCGGTATAGAGCAAGTGGAATTTTGCGAATTGTTAAGCGGTTGGAGAGATTACTGATGGTTTTCGTCCCGGAGGGGACAGCATGATAGTAGCCAGGCACGAAGTGCCTGGAATCATGAGAAAAATAGCCCCGTCCCAGCGGGACGATTGAAGCCATTCAATTAATAAGTCCACAAACAGGAAGCGAGCAAAGCCTAACCATGGACGAGACAGGAGAACCTGTTATTCTTTGGCTTTCATGAAAATCAGCCGCGCTCTCATTTCTGTTTCGGATAAGGGGGGCCTTGCACCGTTTGCTCGGCGACTCAGTGAGATGGGCATTGAGATCGTTTCGACCGGCGGCACCGCAGCACTCCTGAGCAAGGAGTCAATCCCGCATCTCGAGATCGAAAAGTTCACCGGGTTCCCCGAAATCCTGAGCGGACGGGTTAAAACCCTCCACCCGAAGGTTCACGGAGGTTTGCTCTTCCTGCGAGATAGTCCGGATCACCAGCGCCAGGCGGCAGAAAATCAGATCGAACCGATTGATCTGGTCGTGGTTAATCTCTATCCGTTTGAGAGTACGATTGCCCGGCCGGATGTGACCACGGAAGCAGCGATTGAACAGATCGATATCGGCGGTCCTTCCATGCTCCGAAGCGCGGCAAAGAATTACCGATTCGTCACCGTTGTGACCGATCCCTCGGACTATGGAAAGGTCTTGGAAGAGCTCGAACAGCACGGGGGCGAGACAACTCTGGCGCTGCGGGAGCAATTCGCGACTAAGGCTTTTCTGACGACTGCCAGGTACGATCAGGCGATTGCCAATTTTTTCCGTCGAGAACAAAGCGGCAGTGGATCTTTTACGCTCTCGCTACCGCTCGAAATGCGCCTCCGGTACGGAGAGAACCCACACCAGTCGGCAAGCTTGTATGGCCATTTTCAAGACTACTATCAGAAACTGCATGGCAAGGAACTTTCCTATAACAATATCCTCGACATCGATGCCGCAGCCGGGCTGATCCGGGAATTCTCGGAACCGACCATAGCGATTCTGAAACATACCAACCCGTGTGGAGTCGGCTCGGACCCAGATCTTCGGGAAGCCTGGATCAAAGCGTTCGCGACGGATAAACAGGCGCCGTTTGGGGGTATCATCATCTGCAATCGGCCGCTCACGGAATCCCTGGCTCGCGCTATTTCAGAGATTTTCAGCGAAGTCATTATCGCACCCGAATTCGAGCCGGAGGCCAGGGCTTTGCTGCAAAAGAAGAAAAATCTTCGACTGATGAAGATGCTTCCCAGGCCGGAAGAAGAAAAGGACGAACCGTATGTGCGCTCAGTTGTCGGCGGATTGCTCGTGCAGGAAAGGGACAACGGCGAACTCCAAGAACCTGAACGACATGTGGTCTCCGCCAGACCGCCGACCGCTGAAGAGATGAAGGCCATGCTCTTCGGCTGGCGGGTGGTCAAACATGTGAAATCGAACGCCATCGTTTATGCCTCCAGAGATCGAACACTTGGGATTGGTGCGGGGCAAATGGCGCGCGTTGATTCTTCAAGAGTGGCGATCTGGAAAGCAAACGAGGCTGGGTTATCGCTGAAAGGAAGCGCCGTCTGCAGCGACGCCTATTTCCCTTTCGGAGACGGCTTAATTGCGGCGGCGGACGCCGGCGCAACCGCCGCCATTCAACCGGGTGGCTCCATCCGCGACCAGGAAGTCATTGCTGCAGCGAACGAACGCCAGATGGCCATGGTTTTCTCCGGAGTACGCCATTTCAGGCATTAGTGCACCTTCTATTCAGGGACAGGAAGGAAGAAGGCGTGAAGTCTCGGCGCCTTCTCCTTCAACAGGACGTTTCATTAGGCGGACTTTTTTTGCGAGTTCAGCGGTCTTCAGGGGTCTAATCCATCCATGATCAAATTAGGAGTCAACATCGATCATATTGCCACCCTCCGGCAGGCTCGCTACGCCGACTTGATCGATTCGCCCAATAGCGAACCGGATATCCTGGCTGCCGCATCGGCATGTGAGCGGGCCGGGGCCAGCGGCATCACGGTGCACCTGCGCGCCGACCGGAGGCATATCCAAGATCGGGATGTTTTCCGCTTGAGAAACAGTATCATGACGAAGCTGAACCTTGAGATGGGAAATACACCGGAGATTGTGGAAACAGCTCTCAGAGTCCTACCCGATGAAGTCTGTCTGGTTCCCGAGAACCGCCAGGAGATAACGACCGAAGGAGGGCTTAACGTGACCAGGCATTTCAAGGCGCTTAAGCAAACGATTCAACGTCTTCATACCGCGGGAATTCGTGTCAGCATTTTCATCGAGCCAGATGGGGCTCAGATTCAAGCGTCGAGCGAGGCGGGTGCAGACGCGGTAGAGCTGCACACAGGAGTATTTGCCAACTTGCCCGCTGGGTTAAAGCAGGATGAAGTGGATCGGCTGGAGGCGGCGTCGCGATTGGGGAACGAAAAAGGGCTGATCGTCAACGCCGGCCATGGGATAAACTATGCAAACGTTCGTCTGTTAGTCGCCAACCCGCTCTGGAACGAATTCAATATCGGCCATTCGATTGTCTCGCGGGCGATTTCAATCGGGCTTGAAAATGCTGTTCGTCTGATGATCGAACACTTAAGGAGCTCGGGATGATAGCGTTTGGCGTTCGGCGTTCGGCGTTCGGCGTTCAGCGTTTTGACGTTCAGCGTTCAGCGTTCAGCGTTCGGCGTTTGGGCTCCTGATTGATGGAAACAGGTTACAAAGTAAAGTTGGAGGTTTTCGAGGGTCCGCTCGACTTGTTGCTCTATCTGATCAGAAAAGACGAGGTCGACATTTACGATGTCTCGATCGAGCGCATCACCAGCCAATACCTCGAATATCTGGAAACATTCCGGATGCTGGACCTGGAGATCGCTGGAGAGTTCGTCGTCATGGCGGCAAACCTGATCTATATCAAGAGCCGCAATCTTTTACCCGTTCATCAACAGCCTCCTGATGAAGAGGCAGAAGAAGAAGATCCCCGCTGGGATTTGATCCGGCAACTGATCGAGTACAAGAAGTTCAAGGATGCTGCTTTTCAGCTTCACCATCGGGAACTACAGCAGGAAGGGATAATCGTCCGGGTCCCGGAGAAACCTGACTTCGAGGATTCAGCCACCTTGCTCAAATCCGAAGTCGGTATCTTCGATTTGATCAGCGCATTTCAGAAGGTGCTTAAAAAAATGGAGCTGAAGCGCGAAGATCTTCGTGAGATTTTCGAAGAAAGCTTCACGGTCTCAGACAAAATTGACTTTATCATGCGGACGGTTCAGGATGATCGACCAGTTACCTTTTTCGCTCTTTTCGCGACGGCGGCGAGTCGGACCGAGATCGCAGTGACCTTTCTGGCTTTGCTGGAGCTTATTCGGATGCGCCAGATTCGGGTCTTTCAGGCAGGTCTGTTCGCCGAAATCGAGATCCGCGGCCTGGTCAATTGAGAAAAAGGGGATTTCGAACACATGGTTACCTTAAAGGCAGTCGTTGAATCCCTGCTTTTTGCATCGCAAAAGCCGCTTTCGCTAAAGGAAATCGCAGCAGCCCTGGCGACCGCCGCAGAATACTTTGAAGAGGAGCCGGAGGCGGCCTTTGCCAAGGTCAACGAAGCTGAGATCGCCGAATCCTTGCGCACCTTGCAGAATGAATATTCAGAGCTAGGCAGGGCGTTTCGACTGGTTGAACAGGTTTCCGGCTGGGTACTGGCAAGCCGAATCGAATACCAGGTCTGGGTGCGGCAGTTGTTTCCTGAAATGCGACCGACCCGGCTCAGTGCACCGGCCCTCGAAACATTGGCCATCATCGCCTACCGCCAACCAATCACCAAAGCTGACGTCGAGGCTATCCGCGGCGTAACGGTGGACGGTGTGATGCAGAAGCTGCTCGACGGCGCATTGGTGAAAATCACCGGACGCGCAGAGATCCCTGGTCGGCCCCTCTTGTACGTCACCACCCAGCATTTTATGGAGCATTTCGGGCTCAAAAATTTGGATGAACTACCCAACGCATCCGAACTCAGAGAGGTCTCGCTGCCGAAAGCGGTGGCATCGGCGGAACACCACCCCGCCCCCGCCGTTGGAACGAGCGATTCGTCGAACGGCAAACTGGAGAACAATGAGAATGGAGAAGTCGAAATTGCCCCTGGAACTGATTCGCAAGCAGATTGACGAAGTCGATACCAAGTTGCTGGACCTATTAAATCAGCGCGCGGATCTTGTTCACGAAGTCGGTGTCGTGAAGAAGCAAGCAGGTCTTACCATCTATGCTCCTGAACGAGAAGAAGCTCTGCTTCAAAGGCTCGAGCGAAAGAACCAAGGGCGGCTGCCGGCCACAGCGATACGTGCCATTTATCGCGAGATCATGTCCGCAGCTCTGGCGCTGGAGAAAGGATTGACGATTGCTTATCTGGGTCCCGAAGCCACCTGGTCACACCAGGCCGCGCGCGCCAAATTCGGCGCATCGATCGACTACTCCCCCCAAGTCAATATCGGCGACGTCTTCGATCAGGTCGCGAGGCGCCGAGCCGATTATGGCGTCGTGCCGATC
>DATHPI010000312.1:0-8207 GCA_035484035.1 Chthoniobacterales bacterium
GCGTGGGATAAAGCTTCGGGTACTAACGGTGCCGCCGTTCTTTGGGGGTGCGATCAGGCAAAGCTTGGGGATGACAGCCTCCGAAACGTCGCCCAATCCCATCAAGGGGCCGGCAGCTCGCCGCAACGCTTCTAACCGCGCTTTCAAATCGGTATCGGCGTTCAATTGCGCGACGCTCTCGTATCCGGTCCGTCCGACGGACGCGGCCGGAATGATCACCACCGGCATGCCGTTATCAATGCAGGTGACCCGAACGCCCTCGACGACGTCGCTGGTATGGCCAGTCGGCAGTAGGGCGCCGCAGACGGATCCGGCAACGTCGACAAAATTGACCAGGATCGGTGCGCTGGTTCCGGGCACGCCATCGATGCGGGCCTCGCCATGGTATGAAACAGCTCCGCCAGGAGTAGAGACCACCAACTCAGCGTTGGTACCGGTGTTGAGCGTTCTTATCCGGACAGTTGTGGAGCCGTCGCGCGCTTTAACCAGCCCGCGTTCGATGGCAAATGGGCCAACACCAGAAAGAATGTTGCCGCAGTTGGGCGAGGTATCGACCAAGGGTTTGTCCACGACGACCTGTGCAAAAAGGAAATCAACGTCGACGCCCGGTTCCGTTGACTTTGCTACGATCGCCACTTTGCTCCGTAATGGGTGACCGCCAGCGATCCCGTCGATCTGATCGGGATGAGGTGACCCCATGATCGATAAAAGCAGCGCATCACGCTCCTCTCGGGACGAAGGGAGGTCGGAAGCCAGGAAGTAAGCGCCTTTCGAGGTGCCGCCTCGAATCAGCATGCAGGGGATTGCGGTTCTAGAACTCATCGGGTGACTCGACCGCGCGCCGCACGGTTTTTTTTGCCAGGCGCAGCCGTCGGAGGGTGGGTTGGAGGTTGACCGGTTGAGCTGGCCGGGGCACGAAACCCTGCCGCCAGGAAGGGAATAAGATGTTTGATGTTTTCCGAAACGTTTGCAGGGTCGCACCGCCCCTCAGAGAAGGTTTTGATCCGGTGCGGCCCAGAGGCCGTGTAGTAGATCGTGCCGAGCATGAAATGAAATCGCCAGAGCACTTCGTCGCGCGAGAGTTCGGGCAGGCATTCGCAAAACGCGTCGATAAACTCGCCACTCGAGGAGTCGAAATTCTCGGTGACAAGTTGGTCGAGCAGTTTGGAATCTTCCGCGGCTAGAACTGCGCGTAACCGGCTAAAGGACACCCCGCCGGCTTGGGTCTGCGCTATGGAAAGGGCTGGCAAGACAAAGGCTTCGATCACCTTTTCCAGCTGCGGTGGCTGGCCTTCGGTCCTTGTCGCCTTAAGAAGCTGGAAGCGTTCGGCATTGAGCGCGTTGCAGTGGCGTCGGTAGACCTCGAACAGGAGGCCCTCTTTGCCGCGGAAATAGTAACCGAGCAAGGACCAGTTGACGCCGGCGGCCGCGGCGATGGCTCGCACGCTTACGCTTTTATACCCGTGCTGGGCAAACAGGTTTTCGGCAGCGACGACAAGCTTTTCGCGGGTTTCATTTTCTGCGTCCCTGACCGTGGAGGGGAGGGAGGTAGCAATCAGGGTAGGCATAGGAATTGAACGCTGGGATATTACATGTGGATTGCACAGATGTGCAATTTCTTTTTTTGATTTTTTTATTTTCGAAATTCGGTGCTGTTGGGAGGCCGGGTTCAAGCAGGAGTCAGGAGCCAGGAGTACGAAGACCCTAGGAACCCTCAAAATAAATCGTTCACCTTGAAGCTATGCTACATTAATGCCGTCGCGTCGTCACTCCAGGTGCACGGCGATAGCTCCCAGGATGGCTCTGGGGGATCGATCGACAGTTCGGAAGGCCAATGTAGCATAGGCTTCCAACCTGTGACGTGGCCTTGGCGCGGTCAGCAGTAAGCGTCCGCCCGCATTGTGCCCTTGACGATGCATCCTCCGTACGGGAGAATTTGCCAGCTCCCGAAATTCTACCTTCCCCCCCTCGTTCTTTTATGAAGAAGCACTTTCTCACTCCAGGATGGACGTCGATTGTTAATAGACCTCGTGCACTTCTATTGTGCGGGCTTTTTGCAACGATCGCGATGGCAGATGCGCAAACCCGGACGGTGACTCAACAACCCTATCCGACTGGGGGAAATAGTGTCGTCTGGATTACAAACGTTCCGTATGTGGATGGAGGCGGGCCAGAACAACAGCTTGACCTTTACCTTCCGACTGAACAGAAGAACATGCCTCTGGTCGTATTCATCCATGGTGGAGGTTTTGGTCACGGTGATAAGGTGGGGGATAGTCTCAATCCAGACGAACTCCAATTGCTCTGGGCTGGTTATGCCATGGCTTCACTCAACTATCGGTTAACACCGGGTGCCCTGTGGCCGGCGCAGATCGAAGACTGTAAAGCTGCAATTCGCTGGCTGAAAGCGCACGCCGAACAGTATGGCTATGATCCGAACCGAATTGGCGTGATTGGTGAGTCTGCAGGCGGACAGTTAGTTGCAATGTTATGCACAACCAGCGGAACCAAGAAGTTTGATACCGGTGAGAACCTCGATCGTAGCAGTGATGTGTCTTGCGCGGTCGATCTATTTGGGCCAACGGATTTTACGGCTCCCGAGATGGGCGCTGACGGAGGCGCCAAAGCTCTCTTCGGTGGGGCCATTAAGGAGCATATGGATGCGGCCCGGGAGGCAAGTCCAATCTACTATATTCATTCGGATCAACCACCTATTTTGGTGATACAAGGGACCGCTGATCACCTTGTACCTTTTCTGCAAAGCGAACGTTTTGTTGACGCAATGGAGAAAGCCGGTGCGCCATTCTATTTTCACACTGTCGTAGGCGGCGGACACAACCCTTATTTCGGGCTGAATTTCAATTCAACCGGAACTAACTTCGAGGGAAAAGGAGGTGGTATAGGGTTATTTGAAGACCCTATGGTTGAATCGCTGATTTTCGGGTTTTTTCGTCATTATCTTCTTGAGCACAAAAAAGACTTGTTTACAGGCGCCGGCATTTCGGCAAATCAACTGCCCGGCGTTGGTGGTAAGTAACAGCCTGGACATTTGCAGAAGATGACAGGGCGAAGCCTCAAGAATTCTCTAACTGGCTGTCCAAATCTGTTGGCAGTGCGATTGCTGCTTCGCGCTGAGGCGGGCCGGCGATGCTCCGGATAGGTGGCGCGACATTGGGTTGCTCGATGAATCGTTCTTCTCCGCCTCTTCTCATTTTGAGCGCTTCATGTCTCCAATAGGAACAGGCTAAGATCAAAAATGCAGTGCCTAACAAGATACCGACGACCCCGCTGGCAATCTGCGCATCTTCTCTGCTTTGATGGGATGGCATTAGCATGAGGAGTCCCAGGAGTAAAAAGCCTATCGCCAGGCCGACCAGGCTTGTGGCAATCGTTATCTTCCTCAACCATCTTTGAGTATTCATCTCCTCAAGCCTTTCTTTTGATCCTCGAATTGTCGACACGCTAGCACGTGGGCGGATCAAAAGTGTGTCGGCGCACCCTCTTTATTGTATCAAAGTGTGTCGTCCGGGAGAGTTGACACAATTTGATACAATTTTCTGCGATTCAATGGCCCGGGTTTGCTGTATGATTGGCTCATCCATGTCAGGCGTCCCTCATATCGCGGTCGTCGACGACCACCGTGAGATTCGTGAGCTAGTTGCTCGCTATCTCGGGGAACACGGCTACCGGGTGAGTGTCGCGGAGAGTGTCGCAACCTTTCGGCATCAGCTTGAAAATAGCGCGCCGGATCTCGTCGTCCTGGACATCATGATGCCTGGAGAAGATGGCTTGGTTTTGTGCCGTGAGCTGCGAGCGAAATCGCAGATACCAATTATCTTTCTCACCGCCATGGCGGAGGAGACAGATCGCATCATCGGGTTGGAGATGGGCAGCGATGACTATCTCACGAAACCATTCAATCCCAGGGAGTTGCTGGCCCGGATCAAGGCGGTGATGCGCCGTACCCAGAGCATTCCCATTTCAAAGGGCGAGATCAAGACCGACAAAATATGGTTCGAAAACAAGGTCTTCCATCTCGGACGCCGTGAAATCGTGGGCGGCGACGGGGTGGCCGTGCCGCTCAGCCATGCAGAGTTTCGGCTCTTGTGCGTCTTTCTTGAGCGCCCGGGTGTCGTTCTTTCGCGTGAGCAGTTACTTGATCTCACCTCCGGTCGAGCTGCGGAGGTATGGGACAGAAGTATTGATAATCAAGTGAGCCGTCTTCGCCGCAAAATTGAGGCTGACCCTTCAGCCCCCGAACTGATCAAGACCTGCTGGGGTGACGGCTACCAGTTTGTTGGAAAGGTAAAGAGGCCATGAAACGGCTATGGCCTCATACGCTGAGTGGACAACTGATTCTTGTCATGCTGCTCGCCGTAGCCCTCTCACAAGCGGTTACGCTGCTTATCTATCGCGTCGAGCGGGCTAAATGCGTTCACCGTGTAGTGGGCGATGAGTGCCTGAGCCGGTTCATCTCAGCCTACCGGCTTGCGGAAACAGCCACTCTGGAGAGCCGCGCCCAGGTGCTCGAGGCGATTGGTTCCCCTTTGACTCGCTTCTGGATCACGCCTTCCTTAGTCGACTCCTCGGACCAATGGCAACAGATGGCCAGGGACAGTTTGTTAAAGCCCTTTGCCAAAGGCGAAAGCCAGCCGCCGGCGGTCGATCTCATGCTTGGCCTCACTTCTGATCGACCGTGGCAGGTTATTGAGGCGAATAATACGTTCCCTCAGAGATCCATCCACGTCCTTGATCTTCCGAAATGGAATGGCTTCGGATACGCCATGCAACTGAGCCAGGGCGGATGGCTGAACATGGCCTACGCCAAACCGGCCGCGACCGCCTTCATCGCTCCAACCCCGGGTTACTACACCGCACTGGTAGCCACAATCTTGATTTCTGCGCTCGTCGCAATTCTCGTGGCGAAACGAATTTCGCGACCGTTGCAACATCTCACGGAATCGACCGAGAGCTTGGGCCGTGGCGAGGAATTGAAATTGATTCCAGAGGAAGGCCCAGCGGACATTCGCTCGACGGTTGGGGCCTTTAACCGCATGCAAATTCGCCTCCGGCGCTATCTCGATGATCGCACACAGATGTTGGCCGCGATCAGCCACGACCTGCGCACTCCGATTACCTCAATGCGGCTTCGGACCGAATTCATTGAAGACGCTGATACCAGAGAGAAAATCACAACTACTCTGGACGAGATGCAGCGAATGGTCGAAGCAGGTCTCTCCTTCGCTCAGGCGGAGTCCCGCGTTGAAGCGACGCGAGCTGTTGAATTGAACGCACTGGTCGAAAGTATCTGCGACGACTTAGCGGATCTTCAGTGGAAAGTCGAATTTGAAGGTGGTGAAAGGTTACCCTATGCTTGCCGACCCAGCGCTTTACGGCGCGCGCTTTGCAACGTCATTGAAAACGCTGTGCGCTATGGCGACAGCGCAAAGGTGAAGTTGCTGCGGACAAATGAGAGCGTGGAAATTGTGGTGACTGACCAAGGGCCGGGTATTCCAGCGGATGGTAGAGACAGAGTCTTCAATCCTTTTGTCCGCCTTGAGACATCCCGGAGCCGAGAGACCGGGGGGGTAGGATTGGGGCTATCCATCGCGCGTTCCGTCATCCGAAGCCACGGCGGAGAAATCTCTTTCTCGCAGCAGGAAACTGGATTCCAGGTTCATCTTTCCCTCCCTAGCCTGGAGTTGGATCAGGCAAGTGCGGTCGCCCGCTATCCAGCCATGTACGACAGTCGCGCCACTCGCTCTTCGACCGATGTGCGAGCTTCCAACAGCTCGCTAATCGGATCCCAATGACCATTGATGAGACCATCCCGGGCACTAGGGAGAATAGAGGCCGAGAACTCTTCACCGCCAAGACGAATCGTTTCCTTAGTTAAATCGATGGTCATTTCAGTTTTCGGCTCTGCCTCGACAATTTTGCGAATCTGGCCAAGGTCATGCCGTGAGACCGTGACGCAAGGGATACCCAAGGTGGTGGAATTTCCAAAGAAAATTTCAGCAAAGCTCTCTGCGACGACAGCGCGAAAACCATAACGATAGATCGCTTGCGGAGCGTGTTCGCGCGAACTGCCACAGCCGAAATTTCTTCCAGCGATGAGGATCGTTGCCCCATCGAATCGGGGGTCATTTAAGGGAAAGTTCTTCGGCTGACCATTTTCATCGAAACGCACGTCGTAAAAGAGGAACTCGCCGAGACCTTCGAAAGTCACGCACTTCAAATACCTGGCCGGGATGATCCGGTCCGTATCGACATCATCTCCGGCGGCTGGAACGCAAGTGCCGGTCACTTCGAGAATCTTTTTCAAGGCCATAGGTGTTTTGAAATCGAAAGGCTGATCAGGAATTAAATAATTTCCGGGCATCTGTGATCTCACCCGCTATCGCAGCGGCTGCCACCATGACGGGACTCATCAACACAGTCCTGCCGGTTGGACTTCCCTGGCGTCCCTTGAAGTTCCGGTTGCTGGAACTGGCGCAAAGCTGATCGCCGATCAGCTTATCTGGATTCATGGCGAGACACATAGAGCAACCCGCCTCGCGCCATTCAAAACCAGCTTCAGTGAAGATCCGATCAATTCCAAGTTTCTTACACGCGAGCCCGACAATCTGGGAGCCAGGAACGGCGATGGCCTTGACGCCGCGTGCAACATGCCGTCCTTCGATATATTTGGCAACTTCCTTGAAGTCCGAAAGCCGGCCGTTGGTGCAACTGCCTAGAAACGCGACTTGGATCGGAGTTCCTTTGATTGCTTGCCCTGGTTGCAATTTCATGTGATCCAGCGCTTCTGCGAGTGATACACGCTGATCCTCCGTTGCAGTTTCGGGCACGGGTAAGTGCTCAGAAATGAAAACGGCCTGGCCGGGATTGATTCCCCAGGTAACTGTCGGCTCAATCTCCGCGGCGTCGAACTCGACAACATCGTCATAGACACTGTCGGAATCTGAAACATACGATTTCCACCGTTCGACCGCCTTTGTCCATTCGCTGCCTTTTGGGCTGTACGGACGACCCTCTAGATAGGCATAGGTTGTCTCATCCGGGTTGACGTATCCGATACGGGCGCCACCTTCGATTGACATATTGCAGACGGTCATCCTCTCCTCCATCGTAAATCTGTCGAAGACTTCACCCCCGTACTCGTAAGCGAATCCGTTGCCTCCATTTACGCCCAATTTGCGAATGAGATGAAGAATCAGATCTTTGGCGTAGGTTCCGGCCGGCAGTTTTCCATTAACATTGATTCGGCGCACTTTCAGCTTGCCGATGGCCATTGTCTGGGTTGCCAGCACGTCACGAACCTGGCTTGTGCCAATCCCGAACGCGATTGCGCCAAAGGCGCCATGTGTCGAAGTGTGGGAATCCCCACAGGCGATGGTGGTGCCCGGTTGGGTGACACCTTGTTCAGGACCGACGACATGAACTATGCCTTGCTTGCCGGAGGGAATGTCAAAATAGGTGATTCCAAATTGCGCACAGTTCTTGCGGAGTTCCTTGATCATTTCATCTGCAAGAGGATCTGAAAACGGCTCGGTGCGTTGATCAGTCGGAACGATGTGATCGACCGTCGCAAATGTCCGGCGGGGATAAGCAACGGACAGTCCCAAATCCCGGAGCATGCCAAATGCCTGCGGGCTCGTGACCTCATGGATGAGATGAGTGCCGATCAGCAACTGGGTTTGCCCGTTCGGCAATTCGCGAATCGCGTGCGCCGCCCATACTTTCTCGAAGAGTGTTTGTCCCATCTTAGGGTCACGGAACAACCTTTTGCCCTAAAAGGCAAAATTTTGCGAAAAGAAAAGGCAAACCTCGCAGTGTTTTCAGTCGTCACCGCCGAGACACTTTTCGAAGCCGCCCAACGACGAGACGCTGAATTTCGTCGCACCATCTTAAAGGGGCGATTAGTCGCCAGGAACGGCTTGAATAGGCTGACGCCAGACGCGCTTTGGCGTCAACCAGCTCGTTTTTCAAGGCGGCCATCTCAAACTCGGTGACCCTCCGGTTCTCGGCTAATCCATCGCAAGACCTTCTTGAGCGAGCCGTTTCTCCCAGCATTTGCGCTTTGAGTTTCCTGATCTCGTTTTCCTGAACTATTTTCTGGCTTTTGAGCAGGTCGAAAGCGGTTTCCAGAGCCGCAACCTTCGCATCAATCGAATACGCCGTAGTCGGTATACTTTGCTGATGATGCA
>DATHPI010000313.1:0-11513 GCA_035484035.1 Chthoniobacterales bacterium
GTTCGGGTTCGGCTTCGCCCTATTTTAATGACTTCGCTGGCAACGATCTTTGGACTTTTGCCAATGGCGCTCAAGCTCGGTACCGGGACTGAAGCGTATGCGCCACTGGCTCGCGCGATCATTGGTGGCCTGCTTGTCTCAGTGGCGCTGACCGTCTTCATTGTGCCGTCGGCAGTTTTGATCATTTACCGGCGAAAACAGCCAGGGAGCCATGCACTCTCCGATCCAGAGCCGGTATGAACCGCTCATTTAAGAAGAAATGATAGGAAGATTATTTTTGATCCTATCGCTGGTTTCCTGTTGCGGACTCGCGAAGGAGTCCAACAGACATTCCAAGGACCTAATTAGTTATTCGACGAGCGGCACAGCGCCGAAGAAGCTAACTCTGGACCAGGCGGAGTCAATTGCTTTTCGGCAAACTCCAGTCCTGGGGAGAGCATCTTTTGACACTCAGGCCGCTCAGCAGGTTATTCGCGAAGCTCGCTCCGGGCTTTTCCCACAGGTCGTTGGGGATGTAACTGCGGTTGGTACCAGTGGAAAGAATATACGCATCGGAGCTTCTGGAGGTCTCAACAACCCGACGATTCTGAATCGGCAGTCAAACGGAATTAACATCAGTCAATTGATATTCGATTTCGGCCGGACCCTGAATATTACGGCAGCAGCCAGGTTTCAGGCCCTATCGGAAGCGCAGCGGGAAGAATTGGTCAAAGCGCAGGTCCTTCTCCAGGTGGATCGCAGCTATTTTGACGTTTTGAAAGCTCAGGCGCTTTTACGCGTCGCAAACGAGACGGTGTCCTCTCGCGAAGTCGTCTACGACGAGATCGCAGCTCTCACCCAAAGCAAATTAAAATCGGATCTTGATCAGACCTACGCGCAAGCGAACCTGGAACAAGCGATTCAGCTGGTCCTCCAGGCCAAGAACGCCGTTGAGGTTGCCTATGCGAAGCTTTCCGAAGCGATGGGGTTCCATGCAGTGCAAAAGTTTTCGCTGAGCGATCCGCCGCAGCTGAAATTCCCGGACGAGAAAGTTGAGTTGCTGGTTTCGAAAGCGTTACAAATCCGGCCTGAAGTGGTTGCACTGCGCGATCAAGTCCAGGGAGCCCAAAAGGAGGCAGCCGCCGCGATGGACGCGAGATTCCCACGGATCGAAGCACTCGGCAGTATTGGCAGGACGACGGTAGGCGATTCCGCCGTATATGGCGACTACGGCGCAGCCGGCATCGACGTCGAAGTTCCTCTCTTTACCGGAGGTCTGTTTTCGGCTCGCCAAAGAGAAGCAACGTTAAGGGCGAGCGCGCAACAGAAATCTCTCGAGCAGGAAGAAATTCAGGTGGTCCAAGAGGTGAATACTTCTTGGTTTGATGCTTTCACCGCCCTAAAAAACATCGGAGTAGCCGAGCAACTTGCTGGGAGCGCGCAACAAGCCTTGGAGCTTGCCGGCGCGGAGTACCGCGCTGGTCAGACCTCGATCATCGAACTAAGTCAGGCACAACTAAATGCTCTGCAAGCCGAAATCGCCGCGGCTTCTGCAAAGTACAATTATCAGATCGACCGTGTGCAACTAGATTATCAGAGCGGTAATCTGCCGTACCGCATTGCTGGAAATGTCTTCCGTGGAGTGGTTCCCATTGATCACCGGTAGCAACGCTATCTCGTTGCATCCGTCACGAACTCTCTTAAACCGCCCTTCAGAGAAAACCTCCGCTCTCACCGTTCGCCGTCTTACAGCAAAGGAATCTCGTCTCCCGGGCTAATTCGCTCAGAGAACCGAAGGATTGCTGGTCCCGGCTGCTGAAATGGCGATACGCCAGAGTTGTTCATGCGATAGGAAAATCTAACGACTACCCATCCGGTATTCGCTGTCTCACTCTCGGAGCTCAGAACTTCGCCGAAGCGATCAAAATTAAAATCGGAAATCTCGTGGTTTCCCTTCCATTTCACATTGATACGTGCAACTTCGTTTGTGTTCTCGTAGTGAATGCTCACGACGAAAGCTGCATTTTGGATGTTTTTCATATCCTACCTATTATAAGCCCAGGGTTTGTCCTCCTATAGAAATGCGCAATGGGTCGCACATCTTACAACTATCACATACGCGTTCTTCGAGGTGATGCAAATATTAAAAGCGTTTCATAATAAATAGGAATAAAACCATCCATTCATCAATTTAAGCTGTGCCGTTTATGGCTAGGATTGGCTTTTTCAGCTAACAGATATCTTCGTTTCTGCAGCGCATGGAGCACTCCGTGAAAATCAAGTGAATCATAGAATGCCTGCTGGTTGTCTGTCGCCGAACAGGGCACGGTTGGCCGTCACCGTGCATGATTATTGCAGACCAGGTAATTAGTAATCTCACATCGGCTCTCATCTGAGGCTCAGGCTCTGGTCTACGTTCCGAATGCGCTACCGACTGGAGACGGGTTGGATCACTTCGAACCGTTTTTTGGCCGTCTGGAATCACCTGCATCGTCCATTCGACGAGGTCCGGTAGATTCATCGGACCCAAGACATGCCCATCATCCTGCAGTTCCGGGATTGCCCGGACTCGAATGACATTGCTGGCTCTCGGCAAATGTCTCTGCACTTCGGATTGAAAACCGTTATTTACACGGCAGCGCTGCTGATGCATGCCTTCGCCAAAGCAGTCGGTGGTTGAAGCGCGTAGAGCAATGTCTGGTCCAGTCAAACAAAGTATGGCAGCGCTAACTTAAATCAAAGCTAAACGCCCTAAAGGCGCGATTGACTCAATAACTGAGCCGTCCGCGCCACCTAGCAGTTCACGATTAAAAGCCATTTAACCCTTTTCGGAGAACCTCTAGCTTAAGCTAGCAGCTAGGCGCAAATAGGACCAATCCACTCCTCACTCTGCAATCACTGTACTCCTGACCTTCTGTCGTTTCACCGGTGACCAATTGGTACCACTCCGCGGAAAACCTTTCCGGCGACTCGGTAAGGCAGAGCGCCGCTCTGATAATCCAATTGGACACGGTCGATCTCGTAGTCGTACTTGGCCGAAGCCGCGGCAATCTCGGCTTGCAGGGCGTTCAATTGCGCCTGACTTAGTTCGATAATCGATGTCTGCCCGGCGCGGAACTCCGCGCTGGCAAGTTCCAAAGCCTGTTGCGCACTCGCCGCGAGCTGTTCGGCCACACCGATATTTTTGAAAGCGGTAAAGGCATCAAGCCAAGAGGAATTCACTTCTTCGACTACCTGATTTTCTTCCTGGTCGAGGGCTTTCTGTTGTGCGCTCGCCCTTAAGGCTGCTTCCTTTTGGCGCGCCGAGAATAGGCCTCCGGTAAAGAGGGGAACTTCGACGTCGATGCCGGCGGCGCCATAATCGCCATAGACGGCTGGGGCGCCGACGGTCGTCCTGCCAATGCTGCCAAGCGCTTCAATCCGTGGGAATCTCGCGTCGAAGGCGGCTGCCGCCTCCCTTTGGGCTCCCTTGACTTGATCGCGCAGCGCCACCACTTCAGGCCGGATCTGCAACGCTTTCGAAACCAGCAACTCAACTTTCTCGTCCGGCAATTTCAGCGGTGGCGGGTCGCTCAGCGAGAACTTTTGAACGGTATGGTACCCCATCGATTCAGAGAGCCTCGAATAGGCCACCCCAACGGCGTTGTTGGCCTGGAGAACGAGCTGATTTGCTTGTTCCAGATTCGCTCGGGCATAGGTCTGATCAAGAGCCGATTTCAGTTTGCTTTTGGCGAGAGCCGCGATCTCATCGTAGATGACTTGGCGAGAGGAGACGGTTTCGTTTGCGACACGTAAAAGCGCTAGGGCCTTCAAAACGTCAAAGTAGCTGCGATCCACCTGGAGGAGGACCTGCGCTTTGGTCAATTCTTCCTGCTGCGCTTCTGACAGGGCCTGAAACTTCGCTGCCGCCGTCAGATTCAGGGTTCGGCCGAAATCGAAAATCAATTGGCTGATATTGATTCCGTTGGACTGCCGATTCAGAATGGTCGGGTTGTTCAGACCTCCAGAGGCTCCAATGCGTATATTCTGTCGACTGGTCCCAACCGCACTCACATCCCCAATGACCTGTGGGAAAAGCCCGGAGCGAGCTTCGCGAATAACCTGCTGTGCAGCCTGAGTCTCAAAAGACGCTCGCCCAAGGAACGGAGCTTGCCGAAAAGCAATGGACTCCGCTTGATCCAAAGTAAGCCTTTGCGGCGCTGTCACGCCCGGCGAGTAACTAAGGAGGTCCTTGGAATGCCTGTTGAACTCCTTCGCGAATCCGCAACAGGACGCCAGCGAGAGAACCAAGAATAGTCTTCCTATCATCTCTGCTTCAATGGGTGGATGATACCGGCTTTGGATCGAGCGGGGTATGACTTCTCGGCTGTCTGCCGGTATCCATGGCCCCAGCGCCGCCCCGCACAAAAACACGGATACCCTCAGGTTTCGCAACATGGCTAATAATCCGGTTCACTGCGTTCGCTACCTGACCTAACTCCTCGCCGGTGGGTGCGACGTAGATGTCGATCACCCGTTGCAGCTGGTAATGTTCAAACTCGGTTGGCGCTTCCACTCGGCGCAAACTGGTGACGGCATCCAATCGAGCCGGCTTCTTTTCGTAGGCAGCGCGAATTGGGATGCTCTTGAGATCGGTGAGCGACTTAATGGTGTTGTCTGGGTATTGAACAGTCAGTAGATAGTCATTTCCGGTTTGTGGATCGACCCAGTAGCTCGGAGCGATCATCCCATTGGAGGTCAAGGCGGTGATGACGTTACTGACCACCTCCTTTTGACTAAACCCCAGCTCGTCGGCGTGATATCCATCGATCGCAAGGTGAAGTGCCGGGGCATCAATATCCTGTGGAATAAACGCATCACTGACTCCGGAGGTCGCTTTGACACGCTCCCGGATTACTTCGGCTGTAGCATAGGTTTGCTTTAAATCCGAGCCAGTCACCGGAATATCGATGGGGGCAGCCAGTCCCAAATTGAGAACGGCGTCCACCAGACCGCCCGACTGGAAATAGGTGGTGAGTTCCGGCATCTTCCTCTAATCGAATGTGGGTATGTCGATGAGCTTGCCCGTAACTTTCTGACCAAGCTGGATCCCGGCCCGATCACCGACCAACACTAAGTGGTTGTCTGCCAAACCGGAGCGAATTTCGACCTTATCGGGGGTCTGTAAGCCAAGCGTCACGTCTCGCTTTTCGAGACGATGTTTTCCATTCAAGACCACAACTGTCGGCTTCTGGCCTAACGTCACTGCTTCGAGGGGAACTGTCAGAGCGTTCTTGCTTTGTTCCAGGACTAGTCGGACCGTCGCATACATGCCTGGGGTCAATCGCCCGTTAGGGTTAGGGACCTCGACTTCGGTCTCCATCTTTCGCGTCGAAACGTCGACTCTCCCGGAATAGCGAGAAATCTTGCCGGGAAAGCTTTCGTGCAGAGCATCGACCGTTACTTCGACAGGACCGCCCACACGTATTTCCGGGACTGCTGACTCAGGAACAGGAAAATCAAGTCTCAGCAGACTATCTTCGGCCAACTCGACTAACGGCATTGCCTGGGTATCGGAAGCAGTTCCCGCCTGAATTAGCGCGCCGACGTCGGCAAAGCGCTTGGTAATGAGGCCGCTAAAGGGTGCGGAGATGGTGGCATAATCGACCAAGGTTTGGATCCGTCCCAGCTCCGCTTGAGATTCGTGGACATTTTCGCGGGCGGAACCGAGCGTGCCCTCCATCTCTGCGTCTTTATCCTTTGCTGCGTCCAGTTCCTGCTGAGCCACCATGGTCGGATACGACTTTGCCACTTCCAAGAGGCGTTGATAAGCCAAATGCGCATCTCGATAATTGGCTTCTGAGCGCTTGACCTCTTCCTGACTTTTCGCCAACACCGCCGACGCCCTATTCAAGTCGTCATTTAACTCTGGAATCTCCAACTTCGCCAACGGTTGAGCCGCCTGGACATGGTCTCCGATATCCACTCCGATCGACCGCACGTAGCCGGAAACTTTGGCGTGGACCAAGATTTCCTGATAGGGCTTAAACTCGCCATAGAGCAAAACATCTTTGGTTAAGGTTTCCCGGCCGGCCTTCGCAATCGGAACGGTCCGTGGAGCGACTCCTTCAGCAGCCACCGATTGGTGATCGACTTTGCTTCCTTTTGACACCTCTGCCCACAAGACGATGCAGGTGACGATTGTGAGCAGGCCGCCGATCCAGAGTGCCGTCTTGAAACCGAATCCTCTCTGGCTCGATTTGGTGGGTTTTTTAGAAGCTGCAGGTCCGATCAATTCGGTCATAGGAGTCAATCTGAAGGTGTTTAGGTTGCTAGTGGAAGTTCCACGATAAATCGACAGCCACCGTTGGTATGATTTTCCGCCTTCACAAAGCCGCCATGCGCAGTGCAGATGGATTGAACGATCGACAGCCCCAGACCAGCTCCTTCCATAGTACCAACGCGAACCTGATCGGCGCGGAAGAACCGGTCAAAAACGTGTGGCAAATCGCTCGCCGGGATTCCGGGGCCGGTATCAGAGATTTCCAATTGGGCCTGCCGGTCAGAGACGTTGACCCCAACCGTGACGGTCCCGCCCGCCGGGGTGTACTTGATCGCATTATCCAGGAGATTAACCACCACCTGCTTTAAGCGGACTCGGTCGCCTTCGACTTCCACTCGCCCATCCGTTTGTGAAGTCAGGATGATGCGCTTTTCATCAGCCAATGGAGCCATTTGGTCTGTGATTGTCGAAACGAGGTCTCCCAAGTTCAGCCGGACGCGTTCCATTTGAGCGCTTCCAGAGTCTAACCGGGAAAGCGAAAGCAGACATTGGACAATTTTGGAAAGATTCTCCGTTTCTTCGATCAGACTGTAAATCGTCTCCCGGACATTCTTCGACATACTTTCGTCCAACAATGATGTTTCCAGCTCTCCCCGGATAATCGTGAGCGGGGTGCGCAACTCGTGTGAGGCATCGGCAGTAAAGCGATTAATACTCTGGAAAGACTCGTCCAATCGGGAAATCATCTGGTTAAGCGTCCTTGATAGATTCTCAATTTCATCACCGGTCTCAACGATGGGAAGACGCTTATCCAGGCGATGCGAGGTGATATTCGCTGCACTGGAGGTGATTTTCTTGACCGGCGCCAGCGCCCATTTAATGACCAGAAATCCACCCAAAATGGCCAGGGTCAGCAACACGACTAAGCCCGCCAAAAATGAAACTAAGAACCTGCGCAGGACATCTTTGATCGGCATAGCTGATCCACCGACCTCGATCAGATATTTCTGCTGACCGGTCGCAAATGGTACCGTCGTAATTAAGAGATCATTACTTCCCGCATGTTCCATCCGGGTGGATTCAACAGAAAGGGTCTTAGCCGCCTTTGCTACATCCTTAGGATCAAAGCTTTGATCATTCGGTTCACTGGAAATGTAAATGACGGTACCGTCGTCGTTGGTGACACGGATGAACCGGTCATTGGCTTCGGGCGCATATCTTGTTTCAATCTCCTTGCCGACATAGGCATCGCCATTCCGTTTGATATTGGCTAACAGAGTATCGGCAATACGTTCCGCGCGGTGCGAAAACAATTCCGTCATATAAACCGAAAGGAAATGGTCCAGACGCCAGTAACAATAAGCGCCAAAAGCAAGTCCTAAGACGACTAATAAACCTCCGTACCAGGCGGTCAATCTGAAGCGAATCGAGCGGGTATTCATGGCTTCCTTTTCCGAAGCTTCTTTTGACATATGATCAACGGAACACCAATAAGAGCATTTGAAGCCCTAACAATAACCACCGGATCCCCATCGGCCAGGACAGAGGGCACTCCCTCATTGGTCGCGACCGGTATTAAACTGAGGGTCCACGGGAGGCTAATAAAAATCCAGATCTTGATCACTTTGGGTGCGAGGCGTAACCGCTGCACCCGGCATCTGCAAGCTCACGGGGGAATTGGGACCTTCAGTTGCCGTGCATCCAGTAGACAGCGATGCCAGGGATCCAGCCATCGCACTGAGGAGGAGTAAAAGGTATTGCTTTCATCGTATGACTTTCATTTTGATTGAACGTATCTTCCTACAATTCTATTAGCCAGCGCTTTAATTGTCATTTTGTTCGCTGAGAGTATAGCCGGTACGCCGAACGGTATGGATTAGGTTTTGCTCGAATGGTTCGTCGATCTTTGCACGGAGCTGCCTGATGTAGACATCCACAATGTTGGTGAGCCCTTCAAAGCTTTGATCCCAAACATGCTCCACGATCATCGTTCGGGAGAGAACGCGTCCTGAATTAACCGCGAGATATTCCAGGAGGGAGTATTCTTTTGCGGTCAGCCTGATCGCGATGCCATCTCTTTTAACCTGGTGATTGATCCGGTCGATTTCCAATCCCGCGATGCGAAGGGAATTTGAGTGATTAACCTGCCCTCGTCTCAGCAAGGCTTTGATTCGGACTAGCAACTCCGCGAAGGCAAACGGTTTGGTGAGATAATCATCCGCTCCTGCTTCAAAGTTTCTCACTTTATCGTCCACTGCGTCACGCGCCGTCAGCACGATAATTGGCACAGTGGTGTTATGCCGTCGCAGCCTCGAAATGAGCTCGGTTCCGCCCAGTTCGGGAAGCATCAAATCGACAATGAGAAGGTCATAAGGCGTTTCCAAAGCCATCGCGAGGCCAGTTCTGCCGTCTCGAGTTTCGTCGACGGCGAACCGTTCCGATTTGAGTCCGAGGGTAACGAACCGCACTACTTTTTCTTCGTCTTCAACCAATAAAAGGCGCATTTTCTTGGATCCTCCAGGGTGCATCTGATTTACCAATGGACCGAAAAGTCCTCGTTTGCAGTCTCCCGTGCTTCAGAAGCCAAATCGACCCCCAACTGTTTAGTTAACGTGTGGACGTGCTCCGCAGCGCTCGCCGCGAGTCCACCGAGATAAAACCTGAGGCGTGCTGTCCGGATTTGTCTGGGATTCTCGCTGGAACGGACCGCCAGATTGCGGGAGAGGTCGCTCAACCGCTCGCATTCCTTTAACAGCTGCAAAAGCATTTGGCCGACACTGATCGGTCGTCGCTCAATCTTGAACAAATGGGCAAGTTCTCCGCGCACTGTTCTCAGTTGATCGCCCGGCAATCGAAAAGCCGAGGCGGAGAGGCCCGCTCCAATCTGGAATGAATCCTCCAATTGGCCGACCATTCCATTCACGGTAACGCATACACCTTCGATTTGCTCGAGGGCAGCGACCTCTTTGGTGGTTTCGTCCGGGCGAACAAAGGGCAAGGCCTGCATAGCCAGAGCGATCTTCCGAACCGGAACCAGCGCACGCTGAACGAGGAAGAGGCTGCCTAAGGTTGCCAAGGCTAGCCCCATCACCAGTCCAATCAACATGGTGATCGCACTTTCGCGGAGCACCGCCCTGATTGGTTGCTTAGGCGCTCCTACTTCGACGATGTAGCCGTTGTTTCCGAAGGTCGAATGGGCGGTTGCGATCAGAAATCTGGCACCGTGCACCGGGCGTCGGACCACGGTTGTTGACATCGAGACCGAACTCGGCTCGCGGCGAAAATTTCCGGGAGTTACCATACGACGTCCTGATTTCCCGGATAAACCGGAGACCGGACCGGCGCTCGGATGCACAGAAATGAACGGATCGTTCGACCCTGGCCCGGACGACCTCTGACGGACGGGCAGTTGGCCCGTCGCGGCAAACAGCCTACCGATCTCCTGAGTTCGGATTGACAATGCATTTTGCACACCAAGAGAGACCGCATTCAAGACACTTGTAGATATAGGTCCCGAACGCCAGTCCCAGCACCAAGAAAACCCAGCCATACCACGCAGTAACTCTTACAACAATAGACGAGGTGCGCACGATTTCACTTCTTTCGTTGAGGCCGATCCGGCCGCGTCTCCAGACTAACAGATCGCTGGACCGAACAGCGTTTCCAGCATTTCTGTCTGTGTGGACCGTTTGGTTTTCCCAGTTACTGGGCATCCGATTCCGGGCCGAAGGGCCATGGCCTATCGAAGCCCCTGGTTTCAGGGTTGTATCTTCTGGGTTCAATTTGCACGTAGCCGCCATTCCGGCCTTGCTTAGTGGTACTGTGGGCTGTTGAGCAGCCGGTGGCCAAAAGAGGGGCCACACTGGCGATTGATAGTAGAACGAGACAAAGTTGCTTTTTCATACGGTAAATGGTTGATGGATTGCAAAAAAATACGAATGATCAGAAGCATAAATGCGCATCCAGTCGACTGGCACTCAATGGACATTTGAGGTTTTAAAAGGAAACGCATTTCTATAATCTTTGTAACCCATGAGAAGGTGGAATCAATGAGCTCAACATTAAGATTTCCTAATGTCAGGTGGGAATCACTCCTTGAGATTTCACATTAGTCGTCGGCACTGCTGTCTGGGCCGCAAACAATCTCGCGGAGAGACTCTGAAAGCAGCCTGCCTCTTCGTTACATTGGCCATGTCGCTGTTTTGGACAGCCCAGCTTTCCCTGGGTGGAGAACACGACTGGTACGAGTGTCCAGTTGGACAAACGAAGCACCTGGATCTTAACAAAATTTCCCTCATTAGAGATTCCGTGATTGGACCTAATCTGCATACGCTGCAGTTCTATTCTTTCGGTACACACTTTTTACTGAGCGTGAGTGCTGCCGGGTTCTCGGATCAGATGCTAGCACAACTTGAGTCCCTGCTGCTTCCCAAAAGTAATTGGGTGGAAGTCCCTGGCAGGAAGATTATTAATTTTGTCAACCTTGATTATGTCGTCGGCTACACTGCTGGTCAGGATCGAGGGTACAATTTAGTCCTAACCACTGGTGAGGACGTGGTCGTGACCGCGAAAGACGATGCGGCAAATGCCAAGATCAAAGAATTTGGGTTTCGCTAGATTAAATCAATCGGCGCCTTGGCGAGCCTTCGCATCAGTTGGCTCACCCCCAAAATCCCAGACCCGTACTCGGGTGGTCGCCACCTTTTCGAGTGGTGCTATGACCCGATTGTCACACACACGGAATGCGCAGCCACGCAGAAGTTTTTGAGGCGCACTGGCACAACCTGTTGACAGGATGAGCGAGCCACGATTTGTAATCCGACTTCCATGGCGCGAATCCTGATCATCGATGACGACAAATCGTTCTGTGAAGCGCTGGCCGAATCAATCCGGGATTTCGGTCACGACGTCGTGGAAGCGAGCGGCGCGCAGGAAGCGCTCAAGTTGATTAACGAAGTGGACGCTGCGTTTCCGGCGACGGCCTGGTTGGATTCAGCCCTGGTATGCGCGAGGTTCAAAAACGGATCGGGATCGCCGCCAGCGGAGAGGTTACTGTACTGATCGAGGGCGAAACGGGCACTGGGAAAGAATTGGTCGCTAGAGCAATTCACCGTTTTGGGGATCGCGGCAAGGTCCTTTCGTTGCAGTCAATTGTGCGGCCATCCCGCAAGAGTTACTCGAAAGTGAGCTCTTCGGACATGCCAAAGGAGCCTTTAGTGGAGCATTTCAAGCTCGCATCGGGAAATTTCGCGAAGCAGATAGAGGGACACTG
>DATHPI010000314.1:0-3429 GCA_035484035.1 Chthoniobacterales bacterium
GATAGCATTGCCGAACCAATCAAAAGGCGCATACGCCATGGAAGCTACCGAAGTTGTCCATTCCAGTTTGTTTCCGAAACTCCGGTGTTCGGGTGACAAGCGAAAAGCCAAATCGAAAGCCGTTGATCGAAAATAGTTCGGCTCCAACGATCAGATCGGCAACCACAGGTTCTTTGACGACGCTCCTGCTGTCCTGGAATGTGTTGCCGTCGAGAAAAATGTTCAGTGCCACTGCGCGCGCCTGAGCGCCGACGAAAAAATCCCAGCCAAATTTTACTCCTGACCGCTGGCCGGAAAAGTAAGAACTTCCCGAATATCCAGGACGAATCATCTCAGGACCCCAATCATCCTTCAGACCACGACCTATCCGTGCCAAAAATCCGGCTTCGGCATAGGTGAAGACATTGCCCGCCGTAACTCCGGCATCAGGGATAATCTCCCACGAATACCCCTCACCTAATTCATGATTGAATCGCCATTTTCTTTCCCATGAAACTGTAAATCCAAATTCATTGCCGAGCTGAAAGTTCCAGCCTTTCACGGTACGGAACCCAAACAGACCGTGAACGCTATTTTGGACTTGTCGACCCAACGCCCAGGGTCCAACGACACCTCCGAGAAATTCAAGAGAAGTCAGCTGTTGAGCATCGTAGTCCTGTATGAAATCTAGTCCGGTGTACAACCATCCAGCGTACGGCCTGTCGTTCAGGCTCGGGTCGCTGGCGTTGTGATCTTGTGGAGTAAAAATGCTCTGCCCCAAAATGATCCATTCCAGTCGATCGTCGGTTTTCAGGCTCTGAGGGTGAAAGAGAAACGTGGACTCACCGAGCCAGCGAATCGGAGCGCTCCAAATACAATTTTCGCTCAACGGCCCGGTGGTAAAAGCAAGCAGTGCTCCGTTGGTGTAGTGCCGATCATTTCCGTGCGCTGCCAATCTCGAATTTTCCTCGATCGCGCTTAACTGGCTAGGAGAGTTCAGCGTCTGAATCGGCGCCGTCACTAATTCCTGTCCGCTCGAATCCACGGGGCCGCCCATCCCGGTAGCGCTACAAAAACTCGCTAAAATGCCCAAACAAAATGTTCTCAGAATCTTCATCCTCTTCATCCTCCCATTCTGTACAACCACTCCAAGACGGCGAAGGATGACAGTACGCCACGGCAGAGAAAAGTCGTGCAGTTTCTACGGTACATAAACCGGTACGCATGGATCGGGTCGAGTCGGACGAATCGTATCGGCAGAAAGATTAAATTGACCGACTGGCAGAAACTTAAAATTGAATTGTTCGGTTCACGATATCCGAGGCCGTGGAATCATCCCAGAACCACCCACCCGACCCGCGCTACCCAAGGTCTTCTAGACGCCGAAAAACCCAATGCTGCTGCCCCAGCCCGAAAATCTGGATCATGCCGAATGAAAAGGTGGTGGGCGGTTCAAAGGCGCCCCAGATCCCGCCTGCACCGAAATCCGATCTGTATTCCTAATCACATTCCTTATCAAACTAGATATTTGAAAGTACAAGTGAATCGAAGAGGAAAAGGATCGCAAGTCTTTGCGGCGGGTAATATGCTAGCGAGGTTGCCACAGCGAACCGCTGATTAGCCGCCCGTTACACGCCAGTGGTTTTTGCAACGGGGTAGGCGCGGGCAGTATGACACACCATTAATTCTATGGACCTGTCTTTTGTTTTCGCAACAGCGATCGTTGCGGACGCTACCCTCTTGGCGCTGATTCCAATGCGCAAGCGTGTCGCACGATTCATTTGCATGTCGATCTTCTTTGCCGTCCACACCGTTCTCCTGATCGCACTCGTTGGTTCGCCACTGCATCCGGTCTTTAAGCATCAAGATCCGCTTCACGGGTTTTGGCTCCAAATTCTCGCCTGTTGCTGGTGGGCCTTAGCCGCGCGTCAAATCATCTCCTTTCTCGCGATGTCGAAAGCGTTACGGGGAATAGCGGTCGATAACGAACTACTGACCGACATACTCACCGCCTGCATCTATGTCTCTTCCGCGCTGGCAATGATGGCATTTGTTTTTAGTTTGTCGCTGCAGGGACTGCTCGCGACCTCAGGGATTATCGCGATCGTACTCGGTCTGGCTCTCCAGAGCACGCTGGGAGATGTTTTTTCCGGAATTTCCCTGAGCATTGAGAAGCCGTACCGCATCGGAGACGAAATCCTTCTAGAGGGTGGGGCCGAAGGCGAAGTGGTCGAGATGAATTGGCGTTCCACGCGCATCAGGAACAGCGCGAACGATATCGTCATTGTTCCGAACAGCGCAGTTGCCAAGATGCGAATCCAAAACCACAGCGCCGGGACCAGGGGCTACAGTGGGAGTCTGACCGTAGTCGTCGATAGCCGGAACGAGCCAAAACCCACGCTCGATATCCTGAAGCAGGCAGCAATGACGTGCCCGTCTATTCTGGAAGATCCGGCACCTTCCTCCGCAGTGATGGAGATCAAGGGCGATCGCCTCACTTATGCAGTCTATTTTAGTACCGCTTCGATCTCGTCGGCGGGAGAAGCCCGCTCTCAGTTGATTACTCAGATTTACAAACGAGCACGCCCCGTTGTCGCTGAGGGGGCGTCCTTAAAATCGAAGCTCGCGCCCGATTCGATTGATTCATCTCCAATCTTTTTCTTCCCAGAGAACGATTTGTTGCATCACCTCAGTCTACTCGAATCACTCAACGATGCGGAAAGAACCCAGCTCAGTGAGACGACTATCAGACGTCACTTTCAAGTCGGGGAACAGATTTTGGAACAAGGTATTACCGTGGGATCCGCCTACTTTATTTCTTTCGGGGTTATTCAAGGGACACGGCAGGTACAGGACGGCCGGTTGCTGAAGCTGGAGAGGATGGGACCCGGTGACTCGTTCGGGGAGATTTCACTTCTGGCCGGTATCCCTTCGATTGCCACTTTAACGGCTCTTACGCCGGGATTGCTCCTGCAAGTAAGCTCCGAAAACCTTAGGCCACTGCTTGAATCCCGTCCTGAGTTGGTCCAAACTCTGAGTTATGCGGCTGTCCAACTAAAACAGTCAATTGCAACTCTTGAGCGCGAAGCGATTCAATCGATCCCGATCGGACATCTTGCCCTTTCGGCGCGTATTAAAAAGTTCTTCCATCTCAGTGTACCGGACGGATCGTTAACCTCCAAGATGGATCCCTAACAAGCGTAGCTGTCGGGATTCTCTTCTCCGGACCGCCAATCGTCCTCGTGCTCGTGCTCGAGTTTCGGTCGGTTTTTCGTCTGCCAGCTTCAAAGATCGAGGACGAGCACGAGCAGGATAACGAGCACGATTAAAGAGTTGAGGAGAGGGATCCCCCTCTCCTCCCTCCCCAATCGTATTCGTGCTCGTGCTCGCGCTCGACTTTCGGTCCGTTTTTCGTCTGCCAGCTTCGAAGATCGAGGACGAGCACGAGGA
>DATHPI010000315.1:0-13650 GCA_035484035.1 Chthoniobacterales bacterium
TTCAAAGAACGGCAACTCGGGTGCCTCGTTATCAGCATTGGCAACCTGACGGTCGGCGGAACCGGAAAGACGCCGGTAGTCGAAAAATATGCCAGGGCTCTCCAAAAAGGAGGTCGGCGAGTTGCGATTTTAAGCCGCGGGTACAAAAGCGTCGATCGGCGCCGTAAAAAGAGCCTGTGGGAAAGCCTTCTATCGCAAGGACCCGAGAATCCACCCAGAGTTGTTTCTGACGGAAAGAGTGTGTTGCTGGATTCAGCGACGGCCGGCGATGAACCGTTTATGCTCGCTTCGAATCTCAGGGGTGTGGCGGTGGTCGTCGACAAGGATCGGGTGAAAGCCGGGTTGCACGCGCTCAAAGAACTCGACGTAGACACTCTGTTGCTCGACGACGGCTTGCAATATCTTCACCTGAAGCACCGTCTGGATATTGTCCTGATCGATCGCCAGGCACCCTTCGGCAACGAACACCTGTTACCCCGCGGCACTTTGCGCGAACCTCCCCGAAACCTGCGCCGAGCCAGCTATATTTTTATCACCAAATGCAGCGGTGAAACAAACGACGACCTGATCCAGAGAATCCGACGGTACAATCGGACGGCGGAAATTATCGAGTGCCGTCACACGCCGCTCTATCTGAGACACGTTTACAAGGATGAACGCCTGCCGCTCGATTACCTCAAAGGTCTTTATATCGGCTCGTTTTGCGGGATTGCTGCGCCTGAAAGCTTCGAGGAAGGTCTTCGGAACCTGGGAGCTAATATAGAATTGTCACGCCACTTTGCAGATCACCATCGCTACTCAGAAAACGAGTTGAGTCAGTTTCTGCAACGATGCGTTCGTCGAGACGTCAGTGCGGTGATCACCACCGAGAAGGATGCCGTTCGCTTTCCGGTAATCGATCCCCTCGAGGTTCCGATCTACTATTTGAGAGTGGAAATCGAGATCCTCAGCGGCCAGGAAACTTGGGAGCACTGTGTCCAGCGAATTTGTACACCGCCCACCATGATCATGCCCGAAGAGTGTTTTCGATAGCGGAAGACGAAAAACGGAATCCAATTCCGAAATTTCTTCGTTTTAAACGAATAGAAGGCCAGACTGTCTGACTCAGGAACTTCGCAATGGCACCTAGGCAAACCAAATTGAAAATCGGGATCGTCGGCGCCGGAGCCGTGGTCAAGGACCGCCATCTGCCGGCGCTCAAGAAAATTCCGGACGTTGAGGTTGTCGCCGTTTGCAACTCGTCCTACGAGAGCTCGGAAGAGTGTTGTAAGAAATACATTCCTGAAGCGACCCCCTATGGCAATTGGGCCGAACTGGTCGCGGATCCGGATATCGACATTGTCTGGATCGGTACCCCGCCCTATCTCCACTCAACAATCGCGATTTCCGCTCTGGAAGCCGGCAAACATGTCTTCACCCAGGCGCGGATGGCTTTGAATCTCTCCGAAGCCGAGGAAATGTTCGCGGCCTCTCAACGGAATCCGCATCTGGTCACCATGGTTTGCCCGCCTCCGCATGGAATGCGCGGGAACCTCTTTATGCAAAAGGTGCTGGCTGCCGATTATTTGGGTGAACCGCATCATTTACGGCTCCAGAGTCTCTCCGGGACCTACATCGATCCGGAGGCTCCTCCCCATTGGAGACAGCGCGATGAACTCTCAGGATTAAACGTCTTGACCCTCGGGATCTATGCGGAGGTGGTGCAACGATGGTTTGGCCCGATCACACACGTTTTCGCCCGCCAAAAGACAATTAACCCCGTTCGTCAAGGGTATGAAATCCGCATTCCAGACATGGTGATTGTTCTTTGCAAGTTCGCTAACGGCATGGAAGGAGTTATGGAGTTCAGCGGAGTTGCTCCCTTCGAGAACTCGGAACGCCTTCAGGTCTTTGGCAGCCAGGGGATGCTCAGCTATGACTTCGGTTCGGATCGGATCACCGGAGGGCGGCTGAAAGAAAAAAAGGCCGCTGATATCGAGATACCGTCTGAACTGGAGCAACGCTGGCGTGTCGAGGAAGACTTTATCGCCGCCGCACGCTCTCCAGCCAGCATCCAGCCTCAGCCCAGTTTCGCCCAGGGACTGCAGTACATGCGAGTCGTCCAGGCTGTCGCAGACTCGGTCGCACAAGGCTGCGAAGTGGAGATCGCGCTGTAGGGGAACGGGTCGGCGTTGGGGCGTGACGGCGTTAAGCCTCTCGACTACTTGGCTTCTCGGCTTCTTGGCTCTTCGGCTCCTCTCATGTCCACTGCGGTTGGGACCATGATGGCGTCGCGCATCCCGTGCACCATTTTTTTGTCCGCCGGCACAATCGTGGCCAGTGCCCCGCCGAGACGCACTTTATCGTCCGACGAGACAAAATAATAGGGACAAAGACGGACCCTCCCTACCAGAGTCTCGATCGAATTGGTCGCCGCATTGTAAAACGGCTGTTGGACCAGGCGCCCTTTGAAGAACTTTTGCAGGATAAACGGTCCGCGGCTGAACGAAGTAATTGCTTGTTCGATGCAATCTGACCATTCCCTCTGAGGAAGATCCTGCCCGACGAAAACTCCGCGACTACCCCATGCCAGTTCCGAGAATCCGCTCACTTTCATGACGAATTCGCGCTGCCTTTGACTGAATTTTTTCAATTCACGCCAGTCCTGAATCTCCAGTGCCGGGATCACCGCATGATGTGGCACTGGAGCAGGATCGACAATCCAAGTCTGAGGAATCATAGATTTCAGCCTTGTCCAATGGCTGGCCCGCAGTTCGCGGCGCCAGAATTTCTGCAGGGGCTTTGACCAGAAGAGGCCAAACCAAAGCTTTTCTTCCAGATAAGGTTTAAGCGGCGGAGTGATCTGCAGACCGCCGGCTTCGGCCGCTTCCATCAACGAGTTTCTAGATGGGAGGTTAGGAAGATCAAACAATTCAAAGAATCGGTAAAGGGGCTCCGGAGACCGGAAATCCCATGTCTCGGCCTCCGCCACTCTCCATCGGTCCCCGTACCGGGTGGTCAACTGGTCGCGCAACCATTCCATTTCCGGTCGATAGGTTTCGGACTCCTTCGAAACCGTGATCACACCTCTTGGCAGGATCGAGCGAAACCCGTTGATCATCCCGTCGGCGCCTCCCAGAACGTCGAAACCGAGTTCGCGATAGGTCTGGTTTAGCCACCCGGTTAGCCCAATCCCGCCGGGCACAGAGTCGAGCTCCGAGATCGCGTACCCGGCCTCGGTCAGGATGATGTCGGGTCTAATGACTCGCGGAACTTCGTCACGGTATCCTCTGGAAATGCTAACTAAGTCGGCCGGTTTTCCGGCATCCAGGTACGCCGCAATCCAGTCTGGCTGTTTCCCTTTGACGCTGAGGTGATAGAGCCGGTTGGACGCCTTGACAAACTTGAACAGCCAGTGCCCAAGCCGTTCGAGTTCGTCCGCAAATTGGGCACTGATCAAAAAAGGCTGAGGCGAGATCAGCCATTCTTTCTGTGCGAATAATCCCTTTTCGGGAAACCGTTCGCGCACGCGCTGGATACGCTCTAGGGCGACGGAGTCTTCCATTTGTTCCTACGCCAACTGCTTGAGCGCTCGCCGAACGAGTTCTTCGGTATCGATCTCTTCCGTTTTCGCCCGAGAGAGGATCTCTCGAACGGCCTTTTGTGCTTCAACCTGTTTAAAGCCCAGCGAGAGGAGCGCAAGAACTGCATCGTTCACTTTGGCTTGTTGATCGTTCCGACCCGAAGCAGCCATCTCCCAGGCAGCCGCAACGCCAACCTTGTCCTTCAACTCCAGAATAATTCTTTCCGCGGTTTTCTTACCCAGTCCGCTGACTTTCGACAAGACGTTGGTGTCTCCGTTCACCACCGCAGCCTTGAACTGGCCGACGCTCATCCCGCTCAATACGGCCAATGCCAGCTTGGGTCCCACACCCGTGACGTGTTGAACAAGCAGGCGAAAAAGGTCCCGCTCCACCACAGTCAGAAATCCAAACAGCAAGTGCGCATCCTCGCGCACCACAAAATGAGTCAACAGTCTCAAACGTGCTCCGACCGCCGGCAAGTGTTCAAAGCTTGAGAGAGGGATCTGGACGAGGTATCCAACCCCTTGAACCGATATGACGACTTGCGTTGGCAATGCCTCAACAAGTTCGCCATCGAGAAAAGATATCATGATGCTGAATAGAAGTACGCGAGAGGCAGGAAACTGCAAATCCAACCGCCGAATCGTATGGCTCTTCCTGTTAATGGTGACAGCAGCGTTTCGAACCAACGCCGATCAATTCTTTTTGATCCTTGATCCTTATTTTTACAGATCGCCCGTCAGCATACCCATCCCAGGCACGAAGCAAACCCTTCTAGCTTATTATCGGGCGGTGGACAGCGAGACGCTGCAGCCAGTCAAACCACAGGAACTTCCGGAAAAGGACCGATCCGCATCGAACCGAGAAACTCTTGTGCACGCGCGTCGGTTACTCGGAATAGCAAATCCCGAACCCATCAGGGATTCCAACGGCGTGATCACTGCGCTCCGCCTTGAAAGTCCGGATCCCACCTTATCTTCAATTCTGCTCTTGCCGGACCTTGGCAATCGCTACGCGAATTTGCTTGGACCGAACTGCTTTTTTGCCGTTCCGAATCGCCGGACCATTCTCTTTTTCCCGCGACTGGCTACCAATATCCAATCCTTTGCCCCCTTAGTGCTCAGTTTGTACCACAACGATCCGTGGCCGATCTCCACGGAGATCTTTGAGATTGCCGATGGCCACCTCCGCGCCTGCGGTCATTTCAACGAAGATTTCTGAGCCAGGAGTTGCAGGAGTTCAGGAGTCAGGAGTAGCCGCAAGCGATATTTCTTCCGTATTCTGCAACTCCTGAACTCCTGCAACTCCTGAACTCCTGTATTAGGAATCGCTCACCAGCTCCCAATTTTTTGCGAAATAGGAAATTCCTGACCAGAGAGTCAGACCAACGGTCAGGAGAACGAGCGCTAAACCGACCATCCTGAGCGATGTCACTATTGGGGCGTTAAGCAGGTGACCGAACTCTTCGAAGATCGCCACCATGATAAGGCAATAGAGAATAGTGACGATTTGCCAGACCGTTTTGAGCTTTCCCAGCCGCTCCGCAGGAAGCACCTTCCCCCGAACCGCGGCCATTAAGCGAAGCCCGGTGATCAGGAACTCGCGGCTCAAAATGACGATCACGGCCCACGCCGGGATGATTCCAAGAGAAACCAGACAGACGAAGGCGGACATCGTCATGATCTTATCGACAAGCGGATCCATCAGTCGTCCGAAATCGGTGATCAGCTGGAATTTTCGAGCGATATAACCGTCGGCATAGTCTGTCGCGCTGGCCGCGATGAACAAAACAACGGCCAAGAGTTTGGCACCGGGAAATTGAAGACTGAGTGTCGCCACAAAAGGCAGCGTCAAAAGCAGCCGGAGAATCGTGAGCTGGTTCGGAAGATTCATGCGATCTGAACGTTCGCATAAACAGGATGCTTCCAGATCGGAACAGCTTGTTTCAGCCGCTCAATGATCTGGCTGCTTCCCTCGAAAGCGGCACGACGGTGGCGTGCTGTCACCCGCACGAACAAAGAAGCTTCTCCCACCGGGACCAATCCAATCCGATGATGAATGACTACCGAAACAAGCCCGTACCGGTCTTTGGCTTCATCGGCAATCAGGGCTAATTGACGCTCCGCCATCGCCTCAAAGGCTTCATATTCGATGGCATCGATCATCCGCTCATTCTCGATGGATCGGACCACCCCAAAAAAATCGACAACCGCACCTTCAGTCCGCGAAAAGTGGAGGACAGGCGGATCCAGAGGTTGTTTTGTTATTCTGATCTCACAAAACTGCATTGCCAACCTCGCTGGATGTTTAGATACTTAGAAACAGGTACAGTCAACTCAACCTTTCGATCACCCCACTCATGAATCCTTCAGATATCGGACTAATCGGCCTCGCTGTCATGGGCGAAAATCTCGTCCTGAACATGGAGAGCAAAGGCTTCTCCGTTTCGGTTTACAACCGTACGACGGAGGTGACGGAAAAGTTTGCCGCACACCGCGGCGCTGGGAAAAACATTTTGGCGACACGGTCCATTGAAGAGTTCGTCGGAAGTCTGGCCAAGCCTCGCAAGATGATGATCATGGTCAAAGCGGGCGCAGCGGTCGATGCGGTCATCGATCAATTGTTGCCGTTTCTTGATAAGGGTGACGTGGTGATCGACGGCGGCAATTCTCTCTACACCGATACTGAGCGTCGCGAGGCGGCCTTATCAGCCAAGGGTTTCAACTACCTGGGAATCGGAGTTTCGGGCGGTGAAGAGGGCGCCTTGAAGGGCCCTTCCATGATGCCCGGTGGAACCAAGGAAGCTTGGGAAATCGTCTCGCCGATCTATCGCAAAATCGCAGCGCTGGTCGAGGGAGAGCCGTGTTGCCGGTACATGGGGCCCGGGGGAGCCGGCCACTACGTTAAGATGGTGCACAACGGAATCGAGTACGGGGATATGCAGCTGATTTGCGAGGCCTACGCCATCCTGCGGGACCTGCTCGGGCTGAATGCAGATGAGCTTCATGAGGTCTTCGAAACTTGGAACAAGGGAGATCTGGACAGTTTTCTTATCGAGATCACCGCGAACATTTTCCGAAAAAAAGATCCTGAAACAGGCAAACCCCTGGTCGATATGATTCTTGATCGGGCGGCCCAGAAAGGGACTGGTAAATGGACCCTGCAATCCGCCATCGATCAAGGCGTTGTCATTTCGACCATTAACGCCGCGGTGGAGGCGCGCGTTCTCTCCTCGCTGAAAGAGCAGCGCGTTCGGGCCTCGAAACAACTCCCAGCGCCGCCTCCATTCAAATACGAGGGAGACCGCCAAAAACTTATCGACGCAGTCCGCGATGCTTTGTACGCCTCGAAGATAGTTTCTTATGCGCAGGGATTCACCTTGTTCGCCGCAGCCGGCAAACACTACAAGTGGCCCTTGAACTTCGGCGATATCGCCACCATTTGGCGAGGAGGCTGCATCATTCGCGCCAAATTCCTGAATCGAATCAAAGAAGCATTCGATCGAAACGCCCAATTGGAAAACTTAATGCTCGACCCGTTCTTCAGCTCGATCCTGGAGCGAAGTCAGGCCAGTTGGCGCCTGGCGGTCGCGACCGCGATTCAAGCCGGGGTCGCTGTTCCTGCTTTCGGGGCTTCACTAGCCTATTTCGACAGCTATCGCCAAGAACGTTTACCGGCCAACTTGCTTCAGGCGCAACGCGACTATTTCGGCGCTCACACCTACGAACGCATCGACAAGCCGGGAAGTTTCCATACCGAGTGGCTGCAATAGGCGGGGCGTTGACGTCTGGTTCCGGACCTTGGATTCCAATGAGTCCGATCGGACCTTTCTCGCTCAGGCTCGTCAAAACAAGATGCTCTATCCGGGTACCGAATGAATTTGATCGATGGCAAAAGCGTTGCCCAACGGATTAACGAGGAAACTCGGGAGAGGATTGCGCGTTTGCAAAAACACGGAATTACCCCGGGCCTTGCCGTGGTCCTCGTTGGTAACGATCCGGCATCGATCGCCTATATTCGGAACAAAGACCGAACTTCCAAGGAACTCGGGTTTAATTCCCGCAAGATAGAGCTTCCAGCCGAGACGTTGCAGTCAGAGGTATTGAAAATTGTCGAGGATCTGAATGCGGATCCGGCGATTCATGGCATCCTGGTGCAGTCTCCTCCACCGCCCCAGATCAACGAAGAAGAAATTGTCTTTGCCATTGATCCAGCAAAAGACGTCGACGGCTTTCATCCCATGAATGTCGGGAAGTTAGCGATGGGTGATCCGACCGCCCTGGTTCCCTGCACCCCGCTCGGATGCCAGCGCCTTCTCCAGGAAAGCTCCATTGAAACAACCGGCGCTCACGTTGTGATCATCGGGCGCAGCATGCTGGTGGGCAAACCGCTTGGCCTCTTGCTGATGCGGAAAGGAAAAGGAGCCGATGCCACCGTGACAATTGCCCACTCGCGCAGCCGGAATCTGGCCGAGCTTTCCCGCACCGCGGACATTCTCGTGGCGGCCATCGGCAGGCCCGAATTTGTACGCGGCGAATTCGTGAAGGAAGGCGCGGTCGTTATTGATGTCGGCATCAACCGTGTAGAGGATCAGACATCGCCGAAAGGATATCGGATTACCGGGGATGTCGCTTTTGCGGAAGCCGCCTCAAAAGCAAGCGCCATCACACCGGTCCCCGGCGGGGTGGGTCCAATGACCGTCGCCATGTTGATGGTCAACACCGTCACGGCCTGTGAAAACCAAACGGGATCGGTCGTCTAAGCATGCACTCATTTCATTACCAGCGCGGCAAACTGAATTGCGAATCTTACTCTCTCGACAAGGCCGCAGAGCGATTCGGCACACCTCTCTACGTCTATAGTTCGCAGACCGTGGTGGATCACTATCAGCGTCTTGACCAGGCTTTGCACGAGCTGCATCACGAGATTTGTTACGCCGTCAAAGCCAATTCGAACCTCTCTGTCGTTCGGCTCCTCGCCGATCAAGGTGCCGGGTTTGATATTGTTTCCGGAGGTGAACTTTACCGGGTGATCAAAGCCGGAGGCAATCCGGCAAAGTGTACCTTCGCGGGTGTTGGCAAAAGCCGTGAAGAGATCGAGTACGCTTTACGCTGTGAAGTACTCAGCTTTAATATCGAATCCGAACAGGAATTGGGCGCAATCAATGAAATTGCGAAATCGTTGAGCAAACGGGCTCCGGTTGCCATACGGGTCAATCCGGACGTCTCGGCGAATACCCATAAATACATAAGCACCGGTAAAACCGAGAACAAATTCGGAATCGCCATCGATCGTGTGGCGGAGGTTTACGCTCGTGCGCAAGAGATGAGTCACGTCAAGATTCGCGGTGTGCAAATGCACATCGGATCTCAAATTACCGAGACCAAGCCGTTTGTCCAGGCGATCGAAAAAATGGTGCCCCTAGTCCGTCATTTAAAGTCCCAGTACGGGATCGAATTCTTCAGCATCGGAGGGGGGATTGGCATCGTTTATCGGGGTTCGCTGGAGAGCGGAGACAAGGTCTGGTGGAAAGAAGACGAGCCCAAGCCTGCGCTGACGATTCAGGAGTATGCCGAAGCGACGGTCCCGCTCCTGAAAAGTCTTTCAGTGCGGGTCTTGCTTGAACCTGGTCGGTTCCTGGTAGGAAACGCCGGTGTCCTTTTAACTCGTGTTCTTTACGTAAAAAAGACACCGAGCAAAACATTTGTTATCGTGGATGCCGGCATGAACGATTTGATCCGCCCGGCGTTGTACCAGGGATATCACGAAGTGGTTCCCGTCCGCGAATCCAAGGATCAATCTCTGACCAAGGTGGATGTCGTAGGACCTGTCTGTGAAACCGGCGATTTCTTTGCTCTCGACCGGGAGCTTCCACAAGTAGAATCCGGAGATATTCTGGCCCTGATGAGCGCCGGCGCTTACGGATTCACCATGGCGTCGAATTACAATTCAAGACCCTTTCCCGCCGAAGTGCTGGTTTCTGGATCCGAAGCAAAGATCGTTCGCCGGAGACAGAGCTACGCCGAACTAATCGATCACGAACTTACAGAAGGCTAAAAGGCGAAAGCCCACGCCGACACACCCCTATGCCGACACGTCCTAGTGGGCCGGCGCCTGTTTTTCCGGCGGCCTGAAGTTCTTAATCACCATGGCCAGAAGGAGTCCAAGACAGGCAGGAACGACCAGGCCAACGAAACAATCAAGGTAAGAAAGCAATGAAGCCTGCTGATTCAAAACCGCGTAGAGTTGAGCCTGCGCACGGCTGGCCGCTTCGATTCCGGAATAGCCGGCATGCTTGAAGGCATTCGCCATCTGCTGCAGCCATTCGTGATATGCCGAGTTGTCGGGAGTCAGGTGCTGCGCCAGAATGCTTTGATGAAACTGGACGCGCTGGGCCAGCATGGTGTTGGCAAAGGTAATGCCAAAACTGCCGCCCTCGTTTCGGAATAGGTTCGTCAGGCTGCTAACCTTATTGTTCTTCTCAGGCGGAAGACAGGAATAAGCAACCTGGGTGATGGGAACAATCAAGAATCCCAACCCAAACCCTTGCAGCATCCGAGCCCGCGCGAAAGCCCCGTAGTCGGCATTCAGCGCAAGATGCCCCACGTGCCAGACCGCCACCGCCAAAAAGAAGAACCCGATGCAGATCAACCGCTTTGCTCCGACAATCGGAGTGAGCCGGACGATGAAAGGCGCCATGACGACGATCACCAGTGCACCAGGAGTCAGCACCATGCCGGCCGTGGTAGCATCGTAGTCGTCAAGCGATTGCAGGAGTTGCGGCACCAGCACGGTGCTGCTGAAGAGGATAAATCCAAAAAGAAAAAAGAGGATCGAAGCCAAGGCGAAATTCCGGTTCCCGAATAGCGTGAGATCGACCACCGGATCTTTGTGATGCAGCTCCCACACGACAGCGACGACTAACGAGACCAAACTGACGATCGTGAAGGTGGTAATAAACGGGCTGCCGAACCAGTCGTCTTCCTGCCCTTTGTCGAGGACGACTTCTAGACATCCAAACCCGACCGCTAATAAAACAATCCCGAGGTAGTCAATCCGACTCTGACCAGTGGCCTTGGTCTTCCGGCGCTCCTCAGTAAAGGCTGGTGGATCGGTGACCAGCCGGCTGGTAAGAAAGAGCGATAGGATACCGACCGGGACATTGATGAAAAAAATCCAGCGCCAGGATGAGTTGTCGGTGATCCAGCCGCCGAGTGTCGGCCCCAACGCGGGAGCCAGCACAATCGCCATGCTGTAAAGCCCAAAAGCGGCCGCGCGTTTGGCAGGCGGAAAGGTGTCCACCAGCATCGCCTGTTCCGAAGGGGCTAACCCGCCGCCGGCGATGCCTTGCAAAATTCGGAAGAAGATCAAAAGCCCGAGATTCGGAGCCGTCCCGCATAGAAAAGAACTGGCGGTGAACAGGGCGACGCAACCCATGTAATAATTCTTGCGGCCAAACACGCGACTCAACCAGGCGCTCAGAGGAAGAACCACCGCGTTGGCCACCAGGTAGCTGGTTAGCACCCAAGTTGCTTCGTCCAGACTGGTTCCAAGCCCGCCGGCGATGTGCGGGAGCGAGACATTCGCGATGCTGGTGTCCAGCAATTCCATGAAGGTGGCGATCGTCAAGGTCAAGCCGATCCACCACGGATTCACCGCGCGTCCGTCCGGGGTGATGGCATGGCTCATACGTTCCTTTCGAGAATTGTTCTCTACTTGACTCGTCCGAAGGTCAGTCGCCCTATTTCGTAACAGGCGCCACGGTCGAATCCATAGCCCCGAGGATCGCAGGCGGCAAAGGGGCGGCCCGACGTCCCTCTTCGGCCGAGCTATTATGCACGTCCACTTTCGGTTCGACTGATTCGCCGGCCCAGAGCCGTTCAAGGTCCGCCGCCGCCTCGTCGAAAACGATCTTGACCGGCACCCGCTGAACTACTTTCACAAAATTCCCGGTGGCGTTTTCCGGCGGCAATATGGTAAATCGGCTTCCGGTGCCCACCTGCACGCTTTCGACGTGCGCCCTGAAATCACGGCCTGGGACAGCGTCGGCTCGCACCGAAACGGGCTGGCCGACCCGCATCCTCCTGAGCTGCGTCTCTTTGAAGTTGGCCACCACCCAGACCTCCGGCGGGACCAGCGAAAAGAGCGTTTGGCCCGGCTGAACGTAGTTGCCCGGCTCGACGCTCTTCTTGGTCACCCGCCCGTCAAAAGGGGCGAAAATCCTGGTGTACGACAATTGTAACTCGGCTTGTTGCACTTGGGTTTCCGCTTGTTTTTCTTCAGCGGACGCCGTCACGTATTGGGCGGAGACCAACCGCACTTGCGCTTCTTGGGAAGTGACCTTTTTCGAGGCCGACTCCACCGCAGCGGCAGTGCTTTTGGCCTGTGCAGCCGATCCGTCGTACTCGCGACGGTCAATGACGTGGGTCTTGTACAATTGTTCGTTGCGGTTAAAGTCGGACAGGGCGTTTTCGGCAGTCGCCCGGGTGTTCGCAAGGTCCGCTTCGGCCTGTCCCAGCCCCGCTTGGGCCACGTTCTGCTGCGCTTGCGATTCCGTCAGCTTGCTGCGCAAGGAGGCCAGATTCGCCACCGCACTGGCCAGAGCGACTTCGTAGTCTCGCGGGTCCAATTCGACCAAAAGCTCGCCTCGCTTGACTTGATAGTTGTCATCAAAATGAACGGTTTTGACATGCGCCGAGACTTTTGGGCTGACCTGGATCACATGCGCTTCCACTGTCGCATCATCGGTCGTTTCATAACCGGCGGCGCCGATGAACCAATAGGTTGCGGCGGCCATGGCCAATAAGCCGGTTGCAACAAACAGGATTGCGCGGCGTCCAAATCGTTTCGATCCCCGCTTCTGGCTGGAAGTCGCGCCTCGACCGCCCGGGTCGAGTCGATCCTGATTGGCGGTTTTGAGGTCGGCGGGCAAAGCAGGAGTTAACGTCGTACTCATAGTTCTCAAGGAGGTCAGGGAAGTTAGGCCTTAGGAGCGCGGGCAGGCCGGGTTAGTTCTGCGATGCCCGCCAGGGAAAATCGAGCAATGTGCTCAGCGATCTCGGCAATTTCGGCGGCGCCAATTTTGAAATCGGGGTTCAATCTTTCGATAATTGGCTGGCCCTGCAGAAAATAGTGACATTGACCCATCACACTGATGGAAATCAGGCTTAGCTGCCGTCGGCTCAGCTTATTTCCCGTGAGTTCCCGCAGGGTCGGTAAGAGGAACTCATTTCGCAATGGGCGGATATTTTTCTCCACCAATTCATCGAGCGCGCTGGTCGGGTTGGCCATCTCGCGAGCCATCAATCGCCGTTTCCAAGCGGCCCGTTCGGGATCGAGCAAGTATTCAAGGAAATGGCGAATCAGGCTCCGCAGACGCTCCTCCGGCGAGTCCGGCGCCTCAGCAATAACATCACGCCAAGCGGCTCGAGCGGAACAAGCATCGATCACCACCCGCGTATAGAGTTCCGCCTTATCCCGGAAATGATAGTTCACCGCGGCGACGTTGACCCCAGCGCGTTCGGTAATCGCCCGGATGGTAGCACCCTCAAATCCTTGCTCGGCGAACACTTCGCCGGCGGCGCTGAGGATCTTGTCGCGGGTCTTTTCTTCGCTGGCTTCAGGAGTGGCCCCCTTTTTTTCCCGAACGATCATATGCAATATTTAAACGCTTGTTTGAAACAATCAAGTAAAACATTTGTTTTAGATGATTGTTTGAAATTCCTCGCCACCCCAATCGCGAGAACAGCTCGTATCGGTTGAACATGAAATCGCTAACTGGCTCCGGGAGACAGGCCGATTTGTCGAGAGTCGCTTCGCTGAACAATCAGGAGCTGCAGGACTGGCGTTTGTTCCTGGCCTTGAAGAGGATCAAAGCATTCCGTTAGCGGACCACCCTGAACTTTATTTCGTCACCAAGACGAACACCGGCGCTTTTAGCGCACGTCATTTGAATTTGGCGGTTGTCGAGCAGATACCCGCCAGAGGGTTGGTGCTTGGTCAAATTATGCGGCTCCACGATCTGAACCCAGCAAGCGCCGGCAGCAGCGCCTGCCGGATCGATCTTTATAATGGCGGAGACGTTCAC
>DATHPI010000316.1:0-6743 GCA_035484035.1 Chthoniobacterales bacterium
TGCGCGACTTAACAGGAATTCACGTCGGTCCTCACCTCCTTCAACGAATCCAGTTCCGCAGCCTTCCAGGATGCCCCCCAGGGACGCACTGGGGCCTTCTGTTGGCAAGTTTTGACACGCTGGATAACCTGGAAGCCCAAGGGCCCGCTAGGCAGCCCAATGTTGGGTTCCGAGTCTCAATTCTTCAGAACTTGGTCTCATATTCCCGGTCAGTTTCTCCTATATATAAGGACCAGAGGGTAAGGGGTGGTGGGGTGGGGGATTGGGGTGGGGGCTTGAGGGTTGGGTGTTATGGGTTTGGGGACGGGGTTTGTCCCCAGCTAATTTTTCCGGCAATTCACAATCCGATGTGTTGGAACACGGCTCAACTCCAGCTTCGAGTTGGCTTCAGTCTGGAGCGGTCGAGCTAATCCCAGAAGAAACTCGGCTAGAGGCTAATCGGTTTCGCCGCACCGCGTGGCCGCGCGAAATGCTAGCGAACGTCATCACGCTTATCGCTTCAGGCTACTGGTTTGAGATTAATCTCGCCTTGTCCTCGTCCGCGGTTCCTTCGTCATAACTGAGAAGCACGGATGCGACCTGTCCGCCGCAACCGGACTGCCTCATTTTTAGCTAGAAACGCCTCGAAATCTCGGGATTCCCGAAATCGCACCCTTGACCACGCTGTGGGATGCCCCGTGGTGTGCTTTGGACTGCTTTGGTGGCAACGATCTCGCCCCGGGACATGCTGACCCACTTACCACCTAGCCGATCGGAGGATGTAGGCGTTGAAGTGCTCGCGAGTGGGTTAGCAAATAACGAGGTCGCCGGCCGGCTCGCGATCTCTGAGCATACCGTCCAATTTCCCATGGCATCAATTCTCGGTAAACTGGGCGCTATGAATCGCACCAAAGCACTCACTATCCGCATCTGTCGTTCTTCTCTAGCGATTGGTGGCCCTAGCTACCGAGTCTGCCCTGATTGCGCGATCCTAATCTGACCGAGAGCTTTGCCTTCGCCAAAACAACCGAAATGTACGGGAACTTCGCCGAGTTTCTACGGCGTTCCATCTATATCTCCCATTTCATCCCCGAACTAGTCTGTTCCAAAGTCTCGAATCCCAAACCTGACTTCAAATCTTTCACTCAGAGGAGACAGAAAAATGGAAACGAAGAGATTACTCCTGGGCCTCGTTCTAGCTGGAATGATGGCTTCGGCTGGATTCGCGCAAGACACGACCACGAAACCGAAAGCCGAAGTTCGATCCATTACGGGCTGCCTTTCAAAGGGTGACAGCGCCAACGAATACCTGTTGACCGGCACCGATGGGAGCACGTGGGAAGTTCACAGCAACACTGCCGTCAATCTTGCCGATCACGTCGGTCACACCGTAACTCTGAAGGGCGTGGTCGCAAACGCCAAGGCACACAATCTAAAAGAAGACGCCAAGACAGCTGCAACCGACACCGGCGTCAAGAAGACAGACAACGAACATGGGCATTTGAAAGTGACGAGTTTGAAGATGGTCAGCGAGTCCTGTAGCAAATAGCAGCGCTTCGTCATTACGAATGTTCGCGCTCTTTACAATCGCGACAGTGTCGAGTCCAAGGTACAGCTTCTAAGCGGGCCCGTGAGATTGGATTCGAACAAATCTCACAAGTGCCAAAGGTTCCGTCTCTAATCCGAGCGATTGCTTCCTCGATTGCTCGTAGAAGCCGCGCGTCGGTTTGATGCAAGTGGATCTGAAGTTCCGCTTCGGTGTTCGCATTAGCTTGGTCGACGGTATCGCCCCGGTAGCCCCCGGCGGCCGGAATCGGGCTCTCAGCTCCGGCGATTGTGACCGAAATTTCGTCACGTTTTTCCACTAGCACTCGCTTAGATCGGTCCAAATCTCTTCTTTTCATTTTCGATTTCTTGGTAGTCGATAGGCAAATCCCGGAGGTCAATCTTACACCCATGGAAAGTCGATGGCCGCTAATGAAGACCGCAGCAGCGCTATGGCGCCGACGCTATCGCTTACTGTCTCTTGAAAGATTAGTCTCCATTCGTGATCCATAGCGAAGTGCGTAAACATGCGTTAGTTCGGCGCCAAACAAAAGGATCTGCGCTGAGTAGTAAATCCAGACAAGGAAAATCACGAGGGATGCGGCGGCACCGTAAGACGACGTCAAGAGGGAATGGCCAAAATACCATCCCATAACGCCCTTGCCGATCGTGAAGAGCACCGAGGTAATCGCAGCGCCAAACCAAACGTCGCGCCATTGAATTAGGGCGTCTGGGATCGATTTGAGAATCAAAGCGAAAAGGAATGTAATTACGCCAAAAGAAAAAAGGAAGTTTACGGAGCCCAGAAGGATTGTCGCTAGAGGCAAGGAACTACCCGCGAATGTCTCCGCCGCTGATATAGCGGCAGTCACCAGCAGTGACGCAAGCAAGAGTGTACCAGTCGCAACGACTAAAGCCAGCGACCGAATTCTCTTTTTGATTGTGACCTTCCAGAAAGTATTTGAGCTACCATCCAGCCTCCAAATCAAATTGAAAGCATCCTGGAGCTCATTGAAGGCCCCGGACATGCCAACAAGCATCGCTAAAATAGCAAATGTCGAGGCCACAACTCCGAGTGCTGGTTTGTTCATGCTTTGAATGATTTCTTGGATTTCCGTGGCTCCGGTCATACCGAGCAATCCTTGAAACTGTTCAACAATCTTTCCTTCTGCCGCTTTCTGTCCAAAGACAATTCCCGCAGTCGAGAGTGCGACGATGAGGACCGGCGCAAGAGAAAACAACGCGTAAAATGACAGGGCAGCTCCGAGCCTAGGCACGTTATCTGCGAGCCAAGCAGCACCGGCTTGTTTTATCAAAGCGCTCGAGGTTGTGAGAAGCTTCACAGCGTTGCCTCTGGTCGGGGTGACGCTAACGATTTGTTCCACAATCCATTTATTGATCTGGGAGCTTATCTTTTAGCTCGCTCGCCAGCGTCTTTCACGATCGAAATCAATGCACCATGCCAAGCAAGTACAACACCAACACAATTACGATGACCGTGCCAACTATCCCGAGTCCACCGCCCGCGCCCCATCGCGAATAGCCGTAATAACCACCGCCTCCCGCAAACAGCAGCGCTAGGATGATGATTAGCAATAGCATTCAGAGCCTCCTCTCATGTGAAATCGCATATTGGATGGAACTTCTACAGGTCCTGATATCTCCTTCAAGCTTATTGATTAGGCCTTCGCAACATTAAAGGACGACTCTCCTGTTGAGGAAATATCTTCCGCTCCGCTGTTTTTCATAATTTCCTTGGCTCGTTTGATCTCATCGGAGGTATCACAGTGCACAGAGAGAAGGATGGCACCCTTCTGGAGGCGCCCTTCGTAGCGCTTCGCCTCATATTCGGGGATGCCAAGGCCGATCAGCGCCCCGGTGAACCCGCCGACTGCGCCACCCACGCCGACTCCTGCTAACGCAGCCATTATTGGTCCAGCTGCAATGAACGGACCCACTCCCGGAATGGCTAGCGCACCGATCCCAGCCAATAGACCAAGCGTACCGCCGAGAATCGCGCCGGAGCCTGCTCCCGTCGCTGCACCCTCCGGAGCCTTCGTGGCTTTTTCGGTTCCTATTGGCCTCGTGCCGAGATTTTCGGGAAGGAGGGCCGAAACCTCCGCAGCTGAAAACCCTGATCTCACCAACTGATCGGTAGCTGAATCGGCTGCAGGGACTGTCGTATAGATACCGAACACTGCTGTCTTCTTATCTTCCATGTGTCTCCTTTATCGGGTTGTGTGTTTTTCAATGGCCTCAGCCGCGGAAAACTTCCGGTCTACGTGTGGCCCTGAGCGCGGACCGCCTGAATGCAGCACGCAAGCCTCACCGGCAGCGGCTCCACACGTAGGACAGGGCACGACGGAAATCTGTTCGGAGGTGAGTTCTTTCTTTTTCATTTCGAAAGAATGCGAAAATATGGGGCGCAAAACAGTTCAATTTTGCACACTATTGGTATCGGCCGCTACCTACCGGACGACAGCTGCGTTTCCGCGTGGCGTGAGATTTAGTTCAATCGTGCAAGACAACACTCAGGAGGGAATTGTTTACGTGGATCGCGCCTTTGTATTGGATAAAGCCTAGCTTCCTGAATTTGTTCATAAAGAAATTGACCCGAGACCGCGTTGTGCCAATCATCTCCGCCAACATCTCTTGCGATACTTTGGGAAGTACCTTTTTGGGATCTCCCGGTTTGCCGTAGCGCGCGAGCAGCAGCAGAGTGCGCGCAAGCCGTTTCTCGCTGGAGTTGAAGAGCTGGTCTATCAGATCCTCCTCGACTCGGATGTTTCGTGTCAGCATGTACGCGATGAAGCGATCGGAGAACTCGTGTTCCCCGTGGAGTACTCGAATCATCTCATTCTTATCAATGATGAGCGCGACGGTCGGTGCAATCGTGGTCGCAGTTGCCATCGTGACAGCCTGGCCCGCGAGGCACCCCTCGCCGAAGAAGTCGCCGGGTCCCAAAATCGCTATAACGGCTTCTCTACCGCTTGTGTTGACCACACTAAGCTTGACGCCGCCTTCTTGAATGTACATTACATTTTTTGCAGGATCGCCCTGCGCGAAGACGGTTTCCTTTGCTCGAAACTTGCCAACCTTTCTTCCTAGGCCAGTTGAGTCGAGAAACAATTTCACATCGAAACTGGGGTTTTTCGATCTCGCTTTTCTCGGAGAGCGAGCGACCTTGACAGTTGCACTTCGAACCGGCGAAGAAGCCATATAACAGAATAGCCTGAGGCAAGATTCCGAAACTGTTCAATATTGCACAGTTCTCGGTAGGTCAGCCCGGCATCATTGTTCGCTAAACTCCAACGTTCGCAGGCTTTGAGCACATCGTACGAGGTTTGTCCATGCCGTCGCCACCAGAGAACGAAGCACCCGATAGTATCGGTTCTCCGCCATCCGGGCGACCACACGTCCGTGCTCTGTACTCCTTCTCACTTCCGATTCCTAGTGCCGCCCTCAATTTCGATGTTACTCGGACTTTGCGGTCCTGAGCAGCAATTGCTTAAGCACTTGAAAGTCGATCTGTATGAGTTCGTAAAATGACTGAAAACCGTCCGGCACGCGGACTGAATTCTGCAGTCTCTCCTACAGCGCGCAGGCTCGAACCCGGAGACTTCTAGGCGTGGGCGACGTTGGCATCAGTGATGGCTGTTGGGCGCGCGCCCTTCCGGGATTACGAAGTTCACGACTGACTTGTGGAGGGTCTGGTGGTTCGCTCTCGATACTTTCAACGATAGTTGGCCGCTTGCAGTTCGAACATCCCTGCATATCGACCACCGATCCCCACCAGCGTCTCGTGCGACCCCTGCTCGACTATTGTTCCATTCTCGAGGACAACAATTCGGTCCGCCATTCGAACTGTAGAGAAACGGTGGGAAATCAAAAGGGCCGTCTTGCCCCTGGTGAGTTCACCGAATCGCTCAAACACCTCATGCTCGGATCTTGCATCCAGCGCCGCTGTGGGTTCATCGAGGATCAGTAACTGGGCATCGCGCAGATAGGCCCGGGCGAGAGCGACTTTCTGCCACTCTCCGCCCGAGAGATCAACTGCCTCCTCGAATCGGCATCCAAGAGGCTGTTCGTAACCCTTGGGTAAATTTAGAATGAATGTCTCTGCTAGGCTTTTGTGGGCCGCCGCACGGATTCGAAGCTGATTGTCTCGCTCTTCGATCTGACCGATAGCGATGTTTTCAGAGACTGTCATTTCGTAGCGTGTGAAGTCCTGGAAGATGACTCCAATCTCCTTCCACAGATCTTCCAGGTCGTACTCACGGAGGTCTACACCGTCCAAAAGGATCTGGCCTTCAGTCGGATCGTACAAACGCGTAAGGAGTTTTACGATGGTTGTTTTCCCCTGGCCATTCTCTCCAACCAGAGCTATTCGCGAAGAAGGTTCCAAGGTAAAACTGATGTTGTTAAGGACGAGCCTTGGATTTGCCGGGTATGAGAATGAAACCTTCTTAAATTCAAAACCTCGCCGAATGGGTCGCGGGGCAAGCAGTGCTCCAGGTTTAGAGAAAATCCTAGGCTTCACGGAGAAGAATCTAAGCAAGTCGGTCATGAACATCGCTTGGTCCGCAATTACAGAAAAAGTTGAAAAGAAGGCTTGGATGTTCGTGCTGGCACCCGCAATCGCTCCCGCTAAGAGGGTCATGGTACCGAGAGTCAGTGCGCCCGTGACTGTCCGATAGATGACGAATGCATAGGTTCCGTAATAACCAACTGTACCCAGAAGCGTTAACAATGATCCAAAGATAAGTTTACGTTTTGCCAGTCCCACCGTCTGCCGGTGGAGCTCATCGGATAGCGCTGTGTAACGGTCCACGAGGTACGACCCCAGTCCGAATAGTTTTAACTCCTTGGCGCTTTCTTTACTCCCGCCCAAGACCCTCAGGTAGTCCATCTGGCGGCGAGCCGTAGTCTGGCGGAAATTTAGCGAATAGCCCAGGAATGCGAAATGGGTCTCGCCGAGGAACGCCGGAACGACGCAGATAATGAGAGCGAAAAGAAGCCACGGAGAAAAGAAGAAAATGCTAGCCGCCAGGCTGGCTGCTGTTATGGCCTCCTGGAATAGCCGTCCGGCCGACTGAATCATTATCAAACGGTCCGTGCCTTGAACTCTGGCACGCTCCATCATGTCGTAAAACAGCGGGTCCTCGTAACTGGTCAGGTCAAGACGCGCAGCATGCTTCACAATTCGGGTGCTGATGTGG
>DATHPI010000317.1:0-3041 GCA_035484035.1 Chthoniobacterales bacterium
GCGCCGAACGCCTTGCTGAGCGTCCCCATCTGAATATCGACCTGTCCCTCTAAACCAAGCGCAGCGATCCAGCCTGCGCCTCGGGGACCGATAATCCCGGTAGCGTGTGCCTCGTCGACAAGAAGAAGCGCCTGGTATTCTGTCTTAAGATCCACAATGCTTTGCAAATTTCCAAAATCACCATCCATACTAAAAATGGATTCGGTCACGACGAGCGTTTTGGCTTGAGGGTAAGTCTTCCGGGCCCAGAGCAAGTGGTGCTTCAACTTCTCCACGTTATTGTGGGGGAATACTCGCACGGAAGCGCCCGAAAGTTTTGCTCCATCGATCAGGCAGGCGTGTGTGAGTTTATCCAGAATGACGACGTCACCCGGACCCACCAGGCTGGTCAGGGTACCGATCGCTGCTGCATACCCGCTGTTGAACAGGAGGGCGTTCTCAGCGCTCTTGAAGGCGGCGATTTCTGCTTCGAATTGTGTGTGCGGATATTCCGTGCCCGTGATCAGTCGGGAAGCGCCTGATCCCGCACCGAATCGATCGATCGCCTCTTTTGCAGCGGCTTTGACCAAAGGGTGCTGAGAAAGTCCAAGATAGTCGTTTGAGGCGAAGTTCACGAAAAATCGGTCGCCGATCCGCACGACAACGTCCTGAACCTCGTCAATGGTCCTCAGTTCGCGGAAGAGCGATTTTTCTCGGAGCTGAGCCAGGAGCTCGTCGTAGGGCAGCATGGGTGAGAGAGCGGGCACAAACTCGGAAGTTCCATTATCCCGTTATTTGCGGCATGACGAGAATATTGTTCCCGGTTCGCTGTGACCTCCGTGTCCTCTTTGGGATGTTTTTTCTCACTTCGCGTCTTCTCACTGAAACCATCGGCTCACCAATCTTGTAGTAACAGTGGATGAGCCAAAACCTGATCGCGAAACTTGACCGCGTTGACATCGCCGAGGCACAGACTCGATGGCTTTTGAAGAAATTCGAAGATCAACAAACCTATTTGGATCAGCGCCTCGAAAAGTTGAGCCGAGAAATCGCGGCCGCTAAATTTCTGATCCTGATTCTAGCCATCGCTCTTTCCGGCGCCAGTATCGCCGTGGCAATACTGCTTGCCTTCGCCGCTTGAAGAGCTTGCTCAGTTCGAATCCGCTTTTTTCAGAACGCGATCGAGCTCATCATCGTGTTCAGCACCGAGTTTCAATGCTCGGTAATAGTGGCGGCGAGCGAGTTCAATGGCTGGAGGTTGACGTTCCAGGTAAAGAACCGCGAGGTTGAAGTGCGCCTCGGCGTATTCCTCGTCTAATTCGATCGCTTTACGCATTTCGTCTTCAGCGCCTTCCAACCAGCCGCGTTTGCGAATCAGGACGCCCAGGTAAAGATGCGCTTTCGGGTCCTCCGGATCGAGATAAACGGCTTGGCTGAGAGCAGCAAGACCGGCATAAAGATCATTTTTTTGATAGTCGATAATGCCAAGTGTCAACCATGCCTGCTGAACGCTCGGATCGAGGCGTACCGCTTTCTTCAGATGTTCCTCTGCCTGAGGAATCTCTCCCAGCCGGAACTCCGCCGACCCGAGATTCGCCCAAGCCATCGGGTGTTTGGGAGCGAGTTCGGTCATTTTCTGAAATTCGCTTCTTGCGTCTTCGAACTTGTCGATCCGAAAATCGGTGAGCCCCTTCGATGCAGCACTCCTTGCGTCCTCCGAGAGAGGCGGAAGCGCCGTGTCCGGCGAATCCTCGGCTTGAAGGAAGGATCCGACGGAGAAGCTGATCGCAAGTAAGAAAACCGAAACAGACCTCAAAATCATCGGTCCCTGCCCAGTTCCCTTGCTCTCTCGGAAGCCGCTCTGACCGCCGACATGATGGTGTAGCGCAGGCCGCGAGCTTCCAAAGTTTCGATCCCCGCCATGGTGGTCCCGCCAGGGCTGGCCACCATTTCCCGCAGTTCCGCGGGATGAAGTTTAGTGTCGCGGATCATTTGCGCTGAACCGAGGACTGTCTGGACCGCCAGTTCGAAAGCAATTTCTCTTGGCAACCCCATCATCACACCGCCATCCGCCAGGGCTTCCACAAAGATAAAGACGTAAGCGGGTCCACTGCCGCTCAGGCCGGTGACCGCATTCAAAGAGGCCTCTCGAACCCGAAAGACCAAGCCGACAGCAGAAAACATTTTATCTGCGACTTCGGCGTCAGCAGCCGTGGCATGATCTCCCAACGCGTACGCAGTGGCCCCTTTCTTGACCAGCGACGGAGTGTTCGGCATCGCTCGAATCACTCGGGTGCGATGGCCTGCCGCATCTTGCAAAGCCTGAAGGGTGATTCCGGCGGCCACAGAAATCAAAAGCTTCCCGTCCAGATCTTGCCGTACTTCCCGAAGGAGTTGGACCGAATCGGCAGGCTTGGTTCCCAGCAAGATGGTATCCGCCTGCTGGACAAGCCTTTTTGGAGAAGAGGCGAGAGAAAGTCCATACCGTTGGACCTCTTCTTTAATTGTTTCCGGATGCCTGTTGACGACCAAAATTTGTTCGGACCTGCAGACCTCCGCTTGCAACATCCCTTGCACCAGTGCGGAAGCCATTTTGCCAAAACCTAAGAAGCCGAAAGTCATGAAAAAGTAAAACCTCTGCTTCAGTACGCGTTTCGCCGAAAGGACGCAATACAGGAGTTCAGGAGTTGCAGGAGTTGCAGGAGTTGCAGGAGTTCAGGAGCCGGGAGCCGGGAGCCAGGATCCGATTCATGCCGACACGCCGACACGCCGACACGCCGACACGTTTCCGCCCACGCCGACACGTTTCCCCCTGGCCCTATCGTCATTTCCAACGACAGTAAGATCCGCATGCATCAGCGGGTCGCGCCTTCCAAGACAAACAAAACAAAGCGGTCCAAGTGGAGACGTCTGCTATGGGTAACGGCAGTCGCCGTCCTGGTTGGGGTCGGAGCCTATATAGTAGCCGGGCGCGGAGCCGATCCAATTGCCATTACCACGGAGCGGGCCGTCGTCCGCGACATCACCCAGTTGGTTTCAGCGACCGGCAAGATCAGGCCTGA
>DATHPI010000318.1:0-18585 GCA_035484035.1 Chthoniobacterales bacterium
CGACGTCTCTGAATTTATTTTCGTGCCCGGCAAGGTTGACTTTGTCTTTCATTTTGCTTCTCCGGCCAGCCCGATCGACTATTTGGAATACCCGATTCCGACTTTGAAGGTGGGTGCACTGGGGACTCATAATTCGCTTGGCTTGGCCAAGGACAAATCTGCGAAATTCCTCCTGGCTTCCACCTCAGAATGTTACGGCGACCCGCTGGTCCATCCGCAAAGCGAAGATTATTGGGGAAACGTTAACCCGATCGGTCCGCGAGGCGTCTACGACGAGGCCAAACGATTCGCCGAGGCCATGACGATGGCTTATCATCGTTTCCACAAGATCGATACCAAGATTGTCCGGATCTTTAACACCTATGGACCGAGGATGCGACTGCGCGATGGCCGGGTGGTTCCGGCGTTTATCAGCCAGGCGTTGAACAGCGAATCTCTGACCGTCTTCGGTGACGGTACGCAAACACGGAGTTTCTGTTATGTTTCGGACCTGATCGAAGGCATTTTTCGACTGGCGATGAGCGAGCATCACGGGCCGGTGAACATCGGGAACCCGATGGAAATGACGATCAAACAATTCGCAGAAAAGATTCTCCAAATTACCGGCGCCAAGTCGGTCATTGAGTACCGCGATCTGCCGGTGGATGATCCGAAGGTGCGTCAGCCGGATATCACGCGTGCCCGAACCCAGCTTAACAACTGGGGGCCGAAAGTTGATTTTGAAGAAGGGATCCGGGTAACGATTGATTATTTCCAGAAAAAATTGAGAGACTAGGAAGGTGAGTTTTGGGATTTTTTCCCTGAAACTCGCGGCTCAAAGGCCGAACAGCGGATGCCTAGTATCGGAATCACAGGTGGTGTCGCGACTGGGAAGTCGACGGTCTCCCGGCACCTGCTCGAGTTGCTCGGGCGGACCTTACCGGTTGAACTTTTCAACTCAGATTTCGAAGCCAGGAGATTGACGGATAGCGATTTAGTTGTACATGAAGAGATTAAGGCGGCGTTTGGAGTTCAGGTATTCGACTCTAAAGGCAATCTCGCACGCGATCGGTTGCGGGACTTAGTATTCCACGAAGGCGCGGCGCGAAAGGTTCTGGAATCCATTCTTCATCCTCGGATACGAGAGGCATGGATGAGCCGGACCGGGGGAGATGGGCTGCTTCTTGCGGAAATACCTTTATTGTATGAGACAGGGGCTGAATCTTATTTTGATGGAATAATCGTGACTGCCTGCAGTCACGCCTCGCAGGTTGAACGGATCATAGTCGAACGTCGATTATTAGAAGAGCTCGCGGAACAGATCATCCGAGCCCAGATGGATCTCGAAGAGAAAATCCGTCGGGCAGATTGGGTTGTGTGGACCGATTGTCCATCCGCAATCACCGGTCAACAAGTTAATCTGATATCTCAACAGGTCATCGAACGTTATGGAGGAGCCAGGCGCTGAACCGGCGGTATTGCCGGGTTCAGAATTTTTTAGCGGCAACGGAGATGTTCTAGAGCTGTACAAGCTCCATCAACTTAGCCACCCCGTTCTACTGGAGCTGTCACGGCAGTTTAACCTTCGGGTTTCACACGAACGCACCCGGCACCAGCTCATTTTCGATCTGCTGAAGGCTTATTCGAGCCGCGGTGTTCAGTTGATCGGCGAAGGGATGCTGGAAATCACCAGTGAAAGCTACGGGTTTCTTCGCTGGGAACGTTACAATTTCACCCCATGCCCAGAGGATGTGTATGTCTCGGCGGTGATTCTTAAAAAGTACGGCATCCGACCTGGCAACAAGGTGCGGGGGTACATCCGGGGACCAAAGGAAAAAGAGAAATTTATGGCCATGGAGCAGGTCATCAGTATCGAAGGGATCCCCGCGGAAACCTGGAGTGAACCAAAGAATTTCGATCAGTTGACGGCCCTTTTCCCGGATAAGCGGATTCTGCTGGAAAATCTCAGAACTCGAAGCGTAAGCGCGCGAGCAGTCGATTTAATTGCTCCGCTGGGACGCGGGCAGAGGGGTTTGATTGTCGCTGCGCCTCGAACCGGCAAGACGATCCTGCTTAAAGAGATCGCCCTGGCGATTCGGGCGAATTCACCAGACGTCCATCTGATTTTGCTGCTCGTGGACGAACGCCCGGAGGAGGTGACGGACCTCAGGCAGTGCCTGGATTGTGAAATCTTCAGTTCCACATTTGACGAAAGTCCGACCCGCCACGTCCAGGTGGCTGAGTTGGTGAGCGAACGTGCCAAACGCCTTGTCGAACTCAAGAAGGATGTCGTCATTCTTCTGGACAGCATTACCCGGCTGGCACGCGGTTATAATTCGCTTCAACCCGGCAAAGGGAGGATCATGTCCGGCGGCGTCGAATCCAAGGCGCTGCTCAAACCGAAACGTTTCTTCGGAGCCGCACGAAATTGTGAAGAAGGAGGCAGTCTGACGATCCTGGCGACTGCCCTGGTTGAGACCGAGAGCCGGATGGACGAGGTTATTTTTGAAGAGTTTAAGGGTACCGGCAACATGGAGCTGCACCTGGATCGGACACTAGTGGAGAAGCGGATTTATCCGGCAATTCATATTTTGAAGTCGGGAACGCGCCGCGACGAACTGCTCTATCATCCGGACGAATTTCAGCGGGTGACCCTTTTACGCAAAAAACTGGCGCAATTGCCGGCGCTGGAAGCGATGGAATTTCTTTTAAATACGTTGAAGGCGACTAGAACGAACGCCGAATTGCTTCTCACTGCCCTTCGCTAGCGTCACCAAACCATGACCAAGCCGTATCCGCTGATCATCACCAATAATGAACTCTTAGATGATTGGTGCGGCACTCTGGAGAAATGGGACCCGGTAGCTGTCGATACCGAAGGAGACAGCCTACACTGCTATTTTGAAAAGCTGTGTCTCATTCAAATCGGATTGCCTGAGCAGGATGTCCTGATCGATCCGCTGGAACCGCTTGATTTCACCCGTTTCAACGCCGTTCTCGCTCAAAGAAGAATCATCCTCCATGGCTGCGACTTTGATCTGAGGATGCTGCGCCGCGGTGCAAAGTTTGCCCCGGGCGAAGTTTTCGACACTTATCTTGCTGCGAGGTTGGTCGGCTTAAAGGAGGTGGGCCTTGCTTCCCTGGTGAAGGAGTACTTTGAGATAGATCTGCCGAAATCTTCGCAAAAAGCAAACTGGGCTCGAAGGCCGCTGACGCCGGCGATGATCGCTTATGCGATCAACGACACGCTTTACCTGATCGAATTGGCGGAACGATTGACGGAGGAGTTGCGTGCCAAAGGTCGATGGGAATGGTTTGAGGAAAGCTGCCAGAAAGCTGTCCTGGCTGCTGGCGAGGATCGGGAGAAAGATCCAGAACGAATCTGGAAAATTACGGGGAGCGCGGGACTTCAGGGACGAGAGCTCGCGGTCTTACGGGCGCTTTGGCATTGGCGAGATGCCGAAGCCCGGCAAGCGGACCGGCCGAGCTTTCAAATCCTTCGGAATGAAGAACTGATCGAGCTGGCGAAATCGACGAGCGAGGGAGAGGTACAGTTGCCGAACGGAGTTCACAGCACCCGACGCAAGCGTTTGACAGCTCTCTTGCAGGAAGCCCTGCTATTGCCCGAGGCGGAATGGCCGCAGCGGGTCCGGTTGACTCGCGACCGGCCGACTGCCGAGCAGGAGCATCGTATGGAACAACTCAAAAATCGCCGGGACCGGGTGGCGGAAGATTTACAGCTGGACCCTGGCGTGATTGCTCCCCGACAGGCGCTGGAGCGGATCTCGAGAGAGCCGGAAACGGTCGGTTCCGTTCTGATGCGCTGGCAACAACAGCTGCTCGGGTTGTAGGGGAAACGTGTCGGCGTTGGGTGTTGGCCGCCGATGATTCGCCCTACCTGAGCGCTTTGCGCCCTGCTTGGGCCTGCGGGCCGTATGAGCGGGCCTTCATCTGTGATCTTTTCGTTTGGCAGTTTTGGGCTTTTGCGTTAATGATCAAGTTCTCTCAACCCAATGAAACCGGCGAACGGCATTCCAGACATCGCTTTTGACTTCGGTTTCGCGGGCTATTTTTTGTATTACTGGCGCTTTAACTAGGCGTCTGACCTTTTGCTCTCCATTTCGAGCGTCTCCTTGGTCAGAACCTGATTTTTCTTCGTTCTATGCAGACTATTTTCCCTCCTCCTCTGAGAAACCGGCCAAATACCGGTTCGGAGAATCTCCTTGATGAACTAGATTTAAACAAAACGACAGGCAGACGAACCGCTCCGCGGTTAACATCCAATTTTATAGCAATGATCATTGTCACCCGTCCAGACGCCACCGAAGAGCAGATCGAGCACATCGTCGATCGAATCCGTTCCTGGGGTTTGAAAACTGAAGTGAGCCGTGGCGAAATGCGTGTCGTCATCGGTGTCATCGGCCCCGAAGACAAAATCCGGGAAAAACCGCTGGGCGCGTTTCCAGGAGTCGAATCAGTCACTCCGGTGTTAAAACCGTACAAGCTGGTCGCTTATGAATTTCGCCGGACCAATTCGCATATTCAGATTGGGAATGTGACTGTCGGAGCCAAAGAGGTCGTGGTGATGGCAGGACCCTGTTCAGTCGAAAGCGAAGATCAAATCACCATCATCGCGAAAGCGGTGCGGAAATCCGGGGCCAAGATTTTGCGGGGAGGCGCCTTTAAGCCGAGGACTTCGCCCTACAGCTTTCAAGGTCTTGGCAAGATAGGGCTCCAATTCCTCGCGGAAGCCAGGCGCGCCACCGGAATGCCCATTATTACCGAGGTGATGGATACCAAGGACCTGGAATTAGTCTGTGAGTATGCCGATTGCCTGCAGATTGGGGCCAGGAACATGCAAAACTTTTCGCTTCTTCGCGAGGTAGGACGAACCAATCTCCCTGTCATGCTCAAACGAGGGATGTCAGCGACGGTCAAAGACCTCTTGATGAGCGCTGAATACATTTTAAGCGAGGGCAATTTCAACGTTTTGCTCTGCGAGCGCGGCATCCGGACCTTTGAAAACATGACTCGCAATACCCTTGACCTGAACGCCGTCCCGGTTCTTAAGGCTGAAACTCATCTGCCGGTCGTGGTGGATCCAACGCACGGCATCGGTGTTCGAGAATTTGTGCCCGCCATGGCTCTGGCGGCAGTAGCTGCAGGTGCGGACTCCATCATGATCGAGGTGCACAATGCTCCAGAGCAAGCCAAGAGCGATGGCGAGCAGGCACTGCTACCGGTTGAGTTTGACGATCTTGTGGCGCGGGTGAGAAGTGTGGCGATTGCTGTTGGGCGCGAGCTCTGAAGGAAATCCTTGAAGCAACTGTTGACGGCTTTTTGTCTATTTCTGCTGGCACGATCGAGCTTCGCGGATCAGCGGACGGGGCGCGCTGCTTTGGAAAAGGCAATCGATGCCTTCAATCAAGGCCAGATCGAACAAGCCGAGAAACTCGTGGAGGCCGCTGCAAGAGCGGATTCAAAAAGACCTGAAATCCCTAATTTACGGGGGGCGATCTTCATGAGGCAGAAGCGGTATCAAGACGCAGCCGAGCAATTTGGACAAGCACTCGCTCTGGATGCAAAGTTCTACCCCGCCAAAATCAACCTGGCCGCTGTCAAACTTCTTGAGGGGGACTACACCGGAGCGACCAAAGAGTACGAAGCGTTAAAGGAGGTGGATCCCGATTCAGAGTTGGTGGATTTTCAACTTGTATTGTGCACACTTCTTGGCGGAGAGCCAGATAAGGCGAGCGGGATGGTGGACCTCATGAAATTTCCCGGCAACACGCCTGCGTACTATTACGCACGCGCAGCAATCGCTCTGAAAAAAGGCGAAAAAGCCACGGCGCAGAAGTATTTTGAAAACGCGAAAAAATATTATTCGGAAGAAAAGTGCCGTTATTTTGCCCAATCGCTCAAGGAGATGGATTTGACCTTGACCGCGCCGACTCAGCCTGAGAAGACACCCGACTCGCATTCAGCAAGCCGGGGGCCGGACCATTAGTTTTGGGTCGCACACTCATCGAGAATTGGGCAGGATAACGTGCTAAAAGCTGATTGGAAAAAATGCAAACCAAAGAACGTCTTCAATGGATCATCCAACGGCTGCACGAGGTTTATCCGAGCGCACATTGCGAGTTGGATTTTAAGACGCCGTTCCAATTGTTGGTCGCCACGATACTTTCCGCCCAGTGCACAGACAAACGAGTCAACATTGTGACCCGTGATCTTTTCCCAAAGTACCCAAACGCCTACCAACTCGCTGCGGTCAGCCAGGAGGAGCTGGAGCTCGCGATCAAAACGGCCGGATTCTATCGAAGCAAAGCAAAGAATCTTCGCGCCATGGCAAAGGATCTGGTTGAAAAACATCGAGGCGAAGTTCCGCCTTTAATGGAGGAATTGACGCAACTGGCGGGGGTCGGCAGGAAGACGGCGAACGTGGTCTTAGGAAACGCTTTTTCAATCGCGGAAGGGATTGTCGTGGATACGCACGTGGCTCGATTGGCCAAACGGTTCGATCTTACCAAAGCGGAGGCACCTGAAAAAATTGAGGCGGATCTCATGCGATTGGTTCCGAAATCGGAATGGACTGATTTTAGTCATTTGCTGATCTGGCACGGACGCCGCAGGTGTTACGCGAGGAATCCGGACTGTGTCAACTGTGAGATAGGTACCGTCTGCCCAAGCTACGGGAAATTTGCTAAGAATGGCGGCTCAGCGCCAAAGTCTGTTTCGAGGAAAAAAGCGATTGCTTAGGATTGGTCCAGGGAGGAAATTGGAAGTTTCCTCTCTGGACCAATTCTTATGAGCTCAAAATCCCTCGAAGGAAAGATCGGCGTGGTGTTCGGGGTGGCGAACAAGCGCAGTATCGCGTGGGCAATTGCCCAGGCCTGGGCGGCTGCGGGCGCGAAATTAATATTCAATTATCAGGGGGAACGGCTGAAAGAGAACGTCGAAGATCTGGTCTCGACTTTCGGTTCAGACGTCCCGCTTTACCCGTGTGATGTGACCAGTGACGCTGAGATCGCAGAGTTTTTTAAGCAGGTTCGTCAACAGACCGACCGGGTGGATCTGATGTTGCATTCGGTCGCTTTTGCCCCCAAAGAAGCTCTAGAAGGTGATTTTCTGAGCACCTCACGTGAAGCCTTTCTCCTGGCGCACAACATCAGCGCATATTCGCTGGTCGGACTTGCCAGAGAGACCGCTCCGTTGATGACGAACGGAGGAAGTATCATTTCGATGACCTACTACGGCTCCACCAAGGTCGTTCCTCACTACAATGTCATGGGAGTGGCAAAAGCGAGTCTTGAGGCCACGACGCGCTACCTGGCATTCGATCTGGGTCCTAGGAAGATCCGGGTGAACTGTATCAGTGCCGGTCCAGTGGCAACATTAGCGGCCCGAGGAATTGCCGGATTTTCTTCCATGCTCAAGCATTATCAGGAACATGCCCCGCTACAGCGTAGTTGCGATCCTGCTGAACTCGGCCACACCGGCGTTTTTCTGGCAGGTGACGGTGCCACTGCGATCACCGGCCAAGTTATTTACGTCGATGGCGGGTACCAGATTATGGGAATGTAAGATCGCGCGTCGGACGACGCGTTCCGCGCGCCATCCCACCGGAAAATGGACCTCTACCTGGAGCTCGTTTCTCTTCTCGGTTCAGAAATAACCTCTCAGGACTCGGTTAAGTTGGAAGAAAATAGCCGGGATAAATGGTTTGCCAGCCATTTGCCCGATGTGGTGGTCGAGCCGAAATGCACCGACCAGGTATCGCAATTGCTTCGCTTTGCAAATCAGAGGCAGATTCCGGTGACCGCGCGCGGGGCCGGGTTTGGATATGTAGGCGGCTGCGTTCCTGTAAAGGGTGGGATTGCTCTTTCCTTGGCCAAAATGAACCGGATCAAAGAGATCGCGGTAGCTGACGGCGTGGCCGTCGTTGAACCCGGCGTGATTACGGGCGATCTACAACGCGAGGTGAGGAATTGCCGCCTCTATTATCCCCCGGATCCGGCAAGTCTGAAAAACAGCTCGATTGGTGGAAACATTGCCACCAATGCTGGCGGCCCTCGCTGCCTCAAATATGGTGTAACCCGGCACTATGTTCTCGGTCTGGAAGTCGTTCTCGCTGACGGCGCTGTCGTTCGAGTGGGCGGGCGAACGCACAAGAACAAAACCGGGTTCGATCTCGTCGGGCTCTTCGTCGGATCCGAGGGGATGCTGGGAATCGTGACTGAAGCGACGCTCCGATTGCTGCCTCTTCCACCCGCCCGAGGTACCATTTCGGCAAGCTTCAGCTCCATCGAAGATGCCGCCGCCGCTGTCCAAAGAGTTTTATTGGAAGGCTATTTGCCTTCTGCATTGGAGATCGCTGACCGCTTTACGCTCGAGGCGGCGCGCCGCCATTTCTCGCGCCAAATCGTGCCGGAAGGCGAAGCTCACCTCTTGATTGATTTGGACGGGCACGAGAAGCCGGTCCGTTTATCACTCGAGGCGCTTTCGAATTTGGTGCGTTCGCTGGGCGCTCTCACTCTGGACACTGCTTTTGGTGAAGAGGCGTGCGAAAAGCTTTGGGATCTGCGCAGGGGGTTCTCTGAAGCCTTAAAGGCGACCGGGCTGATGAAATTAAACGAAGATGTCACGGTGCCAAGAGGGAAGTTGGTCGAGTTGATGCGGTTTGCGGGAACTCTACAGGAGCGCTACGATTTTCCAGTTGCCTGCTTCGGGCATGCCGGGGATGGGAACATCCACGTCAATCTCATGGTCGCGGAGCCGGAGAAGAAGGAGGTGAGCGAAAAGATGGAGCGGGCGTTGGACGATCTTTTCCGATATGTTATTGACGCCGGCGGCGCAATCACGGGTGAGCACGGAATCGGATTAGCGAAAAAGCGCTGGTGGCCTCAGGCGGTTTCGCCTGAGTCAATTACCTTACACCAGACCATCAAGCAGGCCCTGGATCCGAAGGGTATTTTGAATCCGGGGAAATTCCTTTAGCCTGCATCGCTCAAAAATCCTTGGAGATTTGTGAGCGATGCAGGCTGTGGCAGCGGGATGCTCCGGCTACGCCGGGAGCATTCCGCTGCTTTTTTAAAAAGGAATTTAAACAGTTTGTTTTAAATTGAATCTAAAACGGGCTCTTAAGATGACGCGCAGCGTCTGATTAAGAGTTTTCTAGCCCCAATGAGTTTGTTGCTTCGGACTTGCGGGCTAGTCGTCACGACGGGCGCCCCGTGGCGCCCGTCTTTCGGTGGGTGGGTTGATCTCGATTTCGGATTCGGCATCAATTTGGTGGAGAGATGTTGTTTCGGGCTCCGATTTTGCGGGATTTGCTTCCCACTTCTTGGCTTTTAATGCAGAAAGAGCCGCCGCGGTTTCCGCCTGTTTCTTGCTGGAGCCGTCGCCGGACCCAAGCTCACGTCCTTCCCAGATGACTTTAGCGACAAACAGCTTTTGATGCTCGGGTCCAGTCTGAGAGACTATTTCGTAATTCGGGCTTTTAGGGGAGATCGCTTGCAATATTTCCTGGAGTTGCCCTTTCGGGTTTACCTCCAGCGGCTGATGTGTCAATCGCTGGATATCCTGCTGCGCTTCATCCAGTACAAAACGCCGCACCACCTCGAGAGTACTGTCCAGATACATAGCGCCCACCAGGGCTTCGAACGCGTCAGCCAGAATCGAGGCCCGTTGACGGCCGCCGCTCGCTTCTTCACCACGGCCCATCATCAGGTAAGTTCCCAGACCGATGTTGATGGAGTGAACTTTTAAGCCTTCGCGTGAGACCAGTCGGGAACGCAATTTGGTCAGCTGCCCCTCGCTAAAGTGAGGAAACAAGCGGAAAAGATGTTCGGTAAAAATGAGTTGTAAAACGGCGTCACCGAGAAACTCGAGACGCTGATTGTCAAAATGATGCCGCTGCGTTTCGTGACCCAGGCTCGGATGAGTCAAAGCCTCGGCCAACAAAAGCGAATTGCGGAATTTATATCCGATTCGTTGTTCTAGGGGGTTCATCAACGATTTATCCTGGATTCCTGTCACGATCCAAGAATGAACAATCGCTCAGGCTTCATGCATGAGCGAGACGTCCTGGAAAATTTTGCTTGGCCCGTTATGCCGACCGACTATCCAACCGGCTGCAGTTTCGTTGCGGGCGCCTCCTTGCATCCAAAGAGATGCCGGTCCTTAATGATGGCCGCTGCTTTCTCGGGGATCATGTGTTCCCATCCGGATGCTCCAGTCTGGATCTTGCTCAGAACATCGCGAGAGAAAATATCCATAATTTCTGCATCAAACCCTACGATGGGAGCAATGTAGTGATTTTCCAGCAGGTGTGCGTACAAGTTCCGTAAATGCATTTGGACCTGGAGATTGATCGCGTTAACCCACACATCAGGTGCTTTAGGATGGAGCGAGGTGCCGGCTAATGGAATAGGACACCGCTCGGGATCAGCCAGGCAATATCGGTCGTAGGCGCTTTTTCGCATCGGATAAATATACAACTTGATGAGATTCTTAAAGAGCCGCCCGAACGATTCAAGGATCCCGCCATCCAGATTTTCGTAGTATCTCTCGTTGAACACTTCGAGCAGATTGTTGATGCCCATCGCCACCCCGACCATCTGTTTGGTGTACCGTCGGAAATAAGAGGTCAACTTGAAGAATTCCAGGTAGTTGGAGATAAGGACATTGTTTCCGATGGCGGCCAGTGTATCGACCCGGTCCAGAAAATCCTTGTGGTCGATATTTCCGGACGCCAACAAGTTGTGCATCGTGATCTCCATCAGCACTACCACGTCGACTCCTTTCAGCGCGGGTTCCTGAAGAAACTGAGCCAATGCACATCGCATCATATCTTCGTTAACCAGGGTTACCGGCCGAAAACTACCGCGCTCGACAACGATGGCTTTTTTATGAAGAACCTCTGAAGGCTGCAGAACTTCACCCTTCGGGCTGAACATGACGGCGTTAGTAAGTCCGTATTCGACCAGTTTCAGGCTCATCAGACGATTGTCGACATTGGCGAAAAGCGCCCCGCTGAAATTGATCATATCGACTTCAATTCGGTCGACTCCGAGATTGTCGGCCAGCGACTGAATGAATCGGTCCTGATCGTCTATATAGTAAAATGCGCCATAGACCAGGTTCACGCCGATGATGCCGAGAGCCTGCTGTTGCAGGATGTTTTCCTTATCCAGCATTCTGACGTGGAGAATAATATCGCTTGGCGGCGAATTCGGCGTCGCTTCGAACCTGACACCCATCCAGCCATGCGACTCGCTCGAACCCTTGAAGCTCTTGGCCGCAACGGTATCCGAAAAGACGAAAAACTCTGACCGCTCACCTCGCGCTTCACGCAATCGTTCCTGGAGAAGGTTGTACTCGTGGTCGAGCATCAGTCCCAGCCGTTCTCTGGAGACGTATCTTGCCGTCTTGCCGTAGATCTCATCACTGAATTTCATGTCGTAGGCAGAAATCGACTTTGCAACCGTCCCCGCTGCGGCCCCTGCTTGGAAGAAGTGCCGGGCAACTTCTTGACCGGCACCGATCTCTGCGAACGTGCCGTACTTCGCCTGGTCGAGGTTAATCGTCAGGGCTTTCCGATTTGTCGTTAAGAGTTCAGATGATTCCATGGCTGAATGGAGGGTATCTTAACGCACGAAGTTTATAAAGAACAAGTCCCGGTAGGAATCACTTGCCGCGCGTGCCGTTCTGTTTGAATTCCTCTCGGACAAACGGTATAAATTTCTACCGTGCCTGCTTTTCCGGTCTCAAAGAAAAAGGCGGACGCTTTACGCGAGCGGTTGGTTTGCCTTCGCTGTTCAGAAGCGGACATCGAAGAGAGTTTCTTTCGGCGGTCGGGAGTCGAATTGCGGCATCGACCGAGTGGGATCAGAATTCGTTGCTGCGAGCGTGGGGGCCAGGCTCTGAACAGGTTTCTCGCCCGCCGGTTGCTGGCCGATGAACTTGAGGCACGCCTTCAAAACAAGACCCGGCACATCGCCAAGGCAGAGAAGCTAAGAGAGCTCAAAAGGAGAAGCCTCCGCAGGGGACTGGCGGAACATTTTGCCCAATTTTCACTGCGGCCGCTTGCTTTGTCCGAGCAACAGCCGGTGCCAAAAGAACTCGGAAAATTATTGATACAGCTCGAGCAAATCAACAGAGAAGAAACTTGCTAGAGCATTGCTCCTTTGAGCGTTTGCGCCTGTTTAAGAGTCGGAGAAAGTTTGGAGACTTTTTGTCGCATGACTTTGCCAGCTTTGAACTTTACGGTGGCTCTCGGCGGAATCTTGAAGCTGCTTCCGGGTTGATTGGGATTTCGTCCCACTCGTTCTTTGGTTAGGCGGACTTCAAATATCCCAAAATTGCGTAGCTCGACATCTTCGCCGCGCGCCAAAGTATCTGTGATCAAATCGAGTGTTTGTTGGACTACTTCAAACACTTGATGTTGAACCAGACCGGTTTCGTTACTGATCTTTACAACAATGTCCCGCTTTGTCAGGTTAGCCATTGCGAATCCTTTCCCAGGTTCGAGTTTTTATGGCACTTCCGGTGGCCCTCTGCCGTCAACGCCGTTGCTGCAAACTCCCGACGCTGAGCCTTTTCCGAACTATCGACCAGATTGCAAATGAGGCAAGGACTTAGTAGACGATATTGCAGTTGCCCACTAACGCTTGGCTTCTTTTGCACTCTCGTCAAGAACCTCGGCTGAGGTCCGGAAATGCATCTTAGCAACCGTGCGCAGACTGTCACGACCTGCTTTCTCGACCACCGCGCGCGCAGCAGATTTAACTGCTGCCGAAACGCCCTTTGGAAGCACGATCCCCAGCGCTCTGCTGCGGCTCTCCATCCAACGGACAAATTTTTCCCGGGCCAGGATCGAGGCCGCAGCCACGGCGATATCGGATTCTGCCTTGGTTTGCTGATCAATCTGGATCTCCCTCGCCTGTTTTAAAAGGGCTCGTTGGATCACTCGTTCATTGGCAAATTTGTCTGAAAGCGATCTTTTGCAGTCTGGTCTTTGCAGCAGCAGATTTTCGATGACTCGAGCGTGACCCCACGCCAAAAGATCATTCAAATTCCCGAATTTTTCGTAGAGTGCATTGTATTTTTCGGGCCCGATGAGGACCACATTGGCGGCCAGACCGGGTGTACGGCCGATTTCATCGGCGAGCTGGTGGATTCTGTTGTCTGAACCGATTTTTTTACTATCCGTCACTCCCAGAGCAAGGAGTTGACGAGCGATTTCCCGGTCGACGTATACGCCTGCGATGACCAGGGGTCCGAAGAAGTCTCCTTTCCCGCTCTCGTCGATCCCGAAATGCGGTTCGAACATTGTGGGGTTGAGCACCTCCTCGTAGCCGACACGTGCCTCTTTCAAGATTTCCGGTTCCAGATAAAACCGGACGAAATCTTCGGTCTCTTTGCCTTGAACGACTACCTTGGGTCCCTTTTCGTACACTGCGACAGACAGTTTCTCTTTCTGGGCGAAAAATAGGGTGTAGGGCCGATCGGCAAATTCGAATCCTCGATCTTTCAAGAGATTTCTGAGCGCTTCCGCCTGGGAAGGTAGAATGGATATGGTGTAAGAGTTCACCGGTGCGGTAGCATGAAACAGATTTTCTCTGAAATCACGGAGTTTCGCGCGGAACTGGTCGGATGGTTTAAGCGTCAGGGTCGCCCGTTACCCTGGCGTGGAACCGGTGACCCGTATGCGATCCTGGTGTCTGAACTCATGCTCCAGCAGACCCAAGTTTCAACCGTCCTCCCTTACTATCAACGATGGTTCGAGCGGTTTCCCACCTTACCCGACCTGGCTCATGCCGAGCAGTCCGACGTCCTCCACGCCTGGCAAGGACTCGGCTATTATAAGCGGGCTCGCAATTTGCACCAATGCGCGAAGATCATTCTCGTCGATTGGGACAAAAAGTTTCCGTCCGCAGTGGACGAACTGATGAGGCTGCCCGGCGTCGGAAGATACACCGCCGGGGCAATTGCCAGTTTTGCCTTCGATCTGCCGGCTCCGATCGTCGATGCGAATATCGCAAGAGCCGTAAGCCGTCTTCTGAATTTGCAGGAACCAGTGGACCAGCCGCGGGGGAGCCGGGTCATTTGGGATTTTGCCTCGCGTTATGTTCAAGGCCACCATCCAGGCCTGCTGAATTCTGCGTTGATGGAGCTGGGCGCGACGATCTGTGTGCCCCGGAAGCCACTTTGCGTTATCTGCCCGGTTCGTTCCTTTTGCGCTGCCATCGAACCAGAATCACTCCCCAGGAAGAGAGAGCGACAAAAAATCGAGAAGAAAGTGGAATTCTATATCCTGGCATTGAAGGAGGGCCGGATCTTGTTGCAACAGAATCTGGGCAAGCGCTGGCACGGTTTGTGGAGCCTGCCGGTTTTGGTGCCGAATCAACAATCGGGTCAGCTCGTTGATTTGCATCGACCTTTCCTTAGTTTCAGCTATCCGATCACGCGGTTTGTGGTTCGGCTGAACGTCTTCTTGACCGAACCACCCGCCTCATTGAGCTCGGAACAGGCGTGGCACGGGCTGGAGTTACTCGACTCAATTCCAATGCCGTCGCCCCATCGCCGCGCGATCGAGCAGAGCGTTCAGCGTTTGGGGATCAGCGTTTAGCGTTCGCCAGGAGAGCATCGCACAGAGGCCACAGAGGTCACGGAGGAGGATTTGGATTGGTTGGTGGCGAAACTTCTAGCGGAGACACCGCCGGCCAGGGTGCGAGAATTGAGCGCCAGGGGAGAGCATCGCACAGAGGCCACAGAGGTCGCGGAGGGGGATTTGGGTTGGTTGGTGGCGAAACTTCTAGCGGAGACACCACCGGCCAGGGTGCGAGAATTGAGCGCCAGGAGAGAGCATCGCACAGAGGCCACAGAGGTCACGGAGGGGGATTGGGGTTGTGGTTGGTGGCAAAACTTCTAGCGGAGACACCACCGGCCAAGGTAGGAGAATCGAGCTTTCCCGGCAGGTCAGCGCTCCAACGCTCCAACACTCCAACGCTCCAACACTCCAATCCTCCGCCTATACGCCCCCCAACGCGCAAAGAATTTCTTGATTCCTGCTGCGAGGACCAACGATGCTCTTGTTACTCCTATGCACGCCTCAGTTGAGTTAAACCAGATGCCGGACGTTCTTGGTCATTTTGGACCGTATGGCGGTGTATTCGTTCCGGAAACATTGATGCCCGCGATCTGCGAATTAAAAGACGAGTACGAGCGAGCCAGGCAGGATCCGCAATTCAAACTCGAGTTGGACCGCTTGCTACGATCATTCTGTGGGCGCCCAACGCCGCTTTATTATGCCGAGCGGCTCACGGAGAAGCTGAAGGGACCGCGGATTTACCTGAAAAGGGAAGACCTTCTCCATACCGGTGCGCATAAGATCAATAATGCTTTGGGCCAAATCCTGCTAGCCAAGCGCATGGGCAAGACCCGGGTAATCGCCGAAACCGGAGCGGGACAGCACGGCGTGGCGACTGCGACCGTGGCGGCGAGGTTTGGTTTTGATTGTGTAATTTACATGGGGAAAGTCGATATGGAACGTCAAGCGCCGAACGTGGCCAGAATGGAGTTTCTAGGAGCGAAGGTCGTTCCGGTAACTGCCGGTCAGGCGACGCTGAAAGAAGCGATCAACGAAGCCATGCGCGACTGGGTGACCAATGTTCGATCAACCCATTATCTTCTCGGCACGGCCTATGGACCGCATCCATATCCCATGCTGGTTCGGGATTTTCACCGGGTAATCGGAGAAGAAGCAAGACAACAGATCCTCGAGCAGGAAGAACGGCTGCCCGATCTATTGCTCGCTTGTGTCGGAGGCGGCAGTAATGCGATCGGACTTTTCTATCCATTTCTAAACGATGCCGGCGTTCGAATGGTTGGAGTGGAAGCGGGGGGGCGCGGAATTCGTCCCGGTGAGCATGCGGCTCGTTTTCAGGCTGGTAAACTCGGGGTGCTGCAAGGGACCAAGACTTGGCTGCTTGCAGATGACGACGGACAGATTCAGTTGACGCATTCTGTTTCCGCTGGTCTGGATTACGCTGCGGTCGGTCCCGAGCATAGTTATTTGCGCGATATTGGCAGAGTGGAATATGATTTTGCGACGGATGATGCGGTTCTGGACGCCTTCCTGGAATTATCCAGGACAGAGGGCATCATCCCGGCACTTGAGTCGACGCACGCCGTCGCCTATTTGATCCAACATGCGCGAGAAATGAATCGCGACCAGATCGTCATCGTCAACATGTCGGGCCGAGGAGACAAAGATGTGCCACAAGTCGCGCGACATCTTGCTCTTCGCCCCACGGAACAACCCGTGAACTCGGAAGAGCCCAGGGCCGAGGATGGCTCCCACGAGAATGCGGCTGCAAACGGGTCGACGTGATTGAGATCCCAACAGAAGTGCCGATAATGGCGTTGCCGAATGCAGTGCTCTTTCCGCACTCATTGTTGCCTTTGCATATTTTTGAGCGGCGTTACCGCGATATGCTGACGGATAGCCTGGCCGGCGACCGGATGTTTTCTGTAGCTCTGATGAAGAAGGGAATCGAAGAAGCGGTAGAAATCGAGGATCTCTGCCCGGTTGCCGGTGTGGGACTTATACGAGCTTGTGTGGGAAACGAGAACGGCACTTCCAATCTCGTGTTGCAAGGGTTGGCGCGTGTACGCCTTATTTGCTGGACGCAGGAAAAGCCATTCCGAAAGGCAAAAATAGAAATAGCCAAGTCGGTGCTCGGCAATCCTGTCAAAGCGGACGCTCTGAGCGAGAAGGTGAAGGAGTTTTGCGTCCGGATCGAAAAAATCGGTGTTCCCCTTCCGCCGAACCTCATGGACCATTTGAAGCAGATAGATTCGCCGGAAATCCTGTCCGATGTGGTGGCGGCTTCATTCGTGGGAGAGGCGTTCCAGCGGCAGCAACTGCTCGAAGCATATGAAGTCTGCGAGCGTCTGCGATTGCTGATCCAGTTTCTGCGCAGCCAGTCCGGGGGAAATTGAGGATTTACGGAGCCGGGATTTCGATTGTCATTCGAACTTGGATGAATTATTGCTGATCGATACATTTCCCCTATGATTCGTCACCTTATTCTTCTGGCTCCGGCCGCTCTTTGTGTGGCGTTGGTTGCTTGTCAAACAACCAGCGGACCGAAAACAGCGGGCGCTGGCAATCGCTACGGCTATGGCGCCGTCCCGAGCCCAACCCCGACTCCGGTAAGCTCTGTCCCCAAACATACAGCGGAGTCCGAACCGGAGGAGTCTCCGCCACCCGATGCTTTTCCGACGCCTTCTCCTGTAGCACCTGCGCAACCCGAGAACTACCCCGTTGCCAGCAAGGTGCCGGGTAAAACCGGACGGGTAATCAGTCCGTACGCGCCCAACGCGGGGGAAGTAGATGTGGAAGGCTATCCACCTGGTGCTGAAGTGAAAGATCCGTACACGGGCAAGATCTTTCTCGTGCCTTAAGGCTGGGAATGTAGATTCAGTTTGGGCGGGACGCGCATTTGAGCGCGTCCCGCTTTGCTTTGGTGATTATGGAAGTACGCAGCGTCGGTATCGTTGGGGTGGGCATGATGGGTGGTTCGATTGCCCTCAGTGCCCTGCGTGCTGGTTACCGGGTTTTTTTGTACGACGCCTTTGCTTCTGAAAAGTTGGCCGGACCGAAGTTTCGGAAGGCGTTGGTTGTGACTGATCTCGCAGCGCTCGTGTCAAACAGCCGGTTCATCATTTTGGCAACTCCGCCCGATGCGCTTGAACAGGTCGGGAGCGATTTAAGTGAATTGGTGACCCCCGAGCACGTCGTTTCGGATGTCGCGAGCGTCAAGCAATCCGTTGCGAAGGTGCTCACGGGTCAGCTGCGAAATCGCTGCGAATATGTTCCTGCGCACCCGATGGCGGGTTCAGAAAAATCTGGGCCCGAAGCCGCGCGAGACGATTTGTTTACCGGCGCAGTGACACTGCTCTGTCCGGAACTGGCGGGCGATGCAGCCAGCGTGCCGCTCGTGACAGGATTTTGGGAAGAACTAGGTACGCGCGTTGTTCTGGTGAGCGTCGCACTGCATGACCAATTGGTCGCTGCAATGAGCCATCTGCCTCATTTGATTGCGGCTCTTCTGGTCAAACATGTGGCGGGAACCAACAGAGCAGCGCTTGATCTCTGCGGACCCGGGTTCCGTGATGCGACTCGGATCGCATCTGGGGCGCCTGAACTCTGGGCAGACATTCTTTTGTCGAATGCGGATGCCGTGCAAGAACAGCTCCGCGCGTTCAAAACCGGGTTGGAAGAAGCCATGGCTTTACTGGCCGAAAGGGACGCGAAAAAATTGCAAGCTTTGCTCGACGACGCCAAGGAGAATCGCGATAGGTTATCGACATAATGCGTTATGTCAGACTTATTGGTTTCTAGGGCGCCCACAATCGAGGCGGAAATTCGGGTTCCAGGCGATAAGAGCATGTCGCATCGCGCGGTTCTGCTCTCGGCAATATCGAACGGGACTTGCGTCGTCCGCGGTTTCCTTCCCAGCCAGGATTGTCAATGCACAGTCAACGCGATGCGAGAGTTCGGTGTTGTCATTGAACAACCCGAAGAAACGACGTTAG
>DATHPI010000319.1:0-32931 GCA_035484035.1 Chthoniobacterales bacterium
AATGAAACGCAGCCGTACGTGGGTCAGGTCGTGATCAATATCAAGGCCGACGGAACAATCATCGTTAACCGCCAGCCAAAGACTCTTCCGGAACTCCTCCAACTGCTGAAAAAACTTTCCCAACTTTATCCAGATCAGGCAGCCATCGTTCGCGGTGATCAAGGTGTCGAATACAAGCATATTGTGGAAGTCCTTGATATTTGCCGGCAGGCAGACATTTGGAACGTTGCTTTTGCAACAGGTAAACCTGACCGATGAGATTGCATCCTTGGCAAATACTCACCTGCTGTATTTGTATCGCGTCGAACCTGCAAAGTCAGGAAGTTCGACGCGCCCTCCCGGTCGCGCCGACGCCGGAACCGGCTCCGCGCGCGCAACCGGCGGCGCCCAGAGCGCTGCCGGTGTATCCCGACCAAACGGGCCAACCGTCCATCCTGGACGAAAATATGCCCTCTCCGCAGAGCGCGCCGTCTCGACGCCCCGCCGAAGAGCCACAAGACGTGAAGGTCTCTGCCGGGAGTCCCGCCGAGCCGGATGCAAAAACCAGAGACCAGGCCGACCAGGACGAGATCCGTTTAGCACCCAGTCAGGGACCGGACTCGCAGACGGCCGACCCGGCTAAAGCCGAGTTGGCCATTGCAGACGGGCTCTACATCCGCAAGCTCTACGATCTGGCAGTACCCGAATATGAGAAGTACCTCGGCGAATTCCTGACTGATTCAGGCCGGGCTTCCGCCATGTTTCGTTTGGCGGATTGCTACGCAAACCTTGGCCAGGAGGAACCCGCGCTTAACACCTATCGCATGCTGATCGATGAAGTAGCCACTGGCGAATTTGTCGGCAGCGCGGCATTCCGACTTGCTTCCCGGGAGTTTGACAAGAAGAATTTTCGGGAAGCGGCTGGATTGTACGAGAAGGCCTACCAGAACGCGAAATCTCCGGAGATCAAACTAACCGCCAGATATTATCAAGCGAAGTGCCTTGAATTGAGCGGCAAGAAGGCGGATGCGAGCTTAGCCTACGACGACGTTGCGAAGTTTGCAGGCAAGAATCCATACCGCGATGCGGCGCGTTTATCCCTGGCTTACTTTTCGCTCGAGAACGGTCAAAAACAACAGGCCTTGGACCTTTTCAGCCAACTCGGAGACGATGCGGTCAAGCCCGCAGTGAAAGCCGAGGCTCTGACGCGTGCCGGAATTCTCGCCGCCGATCTCAAGCAAAAAGATAAGGCAGACCAGCTTTTCAAAGCCGCCATCGCTTTGAATGCCGAAGGTAAATGGAAACAGATTGCCGAGCTGGAGCAGATGAAGCAGCAATACGAGGGGGACAAGTTCTCGCAAGTTCTCGATTCCTACGCAAAAAGCACAAACTCGATGGGAGACGAGACCAGGCCGAGCGTCATGCTTTTGGTGGCAAACTCTTACCGCCAACTAGGAAAACATCAGAAGGCGCTCGATCTCTACAGCCAGTTGATTCACATCTATCCGAACTCGCCTGAAGCTTACGATGGACGCTATCAGCGACTGGTTTCCCTCGACGCCCTCAAGGATCCGACCCTGGTGCAGGAGATCGATTCCTACCTCGCTACGGGTCCAAACCGCGATCGGGCCGACAAGGCCAAACTACTGAAAGCGCAAACCCTCTTCCAGCAGAGAAGGTTCGAACCATCGGCAAGACTTTACCTCGAGCTCACCAATTCGTCGCTCGCCGATCCCTACAAGGCCGATTGTTATTACGCAGCCGGATTTGCATTTTTACAACTGAACGACAATCAGTCGGCAATTCATGCGTTCACCGGTTTGATCGATAAGTTTCCGAAGCATCGGATGACTTCAAAGGCTTTATTGAAGAGAGCCTTGCTTTTCCAGGAAGCGAAAAATCTCCCGGCCGCGGTCAACGATTTTAACAAGATCATTGCTGATTACCCCGCTTCGCCCGAAAAAGAAACCGCACTTCTTCAGAAGGGGTTAACCTTAGGGCAGCAAGCGGATTACCAGCAAATGACGGCTGCCTTCCGTCAACTGCTGAAGGAATATCCCAGTGGCACCGGAACGGCTCAGGCCAATTACTGGATCGGTTGGGCCGCTTTCGAAGCTAAACGTTACGAGGACGCGATCGCTCCGCTCTCTAAGGCAAGGGAAAGTAATCCGGACGAGTTTGCCGAGAAAACCACACTCCGTCTGATCTTGTGTTACCAGAATCTGCACAAGAAGCAGGAGACCGCCAAAGAGGTCGACGACTTTATCCAGAAAGATCCCCAGCGAATTTCGATGGTCCTCGATGTCTGCCGATGGCTTGGCTCCGAGTTTTACAGTGAGAACAACTTTGAATTGGCGGCGAAATACTTCGGGCTGATGACTAAGAATATGGAACCGGCCAAGGTCGATAAGAGTATTTGGTTGAACTATGCCAAATCGCTCAACGTGCTGAAAAATTATCAGGACGCCGTCGCCGCCGTTAACCATTATCTTGAAACAGCAACCGATCCGGCTGAACGCGCGCAGGGTTTCATCGTGCTCAGCAGCGCTCAACTGGGCGCCAAAGATCTGGATCCAGCGACCAAATCGGCGGAAGAAACCTTAACCCTCCAGCCGGAAGGCCGGTTAAATGCCGAGGGCAGAATGTTACTCGGAGACATCGAGTCTGCGCGAGGCAACTACGAAAACGCAGCCCGTTCCTACATGAGCGTAGCGGTCCTGTACGAAGATCCGGAAGTGACCCCGCGCGCTTTGCAACACGCCTACGAAGCATTTCAAAAGGCCGGCAACGAACCTCAAGCGACAAAAACTCTTTCGGAGCTGAAATCCCGATTTCCGAACTACACGATGAAGGGTACGACCGCAGGGTAGCAACAATTGCACACCCGACGCGGAGATGATCAGGAGGGTAGTTTCCAAACGACGCCATCGATGCTCTCTTGTCAGAATGACGTTTGCCAGCCTATTTCGCTCGCCTGACCGCTCGAGGAGTCGAACGCTCTCTCAGTTTGTCGCGTTGCTCGATCCGATGCAGGACGCGCAATTGGCACAACTGGTCCAAAAATCACAGACTCTCACGCGCCGGCTATTCGGACGGACGATGCGCCTTTTTGCTCCGCTTTACCTTTCGAGCGAGTGCGTAAATAACTGCCAGTATTGCGGATTTTCACGAGACAACCCGATCCTGCGAGTGACTCTTTCCACGGACGAAGTGGAAGCGGAAGCGAGATATCTGGTTGAGCAAGGGTTCCGCAATATCTTACTGGTCTCCGGCGAACATCCGAAGTTGGTCTCGACCGACTACCTCTTAGACGTCGTCCAGAGACTGGTTGCCTTTGTTCCATCGGTCTCGATTGAAGTTGCGCCGATGGAAGTCGACAACTACCGGCCACTGGTTTCTGCCGGAGCGGAAGGTTTGGTCGTCTACCAGGAAACGTACGACCGGGCCGCTTACGCCGCAGTTCATACCGCCGGTCCGAAACGCGACTTTGATTGGCGATTGGAGACTCCGGAACGTGCGTACGCGGCCGGTTTCCGGCGAATCGGGATCGCTCCGTTGTTTGGGCTCGCAGAATGGCGGACCGAGGCTATCGCGCTGGCGGAACACGTTGAGTATCTTCTCAAGAATTGCTGGCGCTCTCAATTGACCGTCAGTTTACCTCGACTGCGGCCGGCGGCCGGAGGATTTCGTCCCCGCTATTCGTTTTCGGATCGGGATCTCATCCAGGTCTTGTGCGCGCTTCGGACGACCTTTCCACAGCTGGGAATTGTCCTGAGCACGCGGGAATCCTCGGATTTCAGGGATGCTCTGATGCCTGTTGGTGTCACCATGATGAGCGCCGGAAGCCGCACCGAGCCGGGTGGTTACACCGGGCAGGGTACGCATTCATTGCATTTGACCGTCAAAGGAAGGGTCACCCAAACGACTGGCGGCGATCAGAAGGCAGCCGGCCAGTTCGAAGTGGAGGATAGCCGGTCTCCCGCCGAAGTGGCAGCAGCGCTTCGAGCGCATGGATTGGAGCCCGTCTGGAAAGATTGGGATGCAGCAATCCTTTCGGCATGAAGCTAACGCTCAACGGAGAAGCGCGCGAGATGGCGATCGGCGTCACTCTCTCGGAACTCCTGGCTTCGCTGCAACTGGCGGATAAACTGGTTCTGGTGGAACGGAATGGCGATGCCGTCCCTCGCGCCGACTTTCCGGCCGTCACTCTCTGCGAGAATGACACCATTGAAATAGTCCGCATGGTCGGAGGAGGATGATTGAAAGAAGGAGTTCAGGAGTTGCAGGAGTTCAGGAGTTGCAGAATGGAGAAGATTTCCGCTCGAACGATTCGACGCACATTACTGTTGCCGGTTTGGTCATTTGCGTCCTGTAACTCCTGAACTCCTGCAACTCCTGACTCCTGATTAAGCAACTCCTGAACTCCTCCTTTAAATGCTCGCTCAGGAAACTGTTGAACAGGTAGCGGCCGCTTCTGACATCGTGGCGGTGATCAGCAGCTATTTCCCGCTCAAACGGGCTGGGACAGAGTTTCGGGCCCTGTGTCCATTTCATCAGGAGAGAACACCCTCGTTTTTCGTCAATCCGTCCAAGCAATCCTATTACTGTCACGGCTGTGGCGCCGGAGGGGCGGTCTTCCAGTTTCTCATGCACTACGAGAACATCGATTTTCCGGAAGCAGTACGCCGTTTGGCTTCGCGGGCCGGCATCGCCATCATCGTGGAAGAACTTAGTCAGGAGGAAGAAGCCAAACAGAGTCTGCGCAAACGTTTACTCCGGCTCCACTTCGAAGCTTCGGCCTGGTACCATAGCAATTTGCTGCGTACCAAGGCAGCGGCGCACGCAAGATCATATCTGCAGAGCCGCGGAGTCAACATTGAAACCGCCAGGCGTTGGCAAATCGGGTACGCGCCGAAAACCTGGGACTCGTTGGTTCACTGGGCAACCGATTCGGGATTCACCAGGGAGGAACTGATGGCGAGCGGGCTAGCCAAGCCGCGCGAGGAAGGCAATCCCCGATCGCGCATCTATGATCGATTCAGGGATCGGCTGATGTTCCCGATCCACAATGATTTCGGCGAAGTCGTGGCGTTCAGCGGTCGGATCCTCGATCCAAATGCCTCGGGCGGCAAGTATGTGAATTCGCCGGAGACGCCGCTGTTTTCAAAGGGGAACCTGTTGTTTGGACTGCACCAATCCAAGCGATTTATCGCGAACGCCAGGCAAGCCGTCGTGCTGGAAGGTCAACTCGATCTCATCACCACCTTCGAAGCCGGCATCCAAAACGTGGTGGCCCCGCAAGGCACCGCGCTAACCGCCCGGCAGGCCGCTTTACTTCACCGCTTCGCGGACGAAGTGGTTCTTTTCTTTGACGCCGATGCAGCGGGTCAGAAGGCAGCCGAGCGGGCGCTCGAAGTTCTTTTCGCCGCAGGGCTCCAGGTTAAAATGGGGGAAATGCCGCCGGGAGAGGATCCGGACTCGTTAATTCGCAAATCGGGCAGCGACGCATTCCGGGCCCGGGTGGATTCGGCCGAAGATTTCTTCGATTTCCAGGTCAATCACAAATTGAGCGCCACGGAATCGAAAACAACCGCCGGCCGAGTTGCCTTCGCGCGGAAAGTGTCTCAGTTTATCAGTGTCGTGCCCGATCTCATTCTACGGGACACTCTGATCAGCCGGCTGTCGGTTCGGCTCGCTATCCCAAGGGAGACACTGCAGCAGATGGTCCGTTCATCGGGCACCCAAACTCAGGGAAGAACGCTCGCAGAAGAAGTTGTTACACACCAGGTATCAATGCCGCGGCATTTTTTAGCCGTGATTTGCAAAGCCGCTCTAGTCGTTCCGGACGTCCTAAAGAAAATTCGTCAACAGCCATGGAGATCCGTCTTGGAACACGTTGAGGGTGCGGAATTGATCTGCAAAATTCTTGAGTCACCACTAGAACCAGGAGAGCCTGCTGGTCTGGCCGCGTTTTTCGCGTCGCTGCCGCAATCGGAAGCCGCCACCTTATCTCAGCTCCTTGCCAAAGAGGGCCTGAACGAGCAAATGGGGTATGTGTACTGGACAGAATGGGTCGGCGACGAGCTTCAGCGTCGAAAAAGGCAGATCGCGTCCGTTATCCAGCTTAAGGATGACGATCCGGCAGCCCTGCAGCAGGCAAAGGAGGAACTCAAAGAAGTCCTTGACCTAGAATCTCGGTTCACAGATATTTCGCGACTTCCCAGCCGGGCACCGTAAACAAAGTGGATCAATCCGATTATTATCATTTCTTATCCACCTCTGTCGGAGCCGCATCAAAGGTATTCGTAGGTGGATATGGCAAAGCTTACTTCTCAAAATTCATCCAAATTGAAGACTGCCAACGCGAAGGCCGCCACTGAGGAGAAAAAACCTAAGGGTACTGGTAGAAAAGCCGCCTTTGCTGTGAGGAAGAATTCTCAGTCAGCGGCACAAGACCAGGGCCAGGCAGAGGATCCGCGGGAGTTGCACGTTTCCGTAGTTGCGACGAACGGGCATTCTGGATTGTCAAAACTCGGGGCTTCCGATCCGGCAGTCGACCTCCAGGAGCGAGTCCGGGACATGGTGAAACTGGCCAAGGAGCAGGGCTACGTCACCTACGATGATATCAACGAGGCTCTCCCGGAGAACATGGCTGATCCGGAGGAAATGGAGCAGCTCATCAATCGTCTCCGGTCGATGGAGGTGGACATCATCGATGCATCCGAAGTCGATCGCTACAAGGATGGAAAAAAGGATATCGACGACGAGGAAGAGGAGAAAGATCAAAAGCTCGATATCCTCGATGATCCGGTTCGAATGTATCTGAAGCAGATGGGCCAGGTGCCCCTGCTGACGCGAGAACAGGAAGTCGAAATCTCGAAGCGGATCGAAGACGCTGAACTAATGGTGCAAAAGTTCATTAACCGCTTCGGTTTTACTTCGAAATCGCACCTGGACCTTGCCCAGAAGCTAATCGAGGGGCGCGAACGATTTGACCGCGTGATTCTGGATAAAAAAATCGAGAGCCGCGAACGCTACATGAAAGGGCTCCCGAAACTCTGTTCGCAAATCGAACGGAGTAGCAGCGAGGTTGCAGCGCTCTATCGCACGCTGATGGAAGCTCGCGAAGCCGGGAAAGAAACTCCGATAAAATCCGAGTTTCAGAAGGCGCACGGTGCCTTAATGAAACTTTACCCGAGATTCTACTTCAAACAGAAGGTTACCGAGGAGTTTGTACAACTGGCGGATGATTATCTGCGAATCCTGAACAACCTGCAGAATGAAATTATCCGGACCGAGCAGGGATCAACGGCAGCACGAGAACGCTTGCCCGACTACCGGAACCGTTTGCGCGAGCTTGAATACAAGCTCTGGCTGAAACCCGAAGATTTCATCCGTCAGCATGGCGATCTGAGAGACTGGCTCAAACGGGCCCTTCGCGCCAAGACGGAGATGGTAGAAGCCAATCTCAGGCTGGTCATTTCGATCGCTAAGAAATATACAAATCGCGGCCTCTCTTTTCTCGACCTGATCCAGGAAGGAAATATGGGCCTGATGAAAGCCGTCGAGAAATTCGAATATAGACGGGGCTACAAATTTTCGACCTACGCCACTTGGTGGATTCGCCAGGCGATTACCCGATCGATCGCGGATCAAGCCCGCACAATCCGCATTCCAGTGCACATGATTGAGACAATCAACAAGCTGATGCGCGTGCAGAAGCAGTTGGTTCAGGAATACGGAAGAGAGCCTACCCCTGAAGAAGTGTCTGAAGAAATTCAGTTACCTGTCGAGCGCGTCCGTGCCGTCCTCAAGATGGCACAACAACCGATCTCACTTCAGAGCCCGGTCGGTGACAGCGACGACACGAGTTTCGGTGATTTCATCGAGGATAAAGGTGCCGAAAATCCCAGTGACATGACTGCGATCGTCTTGCTCCGGGAGAAAATTCGGGATGTCCTCGACACTTTAACCGAGCGCGAACGGCAGGTTCTTGAACAGCGGTTTGGCCTCGTGGATGGTTACAGCCGAACTCTCGAGGAAGTTGGGCGACAATTTCGGGTCACCCGGGAGCGTATCCGCCAAATCGAGGCCAAAGCGCTGCGTAAGATGCGCCATCCGACCCGAATACGACAACTCGAAGGCTTCCTCGAAGCGGGCGAGTAGTAAGCGAAGCGTCCTCGCTTTGCCTCCGAAACTAACCGAAGCGTCTCGCTTTGCCTCCAATTAGTAAGCGAAGCGTCCCCGCTTTGCCTCCCAGAATTTTATGCCAAGCGTCCTCGCTTCGTAGACCGAAAACGTCCTTGAGCAGGGCGCTCTAGCGTTGTAGTTATTATCTGCCCTCGGATTAAAGAACAAGTCGCTTTGTCCGATTGAAACTTTAGGCAGTCTGTGGTGTTCAATTCAACGCAATGAACGATCCAGAACGCGATGAGCTTTGGAGCTTGCTTGGAAAGGCGAAGGTCGAAGAGACTTCACCTTTTTTTGCAGCCAGGGTCGTTGCTTCTGTCAGAAAGCTGAAAGAGGATCGCAGAGTGTTCTGGGCAAATTGGCTCCGATTTGGTTTGCCCGGGGCGTTGGCGGGTGCGCTGGCGGTTTTTTTAGCTGTCTTTAGCGTTCACGTCGAACACAAAATTGAGTCCAAACCGGTGATTGTCACACAGACTGAGCCAAGCGACCTCGAGTTGATAGCCGACCTGGATACTGCGCTCTCCTCCGAGGAATCTTCCGTATGGTTAGATTCTTCGTCGCATTGATTTTCGCGGGCTTCGCTGCCGCTGAGAGTCAGGCGCAGGTTGCATCCTCCACACCGGTTTCCTCCGCCACCTCATCTGCGGCGCCGCAAACCACCCCGACCACGGCCACGACAACGACGGCTAGCCGTTTTGAGCAGCTGCGCAAATTGTTCGATCAGCTTTCACCTGAGCAGCAAGAGAGGACCCTGCAAAATTTTCATCGTTGGCAGGATCTGAGCCAGGACGAGAGAGAAGTCCTGCGCCAGAGAGAACGCGTCCAACGGCAAAAGCAGGAGGCTTCAATCAACGAAGCGTATCAGAAGTCGGGATTGCAGCTCAGCGACGAACAGCGTGCACAATTTCGCAAGCGCTATTTGCAGGAACGGCGCCGCTTGGAAGAACAGCTGGCACACGATAATCAAGAGAAACGCCAAGCTGGAAACGCCGCCATCATCGAAATGCTGAAAAAGGAGTTCTCCAATCTGAAGCCGCCGGTCAGCGCGGCAGCTCATTGAGGTTACCGCCTCCTGCAATCGAACGATCGATCCGGCCGTTCATTCTGGAATCGGCCAAGAACCGCGCAGAATTTACCGCGTTCGACGCCGAGCCGGATGGTAATCTGCTGCGTGATAGGAACTCCGAACCAGTGGTCCGGAGGCCACGTACTCGAAGCCTTTTTTTTCAGCGACTTCCCTATAAAGGGAGAACAGTTCGGGGCGGATATATTCAACAACCGGCAGATGATCGGGAGTCGGCCTCAGATATTGGCCAAGAGTCAGTACCTGGACGCGCGCTTCACGCAGATCGTCCATGGCCTGGAATAGCTCCGTTTCAGTCTCCCCCAGCCCCAACATGATCCCGCTTTTGCTAACGGCGCTCGGGTCCAACTCTTTGGCGCGTCGAAGGACCTCCAGGGACAACCGATACTTCGCGCGCGATCGTACACGAGGCGTCAGGCGTTCGACGGTTTCCAAATTGTGGTTAAAGATGTCAGGCTCCGCTTTTAAAACGACTCGGAGAGAACTCTCTTTCCCGTTAAAATCAGGGGTTAGAACTTCAATAACAATATCCGGATCCAGGTTCCGGACTGCGCGGATGGTTTCCGCAAAGTGATTTGCTCCTCCATCGGAGAGGTCGTCGCGCGCAACAGCGGTGATCACCACATGTTTGAGTTTCATCCGCCGAATTGCTTCCGCAACGCGTGAGGGTTCGTCCGCCTCCAAGGCAAACGGTTTGGCCGTCGAAACGGCACAAAAACCACACGCCCGAGTGCATCTCTCGCCGGCGATCATAAATGTTGCGGTTCCTTGGCTCCAACACTCCCAACGATTTGGGCACTGAGCCGATTCGCATACCGTGTGAAGCCGAAGATCTGAAATCAGGGCCTTGGTGGAGAAAAAAACGGGACTCGACGGCAGTCGGACCTTAATCCACTCGGGTTTCTTCGACTGATGCAACGCAGGATCGATTTTCGAGCAGGACATCCGTTTGCCAAGCTACCGACTCGAGAACGAAAATCAATTCGATAGTCAGGAGTTCAGGAGTTGCAGGAGTTCAGGAGTTACAGAATCGAAAACTTCTCCCGAGAAGGTCACAATTCTCCAAACCCAACGGGAAGAGCATTAGCATTCAGGCTAAGTCGAGAATTCAGGAATCGCCCTCTGATTCTGCAACTCCTGAACTCCTGATTTTTTACCTTTTCGAGAACTGGAATCGCTTGCGCGCACCGGGTTGACCCGATTTCTTGCGCTCTTTCATTCTGGGGTCTCGGGTAAGGAGTCCCTCCTCTTTCAAGGCGGGCCGCATTGCGGCATCATGGGCCAGCAGCGCCCGCGCAATCGCCAGACGAATAGCCCCGGCTTGCCCGGTAATGCCACCGCCCGTCGTCTTCACCTTGACGTCGAACGTGTTGCTCGTTTTGGTCACCTCGAACGGCTTGAGCACCGTAAATTGCAGGGATGGAGTCGCAAAATATTCTTCCAACGGGCGTCCGTTCACTTCTATTTTTCCAGACCCGCGCGAAACACGAACTTGGGCGACCGCTGTTTTGCGGCGACCTGTAGCGGCAAATACCTCTGACATATTATAGAATAGGATTAGGGAACCGGGATGGGCTGCTGCGCTTCATGCGGATGCTGCTCACCTTTGTAAACTTTCAGTTTGGTGTAAAGCGCCCGACCAAGCCTGTTATGCGGGATCATCCCTTTCACCGCATGTTCAATCAAGAGCTCTGGCCTTCGTTGCCGACGACGTTCAGCAGTTTCTGATTTGTGACCACCGACATATCCGGAAAAACTGGTGAATATCTTTTGGTTTTCCTTCTTGCCGGTCAAACGAACTTTCTCCGCATTGATGACGACCACAAAGTCGCCGGTATCAATGTGCGGAGTAAATATGGTCTTACCTTTCCCGCGAAGAAGATTCGCCACCGTCACGGCGACACGACCAAGCGGACGGTCTTTCGCGTCAACGACATACCATTTGCGCTCTATCCCACTCGACTTGGCTGAAAATGTCTTCATGAATTGCCTTCGCAAAAGAGCCCGGAACCTATGGGTTAGCCGGTCCCCTGTCAACGGGATTCTGCAACCCGGAACAGTTGCGCCATCAGCCCGCCTTGCAAAGAGACGTCCAGCCCCGATCATAGAGGATGCGAATTTTATTCGTCACCGCGACGATTTGCTCCATCTGGATCGCCTCGGTCGCTCAGAGTCAGGATCTTCCGACCTTAATCCGGAAGGCCGATGAACTCGATGCGCGAGAACGGACCGATGACGCGATTGCAACCCTCAAGCAGGCGGAAAAAATTAGTCCGAACAATCCCGACGTGCTCATCAAATTGTCGCAAGACTATTCAGACAGAACCGATAACGCGAAGGACAGGTCGCAAAAATTGGCCTTTGCCAAGTTGTGCATGGAGTACGCCAAGAAAGCCGTGCATGTAGCGCCCGACAGCGCCGACGCCCACGTATGTCTCTCCGTCGCTTATGGGAAGATGACCGACTTCGTCGATAACAAAACCAAAATGGAATATTCAAAGGTGGTGAAGTCCGAGGCGGAAAGGGCAATCCAACTAAATCCGAAGAACGATGTTGCTCTTCTGATTCTCGCTCGGTGGAATTTCGAGATGGCCACGTTGAATCCCGTCCTTAAGGTAATCGCCCAGACGTTGTACGGTCAGCTTCCGCCGGCCTCAAAGGAACAAGCCATCGAGTACTTTCAGAGGTCGATTGCCGCCGCGCCGAATGGGATCATCCAACACGCCGAATTCGCAGAGGCTTTGGAGTCGATGGGAAAGACGGCGGAAGCGAGATCCGAATGGCTGAAGGTTAAACAGCTCAAGCCCGTCGACGCCGAGGATCGCCGGTACATCGCCGAAGCAGAACAGAAATTGAAATAGCATAACTGACCCGCTCAGTCCCCGCACGACAGGACGCCGAAGGCGAGGCAACTCGGGGAAGCAACGGCTCAGGTAGGGCGAGGCTCCGTCCGAGCCGGGGCTTCCAGCGTTGCCCTGCCTGCAACGTCAACCCCCAAACATCGGACGAGGTTGATTCGGGCGGCCAAGAGGTTACGCGTGAAGCATCTTGCCAGTCATTCTGGCATTTATCCGTCTGACAAGAGTCGTGTGTCGTGCGCCGCGACCGGCGCCGGCGGTTGGATTCATGGGGTTGACGCTGTAGGCGAAGGCAATCCGGGAAACAACGGCTCAGGTAGGGCGAGGCTCCGCCCGAGCCGGGGCTTCCAGCGTTGCCCTGCCCTGCAACGTCAACCCCCAAACATCGGACGAGCTTGATTCGGGCGGCCAAGAGGTTACGCGTGAAGCATCTTGCCAGTCATTCTGGCATTTATCCGTCTGACAAGAGTCGTGTGTCGTGCGCTGCGACCGGCGCGGGCGGTTGATTCATGGGGGTTGACGCTGAAGGTGAGGCGACCCGGAAGCCCCGGCTCGGACGGAGCCTCGCCCTACCTGAGCCGGGCTTGCAGCGCTGCCCTGCCCTGGAACGTCACCCCAAACATCGGGCGAGGTTGACTAGGGCAGCCAAGGACTTACGCGTAAAGCGTCCTGCCGGTCAATCTGGCATCCGTTCCGTCGAATAAGTGTCGCGCGCGCTGCGACCGTCGGGCGGTTGATCCATGGGGGCTGACGCCGGAGGCGAAGGCAACCCGCGAAGCCACGGCTCAGGTAGGGCGAGGCTCCGTCCGAGCCGGGGCTTCCAGCGTTGCCCTGGCCTGCAACGTCAACCCCCAAAGATCGGACGAGGTTGACTCGGGCTGCCAAGAACTTACGCGTGAAGCATCTTGCCAGTCACTCCGGCATCCGGACATCGAATAAGTGTCGTGCGCTGCGACCGGCGCGGGCGGTTGATCCATGGGGGTTGATGCTGTAGGTGAGGCGACCCGAAAGCCCCGGCTCGGACGGAGCCTCGCCCTACCTGATCCGGGCTTCCAGCGCTGCCCCGCCCTGCAACGTCAACCCCCAAAACATCGGACGAGGTTGACTCGGGCAGCCAAGAACTTACGCGTAAAGCATCTTGCCAGTGACTCTGGCATCCATCCCTCGAATAAGTGTCGTGCGCTGCGACTGGCTTGGCGGTTGATCCATGGAGTTGACGCTCTAGGCGAGGCGACCCGGGAAAGCCCCGGCACGCCGGAGCCTCGCCCTACCTGATCCGGGTTTCCAGCGTTGCCCTGCCCTACAACGTCAACCCCCAAACATCTGGCGAGGTTGATTCGGGCGGCCAAGAACTTACGCATGAAGCGTTTTGCCAGTCATTCTGGCATTTATCCGTCAATAAGGGCCGTGTGTCGTGCGCTGCGACCAGCTCGGGCGGTTGATTCATGCGGGTTGACGCCTATAAGCGAGGCGACCCGGGAAAACCCCGGCTCGGACGGAGCCTCGCATCTACCTGGCCGGGCTTATCGCCCTGCCTTCGCCTAGGCGTCAAGCCATCATGGAATCAGCGGTCGAGCCGATCGACGTTTCCTGCGCTTCAGGTCGTTTGTTTACCCAGGGCCAGGACTAACCAGCCGCCTAACATCAAGAGGCCTCCCAGTGGTGTGATCGCCCCTAACCACTTCACATTAGTCAGCGCCAAAGTGTAGAGAGAGCCGCTGAAAATGATTACCCCGACGAGGATCAGGTTATAAGCAATTCGCGGCACTGGACGCCATCCGCTCAGGACCAGTAGCACCACAGCGTGCACGAGATGATAGAGTACCCCGGTTTGCCAGGTTTGCGCCGTCCCCGATTTTTCCAGCACGGCACGAAGAAAATGCGCACCAAAGGCACCCAACAAAACACCGGAAAAGCCTATCAAAGCTGCAACTCGTTTGACCGCACGATCGCTCATGCTCATCTCGCTCGACGTTCGCCAAAGATAGCAGTACCCACTCGCACGAAAGTTGCACCCTCTTCAATCGCAACCCGGTAATCCCCACTCATCCCCATCGACAGGTGAGGAAGAGAAAATCGAAACTCATTCTCCAACTGGTCACGCAGCTCTCGCAAACGAACAAAATACTTCCTCGAGTTCTCCGGATTGGCCGCCAGCGGTGGAATAGTCATAAGGCCTTCTACCTGCACTCGGTCGGCGCCGGACACCTGTTCGACTTGCGACAATAATTTCTCCGGAGCGAAACCAAATTTTGAAGACTCCCCAGCCACGTTTACCTGCAGCAAAACTCGCGGGAAGAGGCCGAGTTCACCGGCAATCCGTTGAATCTCACAAACCAGATCAACTGAATCGACGCCATGAAACATCTCAAAAAGCGGCAACGCCTGGCGAATCTTGTTGCTCTGCAGGTGTCCGATCAAATGCCAGCGGAGCCGTGCCGGCAGGTCGGAGATTTTCGCCTTCGCCTCTTGAACCCTATTCTCGCCGAACAATAATTGGCCAGCTTCAACCGCCAGCCGGATCGCCTCGGGCGGATGCGTCTTGCTGACGGCCAACAGTTCGACGCTCCCAACCGGGCGTCCCGATCTAAGTTCAGAGTCGGCAATGTCCGTTCGAACAGAGCGCAGATTTTCAGCAATATCGGGCTCCATGGATGAGTCTAGCGTCGGATGGCGGATCTTCGAATCAAAGCTTTGACAATGTCATTATCGTTCCCAGAGACTCATTGCCAACGCGCCTCCCAAAAAAAGGACTGCGGCATCATAGGCAGTGATCGGTCCGACCGATTCGTCAACGACACCGTTGGCCACGCGATGTCTCGAAAGAACGATTGAACTCAAGTGTTTGCTGATATCGCCGGTATTCGGAAGCGCCATCGCGTCAAGATATCGACTTAGGGTTGGCATCATGGCAATAGCGAAAACCAGCATCGGCCTGGAGGCCTCGTAAAATCTCTCGAACCCTGACTTTGCATCCATGTAAGCGAAAAGTTCGGTCGGTTCACCTACCAGCTTGGCAATCGCTTTAAATTCATTGTTGGATTTCAATCCTGGAGCCTGACCTTGCAGTCGATGCACAAGCTCCGCAAAGTTCGGTTGGCTTCCGGTAACCAGGAGCAGACGGCCCACCAATCCGAAAACGACCGAGACTCTCTCGTTCACCTGGAGTAAATAGGCCGGGACCGATGCGATCTCGATAGTTCTGCATCTTTCAGGAAACCTTTCTGCTATAACTCGATCCACCAAACGCCGAAATTTCGCTGGATCAATGAGATGAAGCGATATGGTGCCATTCAACGAGTCTGTTATTTGGTCGCGATCAAGGATGATTTCAGCGCCAGAAATCAGGCTGTCGAGGTCTTGGGGCTCAATACCGAACGATTTCACTTGAGCCACGTAATTCCGGATTGTCTCCGCCAGCGGTGTCTCATCCGATAATTGGCCGCACCACCGCCAAATCTCCGATAATCCGACTTGCGAAGCCAGGTACCCGATCGTGGAAGGACTGGTCATCGCCAATCCTTTTCGCTCGACAGGTTCGGCATTCGTGCGCGTTCCGGTCAAGGTGAATACCGTGTCTCGGAGCCGCGCACCGACGATCGTCGTCGCCGCGATCACCGCAGGAGCGTTTCCGGAGGTTATCTGTTCATGAAAATGCCAGTGAAATTCTGCCGATGGATCGAGAAAGGGTCTGCCTTGTACAAAAGAAAGAAGGTCATACCCTATAGGAACGTTTGCTCGGCATTCCTGGAATAATTTCTGGGACTGCAGCCCTCCGGAAACCAACTTTGAATTCCGAACGGCCTCACTTAGCAATTCGGTGCTGCGGCTCAGCAAAATCCAGGACCCGGCCCGGACGCAACGGATCTGCGACGCAACTTCGCCGGCTCCTCCTACGCCGCTCCCATGTTGTTCAAGATCATTGGTGTCGACTTCTTTGATAGCCTGCCCAAAAAGAGCTTTGGAAACAGCGGCGATCTCACGCCGCCAAGCCGATTCATCCACCGAGGTCTGGAGACCGCAAATCCATCGGTCGCCGTCGGGCTCCGTCATTCCAAAGAAAAGCGAGCTGCACTGCAAAGCCGCGAAAGACCCCCAGGCGGTTTGGTAATTCCCCAGGTTCTTGGAAAGCGGTTGCCTTAAAAATCGTTCAACCGACGGTTCGGATAAGATTCCGCTAAGAGCCGTGTCAGGCCAGCGCTTTGCGGTCTGAGCGATATTCGGCAGCTCGAAGTAGACGAGGCAGTCCGCAGGCGCGATCTGGCTCGCTGTCAGAGATCTCCGGTTTTGGTTCCAAAGGAGAATCCCAACGGCGACCAACAGTAAAAGCAGCCCTCCGGCAAGGAGTCGTTTCATTGCGACCCGGCTGCCAAATCAGGTAACGGCCGGTTGCGGCTTCGTTAAGGTCTCTCCCGGTGCCTTCGGCTTGGATCGAACTCGGCGGAATGATGAACGATACTGTGCCAGCGCCATGGACCAGGCTGGATTCATCATTTCCGAAGGGGTCTTCCAGATCAGATGATGCATAGCGGCTAGGGTCTCCCCGTCCGCTAGCAAGGCCCTCTTCTCCTGAGAGCTTAAAGACTCCGGCCCCTCTTTGAATAGTCTGCTTGCCAAGGTCGCGACATATCCGTCGACAGCCGGAGAGCCGCCATCACGCGAGCGCTGAAGAGCGACATGGACCGCATTGTAGAAGGGATCCAGAACCGCATGGACGAATTGATCACCGTCACGGAGCTGCAATTTAAACCGGGCGGAGAGTTCCTGCGGAGGTTGTATTTCTTCAGGGGTCAGGAACAAATTCCGAAACAGATCGGTGCGCGCGCTTAGCTTTGCGACGGGAATCGCGAGCACTAACCCAATCAACATCGGTGAGAGCCAAGCCAGATAGCTGGGAGAGATCCACCACGCCAACGCTCCGATGCCGACTCCAGCAATCGGTAATAGCCAATACTCGCGGACGATTTCCGTCCAGCGTGGCGCCGCACCGCCGTCACGCGTCTGAGTGTGCCAGGACACTGTTTGACCTCCGATATTTCGTAAAACAAATCTTGTATGGAACCAGACTAGAACCGGAGCCGTCAAAATCGAAAACAACGTCTCCAAGAGAGCGCTCAGCAATACCCGCACGGAACCGCCGAATAAGGCGATCTCCTTTGGCCGCGCAAAAAGATGGAGCAAACTAAGAACCTTCGGCCCAAACAACAAGATCAGTGTCATCAACAAAAGCACTCCCGCTGAAGCAGTCGCAAGCGTCCCACCCGTCTGCTGTAGTCGGTCAATGCCTGCTTGCAATCCGCCAAAAAGCACGAACAGCACCAGCAAGGGAGCGGAAGCATAGGCCAGAATTCCCTGGACCAAGTGAATCCGACTGATCGCTCGAATGTTCCGGGCCAAGAGGAACCAGAAATGTTGCAAGTTGCCCTGACACCAGCGGCGATCCCTCTTGACGTATTCAGTGAGATTGGGAGGCAAACCTTCGTAGCTTCCTTCCAAATCGTAGGCGAACCAGACTTCCCATCCGGCATTTCCCATCAAAGCCGCTTCCACGAAATCATGGCTCAGGATCCTTCCACCGAGCGGTTCATTGCCGGGTAAACCCGGAAGAGCGCAGCTGGCCAGAAAAGGCGAAACCCGGATAATCGCGTTGTGTCCCCAATAGTTGCCTGCACCCTGCTGCCAGAAGTTCAATCCGGCCGCAAAAATCGGGCTGTAAACTCGCGAAGCGAACTGTTGAATCCGGCCAAACAGTGTTTCTGTCTTAACCAGCCGTGGCATTGTTTGAATGATACCGGCCCGCGAATTGGTCTCCATTAGTCGGACCAAAGTCGACACCGCAGCACCGGTCATCAAGCTGTCAGCATCCAGCACGACCATGTACCGATGGCGATATCCCCAACGGCGGCAGAAATCCGCGATGTTTCCGCTCTTGCGATTCACGGGAAGTTTTCGCCGGCGATAATGAATTTTGCCAAATCCGTTCGTTTGCCGACAAATATCCGACCAGGCTAACTCCTCTTCGACAGCCTTCGCGGGATCGGTCGAATCGCTCAAGATATAGAAGTCGTATAAATCGAGTTCGTGTCTTTGTTGAAGTGATTGATAAAGGGCCTGCACATTGCCGAACACAGTTTCGGCGTCCTCGTTATAGACCGGCATCACAATCGCCGTAGAGGCAAGCGGTGTGCTTTCGTCCAGAGTATTGGTGATTTTGAGCGGTTCGTGCCCTTCCGCGAGAACCAGAAACCCCAAAAAAGCCTGGGTAAAACCAAAAGCCAAGTTCGCGAACAAGATACCGAACAAACCCACTTCCAGAATCTCAAGAGGTGTCCATCCCCTGGCACCCACAATGTCAATCATCAGCCACAAACCGAGTAAAGAGATGCCGAGAGTTACCAGAGCAACTCCCCAACGGCGTTGCCCAACCTTTTTGTGAAATGCTTCCTTGACGGTCTCAGCGCCGATCAATTCGACAAGCTTCCCGGACCTTTGATTTCCATTCATACCTGATCAGAACTCTGGCTTACCTGCTAACTTGCTCAAGCCGCACCATTCCTATTCGCGCGCGACAAAAAAACGGTTGTCGAAAAATCACAATCTGTAAAGGCTGCCAAAAACAAGGAGCCCGAGAATAGCCAGCCCAATCATCCAACCGACAGTGCGATTTGCACCTAAAGGCGAAAGCTTTTCCGCCAATGAAATCAGCGTTTTTCCAGGGGACGAAAACTCAAGTGGGCGGGCCGTGATGCTTGCCACTTGAAGGTTTGGTGCCGCCTGGAGACGGACCTCGCGTAATGCGTTGCGAACTTCTTCTGACATCTCATCGGCACGACCGAGGAAGTTCCCATCGACGCTCTCCGTCAAATAAAGTCGAACCCGTTGCTCGACCGAGCGGCGATCCTCTGAAACCCCTTCGTCGATCAAGTGGCCAAGCGCGAAATCGAGGGTTTTCTGGGCCTCTTCAAAAGCCAACTCGGTAGCCGGAATCGATGGTTGCCGGCGCTTGCGTGCGATCGCTCGTTCAAAGCTCGAAAGCAGGATAAGCTCCCGGTCCACCGTGTCCGGGGTTTTCAGCGCATCGAGGTAATCGTTGATGCGTTCCCAAGCCTCTTTCCATTCAGGGGATGAACCGATTCCGATGCGCAGAAGCGCTATATATTCAGGAGATATTGCCATTTCTCTGAGAAAAATGTGTCGCGCCGTAATATAACACAGCTTATATCCAAGGGTCGGGAATTATCCGGATCGAAGATCGTAAAGCCGACCAACCAACCGCGGTCGGTCGGAGTGAATTGGACATCCTTCACCTGGGCGCCCTCACCCGCTACAATTAACGGACGCAACTCCGCCACGGGAATCGTTTCAACCCCATCCGGTTTCCCATATTCGATGGCAAACCGCGTTTCGTTGGAGCCCGGACTTGGGCGGACCGTCGTCGATAGCACTCGGAATTGGTTGGTATTCGGCTCGTCGCCGCGCCATTTCAGCTGATAAGCAAACTCCAAACTCGCTCCCGGCTCCGGAGGATGCTCTGGCTGCCAGCCCGCCACGATGTTGTCCGAATATTCATCACTGCTTGGAAGCTCAAGTAGCCGGAGAAAACCGGGTCCAAAATCGCTCTTGGGGATTACCGTGACGGTCGGACGCAGATGGTATTCAGCTTCGCGATCGAGATAGTCATTCAAATTCCGGTCCCTTTGAACGAGCGAATAAGAAAGCACGTTGGAGAAAAGGCGTACACTCACCGACCGGGGGTTACTGAGCGGCGCCCACAGTCTTTCGCCAGAGGAAGTATCCAGCAATAGTCCGTCAGAATCGTGGACCTGCGGCCGAAACTCGCGCCGATGAAAGTCAGTCTTGTTCATCGAAAACTCAGTTTTGCCCGTCGGCTGATAATCCGGTTTCAGCGTCGGTTTACTCACCGTGTTGCCGCCAAAATAAAACATGCTCGTCAACGGGGCTAGAACGAGCACTTCAACCTTTTTACGCATGAAAATGGTCGCCTTGATATCCATCGTGGTCATTGCCCCGTACCGAACAACGAACTGGTAGCCCCCGGTCACGCTTTCGCTATCGAGGAGTGCGTAAAACTCCAGAAAATCATCCGTCGGATTCGGCTTTCGCATCCAGAATGCGCGAAAATCAGGGAACTCTTCGGGCCCATTAATACCGGTGTTGACGGCCAATCCCCGCGAAGAAAGACCCCAATGTAACCCCTTGGCAATCGCGCGAAAATAGCTTGCCCCGAGGCAGGACATAAACTCGTCCTGAACGCCCGGCTGACTCGATGGGACAAATGCCTTAAAGCCGACAAACGTCTCGTGCCCGCTAAAACTGAGCGGTTTATCGTAGTAGAAATATTCTGGAGAAAACGGTATATCCCGCAGACGATCTTTCTCGATCTCTGTAAAGAGGACTCGTCGTTTGAAGTAGTAACCTGGATGGAAAAATCCAAGATGGTAAGGTGAATCGCGCCAGACCGAGCGCTCCGGCAGGAAACGGATCCTGCGATAGAGATCATAGTCCAGGTTCTGCAAGGCGGGCGAAAGCTCCTGGTTTTGGATCACAAAGGGCTGTTTGGATAGAGCTTCGGCTTTTTGAACTACATCCCGATAACCAAATACACTCTCCTCTTGGGCGACCGCCGTGCGCACCAAAATCAGAACGAGGAGCACCGTGAAAATTTTCATACGCGCACCGACGATCGCCACACGATCTCCTTCAAGTCAACCCGCAAAATGAAGGATCGCCGGTGGACGCTCCGGCTTCTGGGCGAGAACGACACGAACCGGAGGAAAGCATCGCACAGAGGCCACAGAGGTCACAGAGGAGGGATAGAGATGGTAGCGAAACTTCCAACGCGGACACCGCCACCTAGGGTGCGTGAATCAAGCGCAAGAGATACAAATTATCGAACTGCAGACTGGGAGCTCAATTCTCCGCAAAAGAGCTTTCCTTCGCCGCTAACCGGAGCGCCAACTCAAATCCCACTCGTGCGACGCTTTGGTTCACCGGCCAACCTTAATCCCCCCTCTGTGACCTCTGTGCGATGCTTTCCCCGATTCGCGCGGTTCCCGCCCAGCAGCCGCGGTGTCCACTAGCATTGGTTCACCGACCAACCCCAATCCCTCTGTTGCCTCTGTCACCTCTGTGCGATGCTTTTCCCGATTCGCACCAACTATGGAACCCTACGCAAAAGGCCGATCATTACTCCTTGAATGACCAGCTCTGCCGCCGGAATCAGATCAGGATAGAGCGGGTTTTCCGCCTTTAGGAACGGTTTGCCGTGATCGAGCAGATAGCGTTTTAGAGTCGATTCACCATCTATCAGCGCCGCCACCAGTTCCCCATTTTTGGGGACCCGCTTCTGAAGAATCACCGTATCGCCGTCGGCAATCTGTGCACCGATCATTGAGTCTCCCCGGACCCTGACGGCAAAGACTTCCGCCTGACTTTCAACCCCGAAGGCTGCCAGATCGACCCCTAGCTTTGAGCCGCTCGCTTCTGAAGCCTCTGTAGGCATGCCAGCCGGAATTTCGCCTAAAATCGGGATCGGCCGGAACCCCGGCAGCAAGCGGAAACTCAAATCGACAGACGAACGAGCTTTACCCGGCGTTCGGTTGATTGCGCCTTTTCGTTCCAGGGCACGCAAATGATTCATGGCGGCAGTCTGACTTTGAAATCCGAAATGCGCCTGAATTTCACGACTGGACGGCGGAAATCCGGTTTGTTGTTGCTGTCGCCGAATGAAATCGAGGACCTCCTGCTGGCGAGCGGTGAGTTCAGCCATAGATGTTCAGCCGAACACTAGCCTGGTACGGAGACGCTGGCAACTAAAAGCGTTCGGCGTTCAGAGTTCAGCGTTGGCGCGGGGGGAAACGTATCGGCGTGTTGACGTGTTAGCGTTCAGCGTTCGGCGTTCAGAACAGCGGTCGCGGTCGAAAGTTGAACCGGTCGGCTGCTAGACTTTGCAGACACAAGGCTGCACCTTTGAACGCCAAATGCCGCCGAACGCTTACCCGCCGATACGCCGACCCGCCCATACATTCCCCCCCAACGCCGACACGTTTCTCCCGAACGCCGAACGCTTTTAGTTGCCAGCAGCATTTCATGATCGAAGATTGCAGGCGACTTTGTTGCTTTCAGCAACTCTCCGACCCGGTTAAACGGGCCCGCAGGTGTCTCGATAGGATTATAATGATGCGTCTTCTGGTCACTCTCGGTCTCCTGGTTTTGTGTTCCCCGCTCTATGCGCAAGATGACCTGGTCTCCAGAGGGGATCCGAACAGTCAGGTCCTCCAAATCTTGAAAACCATGCCTCAAGGCGGCGGCTACTCGGCGACGGCCGGCGCAACCCGCGACCTCCAATCGGCGGTGCAAGTCTACGGAGGCACCCTTAGTGTGAAGCCATCTGCCGCCCGATCGACGTACTGTTCAGGTGCCACTTACCTGGTTTTCATCCAGGCAATTCAAAGGTTGCTACCTCGATCGCAGTTCGGTGGGGGACTCGCTGAAGCGCTTGCCATCAAAGGGCAACCGGATGGGGTCGGCATCTGGGGTCGATGGAATGCTAACGGTCCCGGCACCGCCTGCCTTTTCTATGATCTGAGACTAGGCCGTAATTTCACCTCGTTCGACGAAGCCAGGCCAGGGGATTTCATGAAGATCTTTTGGACCGACGCAGTGGGCACTCGAGAACACGGGCATTCCGTGATTTATGTCAGCCAAGGATCAGTGAACGGTATCGAAACGGTTCGCTTCTGGTCGAGCAACAAACCCGGCGGTTACGGATACAAGGACGTGCCACGCTCCCGGATTTCTCATGCTATTTTTTCACGGCTCGAAACTCCATCGAACATTACAGGCTTCGTGCGTCTTGAGCGGAAGAACGGTTATCTGGCCGGCCTCGTCTCGAACGAGTCCTCCATGAGGGAAGCGCTCGATAAATCCGGAGTATCTCGCTAAGGCACAGGGGTGAAATCCGGGCCTGTACCCGAGCGCCGCAAAGGCCTCGCTCACCTGCGTCGCAAAGCCCCGAAATAGAATTTGCATTTAATCAGAATTCGCCCACCATTGGCAGGTGCGAGGCCCCCGGCGCGCGCCTGAGGGTTTAAAAATGAGCAAAGAATCTTCCAAAAAAAAGAGTGGCTTACGAGCAACGCCTGATTCGGTCCAGTCCGAAAAGACTCAGAGGCCGGGATCCAAAAATAAGGCTCCTGTTGAACCGGCTGACAAGCTGAAGTTTGAAGATTTGGGACCAATGCCGAGCGGATACGGCGAGATGTTTTTGATCGCTCGTGATCCACATTGGTTGTTCACTTATTGGGATTTTGACTACGCGAAATTTCCGATCCCACGAAAGCTCTTTATCGAGGTCTATCGAAATAACGAACTCGAATCCACAATCGAAATAAACGACGTCGCGCGTAACTGGTATATCCCAGTTCAGTCAGCATCATCGGAGTACAATGTCGTCTTCGGTTACCGCGGTACGGACGACCGCTGGACTGTTGTCGGCAAGGCGGGACCAACTCAAACGCCGCCCGAATCGATCAGTCCAAATTGGGATACCCAGTTTGCCACGGTGCCTTTCCATTTGAGTTTCAATTTTCTACTCGATGTCGTTAAGGCCTCTCGTTCCGAAGGACAACCGCTAACCGATACTTTAGCCCGATTGCAACAGGCGGCGATCGGTGATCAGGGCGGCAGTTCGAGTTGGGGAAGCGAACAAATCAAGGTCCTGGAGACACTGCTCGGAAAAGATTTTCTCGATCGGCTCTTTTCCATGAGTTCGCAGGACGTGCTCCAATTTCTCCACACCGAACTCAGCGGACGCCTGGATTCGGAATCGGCCAGTGAACTACTGGCCAAAGGTCGTTTGGCTTCTTTGCTCGCGCCAGGCGAGTCAAGCTTGTTCAGCGCATCGATTCTGGAATTTGTCCGTCAGGAGCTTTCGAGCGGAGGAGTCAGCAGTTTCAGTGGTTCCGAAGTTGGCGGACTTTCTTCCCAACTCGGCGGCCTCTCTTCGCAAGTTGGCGGGCTCTCGTCTGAGGTCCTGGCTGGCGGAAGCGAAGCATTGGCAAGTTGGCAAGCGGGGGTAAAAGCAATCCTGTCGAGTTGGGAGCATGCTCTCAGTTCGCTTGGACTGGGCAGAGAAGTGGTGGCCAGCTGGCACGCTGGCTTGGGCGAGATCGCTTCCAGTTTCAGCAGCGCCGTCAGTTCGTATGGTCTGAGCAGCGAAACATTCGCCAGTTGGCAGACCGGAGTCGGCGAGATTTTCGCGAAATGGGAATCGGTCTTGAGTTCCTATGGTGTGAGCAGCGAGATGCTTGCCAGTTGGCAAACCGGTCTCAGTGAGATTACCTCGAGCTGGGAGACTCTGCTGAGTTCCTACGGCCTCAGTTCCTACGGCGTCGGTTCCTATGGCCTGAGTTCGTACGGCTTAAGCTCCTACAGTCTAAGCAGCGAGATACTCTCCAGCTGGGAAACCGCCTTTGGATCGTACAACGTCAGTTCGTTTTCTTTTGGATCCGAACAACTCTCGAGTTGGAATCTTTCCAGTTGGGGTGGCTTAGAATTTGGCTCAGCGAGCTGGAGCGGCTTGGAGTTCGGCCTTTCAAGCTGGAGCGAGTTGGTTTCCGAGAGCAGCCTTTACAGTGGAATCGGAGCAAGCTGGAGCGGGCAGCCATTCGGCCAGCCGGAACGGGCGTTTTTCATGCACGTCAACGCGGAAGTGATCTTTTACGGCGGAACCGACCCGGAAGCGAAAGTCACCATTGCGGGCAGACCGGTTCAACTACAACCGGATGGATCCTTTCGGTACCACTTTAAATTTCCAGATAACGATTTTGAGATTCCGATTGTCGCAGTTTCGCCGGACGGCGTTGAAACGCGGTCAGCCGTGCTCTTTCTGCGAAGAGACACCACTCGGTATGGAGATGTTGGCGCTACGAACCAGCCCGAGTATTTAGGAACGCCAATGGGCAGGACACATTAGCTCTCAGTTCGTGACTCTTCAGGTGCAACAGCCTAAGGTATCTCGGATTCTTTCGTGTGGATAAAGCGAAAGGGATTATTGCCGAGCTGAAAAGGTCCTACGCCAACGAGTTGGAGACAGTCCAGAACTACCTCGCCCACTCGATCGACTTGGAAGGGACAGGTGCAGAACTGATCCGGGAAACCCTCGAAGAAGAGATCACCCTGAAGTTGAGGCATGCGCGGCGCCTGGCGAAACGAATCAATATGCTGGGCGGCCGTGTTCCAGGCTCGCTTGAGCTGCCGCGGAGTCAGCATTCGTTGCAACCGCCGCTGGAAAACACCGACGTACTGGCCGTAATCCGCGGAGTGATCAGCACAAATGAAGCAACCATCAGCCAGTATCAAAAGATCATTAACCTGACAGAGGGACTCGATTTTGTGACGCAGGACATGGTGATTGATCTACTCTCCGACGAACGAGAGCATCGCCGGCTGTTTCTCAGCTTTCTGGTACAGAACGCTTAGTGTACTCTTCGAGGAATGTCGCGCCCAAAAAAGGACCAACTGCTTGAGCGTTACTTGAAATATCTTCATGTCGAGCGCAATGCGTCTCCAAGGACAGTCATTGCCTATCGACATGCTCTGGCCAAATTCATGGAATTCGTGGCCGACAAGGTTTCGTGGGAGAGTTGCACGGCGCAACAATTCCGGGGTTTTCTGCTCGACTGCATGAAAAAGGGAATGGCCAGATCGTATGTCCGGCTCACTTTTGCCGCATTGCGCAGCTTCTATAAGTACTTGATCGAACGAGAAGGATTCCGCGACAACCCGCTCAGGGAAGTCCAGCTCCCTAAGATGGAAAAGAAACTTCCGATTGTTCTTTCGGTCTTGCAGGTCGATGAACTGTTAACCGTGCCGAAGAAGGTTGAGCGCCAGTCTCAAGCCCCTGTCTGGGCAGCCTCACGCGACGCAGCGATGCTCGAGCTTTTCTACAGTAGCGGTCTTCGTCTAAGCGAACTAGCTGCTCTGAACGTCGCGGATGTAGATACCTTCGGCGAAACCGTGCGGGTCTTCGGAAAAGGTCGGAAAGAGCGAATCGTTCCGGTAGGACAGGTGGCGCTCAAGGCACTACAGCAATACCGATTGGAGGCGAAAGTACAGGCCGGCCCGTTGTTCCTTAGCAAGCTAAAGAAGCGAATGTCTGCGCGATCAATTTGGCTGATGCTGAGGAAGCATTTATCTCAGACGTCGATTCAGCTTCGCGTCAGCCCCCACAAGCTTCGCCATAGTTTTGCGACGCATCTTCTCGATAACGGTGCGGATTTGCGAAGCGTTCAGACGCTGTTGGGTCACGCGAACCTGTCGACGACCCAAATTTACACGCATGTTACTATGGAGCGCGTGAAGAAGGCCTATGACGACGCCCATCCGCGCTCCTGAAAGCGTGCCCGATAAAGACTCTTTCGCACTATGACCGCCGCTCAACAAATTCCAACCCGATTCGAAATCCCCGAACAAGATACTTGGGACCTCACCCAAATCTTCAAAACGGAAGAAGAATATCGAAAGTCATTTTCTGAACTGCGAGAGAGCTATTCCAAGATAGCGGAGTTCAGGGGTCACCTCGGGGAGTCGGCCGACACCCTACTCTCCTGCCTGGAGTTCGATAACCAGCTCGAACAGATCTCCGAACGACTCGGCCACTACTCCTCGCTCAAAAAATCCGAGGACAGTTCGGATGATATCAATCTTTCGCGGCGCGCAGAATTGACCAACCTGCTAACCAAGGTCCGTGAAGCCTCCTCGTACATCACTCCGGAAATCCAAGCGATTCCCGACGATCAATTTCAACGCTTTTCCGACGACCCAAAACTCGCGGATTGGAAGATCTCACTCTCCAGGCTTCGCCGATACAAACCCTACACGCTTTCCGAACCTGAAGAACGGCTCCTTACTCTTGGTGCCCCCGTCATTCGCGGCCATGGGGAAACATTTTCACAGCTGACGAACGTGGACATGAAGTTTGGGGCACTCACATCTGAAGAGGGGCAGGAAGTGGCCCTCTCCCAGAGCACCTATTTGTCGTTTCTCCACAAACAGGACCGGGATCTTCGCCGCAGGGCCTTTCATCAGTTCTACCAGGAATTTAACGACCACAAGTACAGCTTGGCCTCCGCGCTAGCTTCCTCGATCCGAGCCGACGTCTTCTCTGCCAAGATTCGGAATTACCCATCCGCTCGCCATGCATCTTTGTTCGGGGACAACATCCCCATCGCGGTGTACGACAACTTGATCGCGACGGTGCGGAAAAATCTCCCTCTCCTCCACGAGTATTACGATCTCCGCCGTGAACTTCTGCAGCTGGAAGACATTCACCAATACGACACCTTCGTACCGTTGGCCCCGAAGATTCAAAGCAACGTCGATTTCGAAGCGGCGATCGATTTAGTCGTCGAGGCTCTCCATCCTCTCGGTGCCGAATACGTGGATACACTGCGCAATGGGCTGCGATCTCGATGGGTCGACCGCTACGAAACAAAGGGTAAAAGAAGCGGAGCCTTTTCCTCCTCCAGCTACGGCAACCCGCCCTATATTTTGATGAACTACAAACCGGATGTCTTTTCCGATGTGTTCACTCTCGCCCATGAAGCCGGGCATTCTATGCACACCTGGTTTGCCCAGAAGCATCAACTCTTTCAGGATTACGATTACCCAATTTTCCTGGCCGAAGTAGCCTCGACGTTTAACGAAGAACTGCTCACCCATCACCTTCTCGAACGGGCGCAGGAACCGGTGATGCGCGCTTATCTTATCGATCGTCAGATCGAAGATATTCGTCAGGTCCTATTCAGGCAAACGATGTTCGCCGAGTTCGAGAAACAGGTGCACGAAATCGAAGAAAACGGCGGCCCCCTCACCCTCGATGTGTTCTGCAGAGTCTACCGAGACCTGCTGGCAGCCTATTTCGGACCGCGCTTTGCGATTGACGATGAGTTGAGTATCGAGTGCCTCAGAATCCCTCATTTCTACACGGCATTCTATGTCTATAAATATGCTACCGGGATTTCTGCATCGGTGTCCCTGGCGGATCGAGTTCTGAAAGGGGGCGGTGCAGAAGTGAATGCTTATCTCGGGTTCCTTAAATCGGGCGGGACCAAATTTCCGATCGAGACCCTCCGTGAGGCTGGCGTCGATATGCAATCTCCAGAGCCGATCGAGAAAGCCATGAGCCTATTCCAGTCCAGGATAAGGCAGTTGCGCGAATTGCTGGCAGAAAAAGGGATGCAAAGGCAGGCATCATAACCGAACGTTCCAAACGTTGTCGACCGTTGAAATAGTCAGCCACTCTTATCCGCGCGAACTCTCAGAGCAGATCTGGGATCTGTGGATGCGCGCCAGTGGGACAGACACCTTGCTCGAGTCTGCCGAAAGGCTCAATGCGTTCCTGAGCATCGCTTATCAGGCCAGTCTTCTTCGCGAAGAGGGCCGCCCGGTTGAATGCCGAATCGCGCTGATAGGACTCCACGATCTCGAGATCATCGGTCTGGAGAAAACCGGGTTTCACCCCGTTCGCTTCGCGAAACGCCGACATTTTGGGGAACAGGAGATCCGCCGGTTGGGACCTGCGACCGGATTTTATCGATCGATGATCGCGGTCGAATGGTCCGACCAAGACGGATTCCAGATTACTGGAATGATCCATACCGGCGCCTGGTCCAGAGACCTGACCGTCGCCATTGACGCCCTCAATCACCCAATCCCGGATTGGTTGATTATCCATGTCAGAGGCCCAGGAAACCTGGTCATTCACCGCGGCTCTGAGCGCATCGTGACTTTGCTCAACGGCCGAGTCGAAGGTCACGGATTCGATCTGTTTGCCTCTTCCTGGTTCCTGCGGCGCTATCGAACGAAAGGGGGCGGGTTTACAGGCGAAATCACACGTAATCTGCCGGATTCTGTGGTCATCCGCGACGATCTCGCCGAGGAAATTGGGATCGCCTTCATGCGTAGAGTCATTCGGGAGATTCGAAATTCCCGTCACGGCGGTACCATCGTCTTCGCACCAAAACTCTTGATGGAAAATCTTCTCAAATCGGGCGGCCCCTTGCGGGCCAAGTACCGGATTGAAGAAACCTGCACGGCATCTCCCTTTGCCCTCATCTTAGATGAAGTAACACGGCGCTTGGCCCAATTTGCCCTGATCAAAGGAGAATCGTCGGCAGGCTGGCGCGAGTATCTGACATGGTACGAAGAGTTTCCCTATACCTACAGCCAGCGTTTTGTAGAGTTGGCTTTGTGGCTGTCGGACCTCACGGCGGTCGACGGTTGCCTGCTCCTTGACCACAAATTCACCCTATTTGGATTTGGCGTTGAGATTCAGGTGCCGAGTTTTGAAGACGAAATGGTCTATCGCGCCCTCGATATCGAAGCGGCAGACTGCGTCCTGGAGTCCATGGAAAGCGCTGGAACCCGCCACCGAACAGCCTACCGACTCTGCCGTGAACACGCCCACTGCCTGGCCATCGTAGTTTCCCAGGACGGCGCGGTCAAATTCGTCGCCAACCACCAAGATAAGGTGACTTACTGGAATCACCTCGACTTCTGATCAATAGTCAGCCTGCGCGCCCTTAAGATTTTTCTTTGGGATCCAGGGCATGAGTCCGCGGAGTCGCTCACCCGTCTTCTCGATTGAATGCTTTTCGCCTTCCTTCAGCAATCTTTTGTAGTTCGGTAAGCCGGCAGCATATTCCGCAATCCAGCCTTTGGCGAACTTCCCGCTCTGGATATCCTTCAGGGCCTTCTGCATCTTCTTCTTTACGGAACTGTCAATCACGTTCGGTCCGACCGAGACATCCCCCCACTTCGCTGTTTCAGAGATCGAAAATCGCATTCCAGCAATTCCCGATTCGTACATCAGATCGACAATCAATTTCAATTCATGCAGGCACTCGAAATAGGCCATCTCTGGTTGATAACCGGCTTCCACCAGCGTTTCGAAACCGTTTTGAACCAGTGAAGTCAGACCGCCGCATAAAACCGTTTGCTCCCCGAAAAGATCCGTCTCTGTTTCCTCTTTAAAGGTGGTCTCGAGCACGCCCGCCCGGGTTGCGCCAATTCCTTTCGCCCAAGCCAAAGCAAGCTTTTTCGCTTGCTTGGACGGATTCTGATAAACCGCGATCAGCGCCGGGACACCTTTCCCCTCGAGGTACTGGCGCCGCACGATGTGCCCGGGACCTTTCGGGGCCACCATGATCACATCCACCTCCTTCGGAGGCACCACCGTTTGGAAATGCACCGCGAACCCGTGGCTGAACAAAAGTGCTTTTCCCTTTTTAAGGTGAGGTGCGACTTCGTTTTCATAGATCGAAGCACTCTTGAGATCGGGGGTCGCAAAGAAAATGATGTCCGCCTGCTTCGCCAATTCGCTCACTTCCAAGACCTGGAAACCGTGTTCTTGGGCGACCGGGGCAGACTTGCTGCCTTGATATAAACCCACCACCACTTGCACTCCGCTATCCTTAAGGTTGAGCGCATGCGCATGACCTTGGGAACCAAATCCGATCACTCCACACACTTTCCCGTTCAGATGAGCGAGGTCGGCGTCCTTATCCGTGTAAACTTTTGCTGGCATAATTAATTTGATTTAAGGGGGGACTATTCCACTCGGGCCATGGCGACTTTTCCTGTCCGCGTCAGGTCGCCGATACCAAAGTTCTCCATTAGCTTCAGAAACTTGTTGATCTTGCTCTCGTTTCCAGTGATTTCGATAGCTAGACGCTTGGCCTGAACATCCACGATCTTTGCGCGGAAAATGTCACAGATCTGCATCACTTCGGACCGGTTCGCGGAATCGGCATTCACACGGAGCATGACCAACTCACGATCGACGTAGTCTCCGTCCTGGAAATCTTGAATCTCAATGACATCCACAAGCTTATTCAATTGTTTGGTGACCTGCTCGAGCACGGTGTCATCTCCGCGGACTACGATCGTCATTCTGGAGGCGGAAGGATCGTTAGTCGGCGCAACATTCAGGCTATCAATGTTGAATCCGCGCCCGCTGAACATGCCGGCAATCCGAGCCAGGACGCCGAACTTGTTTTCAACCAGAACAGAAATCGTGTGACGCATAATAAGGGATAGGAATCATCCCGGGAAAGCGCCCAAAATCAATCAAAATTCTGCAAGTCACACTTTTCTCGGAACCAGTTGTGATCTCTTTGAACCCGTGCAACTATCCCCGGGCTCGTGCTATGACAGTATTTACACCACCCGAAAAGCGGTATGCGGGATACATCTTTGACTGTGACGGCACACTAGCCAATTCGATGCCGCTGCACTTCCGCGCATGGGCAGATACCATAGAAAAGCACGGCGGACAGATGCCGGAAGATCTCTTCTATGCCCTGGGCGGATGGCCAAGCGATAAAATGGTTGAGTTTTTGAATGAGCGGTTCGGTACCTCGCTCGTCCCGAAAATTGTCGCCGATGAAAAGGAGCATCTTTATGTCCAGCGCATTTCAACGATGCAACCGATTCCGGAAGTCGCCGAATTCGCACGTCAAGTTGCCACCTTTGCTAAGGTAGCGATAGCCTCTGGAGGGATCCTTCCCGTCGTCACCAAGACCTTGGAAACGATCGGCTTCAAAGACTTCTTTCCGGTTATCGTCACGACGGAACAGGTCAAACGAGGCAAGCCGTTTCCGGACATGTTCCTTGAAGCCGCTCACCGGATGAGCGTTGATCCCGCCGCCTGTCTCGTCCTCGAAGACAGTATCGCCGGCTTTGAGGCCGCCAAAGCGGCCGGAATGGATTTTGCCGTCGTCGGCAGGCCTGTTTAGAGGTAGGGCGAAGCTCCGCCTGAGCCGGGGCTTTCCGGGTCACCTCGCCTTGCAACTTCATCCCCTGGAAGATAAATCGTGCTCATGATCGGTCCTCGATCGGGGGCGACGGGGCCGTTCGAGGTTCTCGGTAGACTGAGCGATGGCCGCCCAATGCATGGAGGATGACGTCGCTGGGCGAAACAGCCCGGGAAGCCCCGGTTCGGACGGAGCCTCACCCTACCTGAGCCCGTTTGTGCCAGCCGAATAGAGGCCGATCGGCTGACCGCCTGCTCGTTGCCCTAACCCCCACAGCAAAAGCCTTTGCGCGTCATCGAACAACATGTGGTGCGTGCCGCCAAGCTGAACAAGGATGATATCCCTGCCGCCCGCGGAAGCGCTGGAGACCAGGCATCGACCGCTCATCTCGGTGTACCCCGTTTTCATCCCTGTGAAAATGGGAGAACGCGTCACCAACCTGTTGGTCGGCTCCAGGAAGCGCTGTCGCCCCGAGCTGTAAGTAAAAAGCAAGCCCGGCATCCGCATAAACTGGCGAAGCGTAGGATTGTGATAGGCTGCAAAGGCGATCCGCGCCATGTCTCGAGCAGTCGAAAATTGGCCGGACCTGGGCAGCCCATTTGGGTTAACGAAATGGCTGTTGTCCGCCCCCAACTGCGCCGCCTTCAGGTTCATCAACCTTGCGAAAGAATCCACACTGCCGGCGTCGTTCCGGGCGAGGCAGACCGCCGCGTCGTTGCAACTATGAACCAGCATGGCGGCCAGAAGCTGTCTTTTCAGGTAAATTTCTCCTGGCCTGAACCCGAGCTTTGTCGGCTCGACCGCGCAATCCTCCGGGGCGACCCGGACGCTGTTATCCAATCCCCCATGTTCCGCAACGAGCAGCGCGGTGAGAAGCTTTTGAGTGCTGGCCACTGGCCGCTGCACATCCGGGTTTTTGAAAAAAAGGACCGATCCGGCCCTCGCATCAATCATGATCGCAGAACTCGCAATCGTTGCCGGC
>DATHPI010000320.1:0-15003 GCA_035484035.1 Chthoniobacterales bacterium
TCACCGCCCTGCTGCTGGAGAGTCTCGGGTACCGGGTGCAGGAAGCCTCAAGCGGCGAGGAGGCCTTGCACCTGGCGCGGGGCAACCGGGAGAAGATCGACCTATTGATGACCGACGTGCTGATGCCGGGCATGAGCGGCAACGAGTTGGCCGAAGTGCTCAGGGCCAGTGATGCGGGCTTAAAGGTGCTGTTCCTGAGCGGCCATAGCGGCGATACGCTGGCTCGCCACGGCGTCGTGCATACCGAAGCGGCTTTCCTCCAAAAACCTTTCACGCTCAATGCCCTTTCTGAAAAGCTTATGGAAGTATTAGACCGAACCTAGCGATTTATCACCATTGGAAGCGCTCCGGTGCTTTGTCCGGCGGCCTGAAGCTGAAAACGATCCACCTTTAGAACCCAACCCATGAGGAAACCATCAAAATTGCGTTCTCTCATGTAATCTCGCTTGTCACTTTGCGGGTTTTTCGTTCTGTCGCCGCGCAGGCTGCGTTTCATTGTGTCGCAGCAACAGTGATCTTGTGCGGCTGCAGGCCAGTCCCGCGAAATGCCGCCCTACCGCCCATTAAGGTCGCCGTTCAATACTGGCCAGGCATGTATTGGCTGGGCATCGCCGATGCAAAGGGCTGGTTCAAAGAAGCCGGCCTGAACGTCCAATTGGTGGATACCAATACCGATTATCTCGCCTCCGTCAAAGACCTTGTTAAGGGGCGGTTCGACGTAAATGATCTCGTGTTGTTCGACCTTTTGGATTCTGTTGCGCGTGGCGCCGATCTGGTCGGGGTCATCAACGTGGATTATTCGTCCGGTGCTGACAAGCTCATCGCGCGCCCGGGAATCGAGCAACTCGCAGATCTCAAAGGGAAGAGGATAGCCCTCCCCCAAAAAAGCTACCTCAGTTACATCCTCGAAGTGGCAATCGCGCGCGCAGGGCTGAAGATAAACGACGTACAGATCGTGGACACCCCAGCCGAGAAGGCGCCCGAGACCCTGATCAAAGGGGAGTCGGACGCAATACTTACCTTTGAGCCGTATGCAACACAGGGTTTAGATGCGGTTAAAGGGCACAACCTGTTCGATACCTCTCAAGTTCCTGGGCTGTCGCCGAATCTCATCGTTTTCCACCGCAAATTCATTGAGGAACGACAGAGCGAAGTTGCGGCCTTCGTCCAGGTCTGGCTGCGTGCGACCCGATTCATCAAAGAACACCCAGACGAAGCGTTTGTTATCGCCGCCGTGTGTAACAAAAAAACGCCTGAAGAAATTCGGCAATTCACACTAATCGATAACATCCTGGGTCGGCGTGAGAACGAACTCGCATTTTCCTTTGCCGCCAGTTTCGACTCCCTGCACGGCGTCACCCGACAGATCAATGATTTCATGATCGCAAAAGGAATCACCAGCAGGAAGCTGGACAGCGGCCAGTTCCTAGACGGCTCGTTTATCCGAGCCTTAAAATGAAGTAAGGAGCCCGCGCTTCTGTGTCCCTGACCAAAAAACTCATCCTGGCTTTTTTGCTTGTGACCGTAGTCCCGCTCGGCGTGGTCATATGGGTGTCACACCGCACCTTCGTTGGCTATGCCGAACGGCAGGTCGGCACGCGACTTGAGAACACCGTTGTCCAAGCAGGCAGGGACATGGACGAGTTCATGCTCGGATGTATTCGCGACATGAAAGCCCTCGCGGCGGACCCGGACCTCATTACCGAAGATCGCGACGATCTGGACAAACGTTTGTCTCGTTTTACCTACACCTTTCCCTATTTTGACGAGTTCATGCTGGTAAACGCAAGTGGCGTGGTCGTCGCCTCCTCATACGCACCGGCAGTGGGAACGTCGCTGTTCGCTCGATTATTCACCCGGTTCGATGATGCCAGGGATCAGTTTGAGCGGGCACTGCATAGCCCACCCGGTGCTATTTACATCTCTGATTTGGACGATGTCGCTGAACCCCTCCGCCGAGCCGCCGCGGTGGGCAATCTTATTGACGTGGCCCTGACCATTCAAATGCTCACGACCGTGCAAGATGCCTCGGGGCACTTTGTTGGCGTGCTCGTCGGCAATGTGGCGACCGGCCAATTGAGCGATTTGCTCCAAGATCTGAAACGGCGTACCCCGGGTGACGAGTTTCCTTGTTTGCTGGATAAAGAGGGCCGAGTGTTGATGAGCACCCAGCGGCGAGCACCCCTGCTATCGACTCATCCCGACGTGATTAAAGGTGGATTGCGCGAGCCGTTGAACCGTCGCGATGACGGTTACTTGGTGTATAGGGGCGCGCGCGGACGGAAGTTGATGGCCGGCTACAGCAGCCTGTGGAGGTATGGTGCCAATCAGGCAGGCGACTGGCGGCTGATCACCCTTGCTCCGTACGACGCCATCATGGAGCCAGTAACGGGAACGTTTAACCGGATGATGGAAGTCTTGTTCGCAGCGCTTGCGACGGCGCTAGGCTTGAGCGTTTGGCTGGCGCGGCGATTAGCCGAGCCGGTGCTAAAATTGACAGAGGGCGCAAGGACCATCGCCTCCGGTCGGTTCGACACCCGCGTGGTGGTCACGACACACGATGAGACCGGCACGCTGGCCGAGGCCTTCAACCTCATGGCCGGTACGCTGCAAACGGAGATCACCCAACGCGCCCAAGCTCAGGAGTCGTTGCGCGTTGCCAACGAGGAACTGGAGCAGCGGGTTGAAGAGCGCACGACGCAACTGACGGCGGAAATTGCCGAACGCACACGGGCCGAGAAAGAGTTACATCAACTTCACCGCAAGCATGAGTTAGTGCTCAACGCTGTCGGCGAAGGTATTCATGCGCTTGATCTTGACGGACAGATTATCTTTGAAAACCCCGCTGGAGAGAAAATGCTCGGATGGGAATCCAGCGAACTAATCGGCAAGCCGATGCACGCGACGATGCATCATTCCAAGGCTGGGGGCGCACCTTATCCGCAAGGCGAGTGTCCCATTTTAGCCTCGGTCGTGGATGGCAGTCCACGTCGAATAAGCAATGAAGTTTTTTGGCGAAAAGATGGGACGAGTTTTCCCGTCGAATACGTGACTACACCGCTTCGTGATGAAAACCATGAAATCATCGGCGCTGTCGTTGTCTTTAGTGACATCACTGAGAACAAACGCGGCGAGCAGGAGTTGCATCATGCCAAGGAGGCCGCCGAAGCTGCAAACACGGCCAAGAGCCAGTTCCTAGCCAATATGAGCCACGAGATTCGCACGCCCATGAACGGCGTCATGGGCATGACCGAGATCTTGCTCGACACAATGCTTACCCAGGAGCAACGCAAATTCGCTGAGACCATCCGCACTAGCGCCGAGGCGTTGCTAATCGTAATCAACGACATCCTAGATTTCTCCAAGATCGAAGCGGGCGAACTCCGCTTTGAAGAACTCGATTTCAACCTGCGCGAGGTCGTCGAGGACACTTTAGCGATGCTGGCCGGCCAAGGGCAAGCCAAGGGGCTGGAGCTGGTCGGCGCCGTCGCGCCCGAGGTGCCCACGCGGTTGCGCGGCGACCCGGGTCGTCTGCGCCAGATCCTGACTAACCTCCTTGGCAACGCCATCAAATTTAGCCAGGTCGGCAAGGTGGAGACCCGCGTGACGGCCGAGCAGGAGACTGCGTATAATGTGCTGGTGCGCTTTGAAGTCCAGGACACCGGTATCGGGATAGCCCCTGAGACCCAGGCACAGCTGTTCCAGGCATTTGTGCAGGCCGACGGCTCGACGACGCGCAAGTACGGAGGCACTGGACTTGGGCTGGCCATCTGCCGGCAGCTGGCCGAGCGCATGGGCGGTCGGATCGGCGTGGAAAGCACGCCGGACCAGGGTTCGTGCTTCTGGTTTACTGCGCTGCTCGACCGATAGTCCGCGCCCGGCGCTCAGTCTGCTGAGAACTAAGTGCTCCGGTCTCCTCCGCTTCTCCGATACGGCGCAGGGCCTCAGCAAAGGCTTCTCCGGAGTCATAAGTGGCTCTCCGTACAAGGGGCGTAGAGAACGAGTTCGTCAGGCGCACCTTTCGTTTTAACAGACTCTTACGCTGACGCGCAGCGTCTGTTTAAGCTTTCTAGCCCGCAATGAGCTCGTTGCTTCGATCCGGCAACCGCAAGAATAAGACTCAGTTTCGAAGGCCGGCTCATAAGGGATCGCTAAACGCCGGGCATGGCGCCGAGATTCGAATCGCCGTTCCTGTTCCCAGTGAAGTTCGGAGAGTGAATGTCGCGTCTATTCTGCTGGCTCGCTGTCTCATGGCACTCAATCCAAAACCCTTAGGTACTGTCGGATGATCGGGTCGAAAACCAATGCCATCATCTTTGATTGAAAGTTTTATATTTACATTTGTGAATCCTAGCCTCAAACGAACGCTTCTGGCCTTGGCATATCTGAGGGCATTCCAAACGGCTTCCCGGCCAATTTGGACGAACTGGTAGCCAATATCGGGAGGGACGAGACGAACCGCTCCTTTGCAGTTGAAGAGCACCCTGGTGCTGGCATCACACGAAGACTCGTCTGCCAATTTGCACAGATTCCCGACCAAATCGCCGCATTGAGCAGATTTCGTGCAGCGTGAAAAATGCCTCTGCTGTGCATCCCTCTGACACGGACAACCGACAACTGACTTACTGACACTTCCTATTCATCGGTACGAAAGAGTCTTCTTGGCCTTCGCGCTCTCCAGCGCCAGATCGACGATCTTTTGTCCAATGCGACAAAGATCGGTACCCAATGGGCCTTCAATCGCGGTGTCCTGCTCCAAGCAATTGACGAAGTACTGGATCGGGTTTTGGAAAGGCGGTTTGTTTTCGTCGGCAACGATTCGCTTGATAACCGTGTCTTGGCGGGTTTGAATGGCCAACGTCGGTTCTAGGTCGTAACTGCTCAAAGTTCCCTCAGAGCCTACGATGATAAAGCCACACTTGGGCTGGGGTTGCTGAATCCAAGGGTCACTCATCGTTCCCCAGCGCGTGACAAAGGTCGAAAGTCCGGTCGAGTATTTGGCAATCGTGACACTATGTTCATCGACATCCAACCCTTCTGGTCCGTCGGTGATCGTGGTGATCTCGAGCGGGGTCCTGCCGTTGAGAAACCACGTTCCAAAGGTGACGCCATATCCCAAGTAGTCCAGGAGTGAGCCGCCGCCCTTCGACTGTTGATAGAACCAGCTTTCCTTCTTTTCACTCAGGCTTACCTCTGACCGCTTTGAACTATGGAGCAGCGGGCCCCGGTTACCGTCATAATGATGAACCTCCAGCACCTCGCCGATGACTCCCTCTTGGAGTGCTTGTTTGGCAGTTGAGTGGCTAGCCTGCCATCTGATCGGCCAATTAATCATTAGCCGGACACGGTTTTCCCGAGCGGCGCTGATCATCCGATCGGCTTCCATAAGATTGGCAGCGAACGGTTTCTCCACAATGAGATGCGCCCCGAACGGAGCGACCCGCTCCACCCATTCCCCGTGCTCGGCCGTCGCAGGACAAAGAATAACAATTTCCGGGCGGGTGGTCTCAAGACAAGCCTGGTAATCGGTAAAAACTTGCGCCTCCGAGAGCCCTAACCGCTCGACGGAGGGAGTCATTCTTTCGATTGAACTATCGGAGATGCCCACTACTTCTGCCGACGGGCTCTCCATTACGATGTCCAGAAGCTCCCGCATATGCATGTGCGCGAAATTAATTCCTGCCACTCGCCATTTCTTCGTCGTCATACTTTGATCGCAATAATCTTCTTTTAGAACTTTGTCGTCAGCGGCTGCACGGTTCCGGATTCTATCGAAATTTGAGCGCGTTCGATGATTTCCACGACATGACGCTGTTGGTAAACACTCCGATGGAGCGATTTGCGACCAACAATGTTCTGACAAAAATAATCCAGGATTTCCGGACCGTTGCCCGTCCTCTCGCTGAGTTCCGAGTATTTAGTTAGTCGGGGAGAGAAGCCAATCAGATCTCCGAAACTCCCTTCTTGATCGCGAGGATAAGAACGGCCCGCGGAGACGGCAATTAAATGGTCGTCAAAATTGAGATGAATAAATCCCTCGCGACCGTAAATGTTCATGCTGAAAATCCTTTTGCCGCGCCAAGATCCTGCTTGGTAGACCTCACCCAGTCCTCCGGTAGTGCAATTGCTAGTAATTGCCGCCGAGGTTCCATCATTCCATTGGAGGGTCAGGACGAGGTTGTCTTCCACCTCAGATGACACCACTGACCCGTCCAGCATGGTTCGTTCTGGGACGACGATTGATGAAATGGCGCTCACACGCGCGGCTGCTCCCGCCAGGCCAGTAATCCAACTGATCGGATAAATCGCCAAATCGCTGAGGACACCACCGCCGCGCCGATAGAACCAAGGGGAGTGATTTGTTCCGTTGTGCACTGCGGCCGCTTCAAAGGAGACCGGACGACCAATCCTCCCTTCCTGGATGATCCGTTTGGTCTCCGTCAAGGTTCGCAGTTGATCGAAGGGCATGGCCAAGAGAGAGACCCCGGCAGTTTCAGCCGCGGCTATAATGGCGTCCGCATCTTCCAGTGCGAGCGCCATCGGTTTTTCCAGCAGGATGTGCTTTCCCGCTTGGGCGGCCTCTGTGGCAATGACTCTATGGGTGCTGGGGGGCGTTGTGATGACGACAGCATCCACGCTTTGATCCTGTAACAGCTGGTGATAGCTATCGTAACAGGCGGCTTCCGGAAAAACGGTCCGAAGCCGATCTAACCTACCAGCTTTGGCGTCGCAGACCGCTCCTAATTCTGAATAGCGGGCGACCGGGTAAGAGGGAAAATAGCGAATCTGGGCGATGTCACCGCATCCGACTTGACCGAAACGCAACCTCTTCTTGCTTTCCTGCATCATGAGATTCGATCGACCGAGGGATTATTCAAAGGGAGTTCGAAACCAGGTTTAGCCAGCGTCTTTCGGATGAGGAGAGCGCCAAGTGTAACCCCGCGAGGCAGGGCAAAAGAAAATGGTACAGAATGACATCGACCACCGTGGAGCCTAAGACCTTTCGTGAGACCGGCTTGATAGCGCCGTCCACCTTTCCGTAGCTCGTGCCGTGATCAGCCTTTGTTTGATGGATGATATTGGATTGCATAGTCTCAGGGCCATTTGGGAGGTCCAGATATATCTCAAAGCCGAGTAGTGTCGGGTTATACTCCAGGCGGGGGGAGATTAAAGGTGGTGGCATCAAGAACCATGGTAATCGCTCCGAAAGCCACAGCTCGGTGGCCAAGCTGTGAGATGACTATGTTCGGCACTTGGGGCACTTTGCCGTGCAATCGTTTACGAAGACAATCCGTCAGCAGTTTCGCGTTTGGTGCGATGTCGCCGGCCAAGATGACGGTTGAGGGATTTAAAACGGTGCAGATACTGCCCAACGCGAGCATTAGATAGTCCAGCATTTCATCCAGGAAACGTATTGACGGATTCTTAGCGGCGATCGAAGGCTTGAACAAGCCATCCAGGTCAAGCTTTCCCTCGGCATACCGTTTATCCAGCATTTCAAGCGTGCGAAACGATCTTGCGCGGATACCAGGGCCATCGAGCAGTTCCTCCGGCTTTCCCAGTCGTGGAAACTTACGGCCGCAGAGCAACTCGTTATGCAGGAGCCATCCGATTTCACCGGCGGCGTTGGAATGGCCGCGAAACAAGCTTCCGTTGATCATCACACCGGCACCTGTACCGGATCCCACCACGAGGCAGACCAAGCAATCGATTCCCTGTCCAGCGCCAAAACCGCACTCGCCCACCGCTGCTAAATTAACGTCGTTTTCGACCAGGATAAGGGTCTTAAAATGTTCCGAGAGAATCTTCTTCAGGGCTAGATTGCGCCAGTGCAACTTCTGTGCCCACTCGACATGACCCTCCGGAAATCGGACGATCGATGGAACGCCGACGCCGATTCCGCGAATCTTTTGGTGCGCCGGGCGGGGCCGTTTTAGCAGGTCTTCAATGAGGCAGATCAGGCGTTCAAGATTGGTGTCGCCGTCACGCTCATCGGCCTCGGCGTATATCTCAGTTTGGATGCGTCCGCTCAGATCCGAAACCGCCCCAAACATTTGCTGGCCGCCCAGATCGATCCCTAGAACGGCATAAGATCTCCCCTTAAATTTCACCTGAACTGGGCGGCGGCCTCCAGTGGATTCGCCAAAACCACTGTATTCAACCAGGTCCTCTTCGATGAGGTCTTCCAACACGCGCATGACAGTCGGCATACTCACGTTGAGTTTGGCCGCGATGAGAGTGGGCGAGAGGACGTCCTCTTGCCGGACAAGATTGATCAGGGCAGCCCGGTTCATGTGTCGTAAAAGCCTTGAGGTCGTAGATTGCCGTTTCATCGTTCGTTCTCCCTTCACCCGAATCCACCTCCTCATGTCCGATGCCAGGCGCGACCTTTCAATAAACGGTCTGCAATAGTAAACATCCGTCCAGGCGAGCCGCTCATGGTTTGAAGATAAGCCGCCGAATGGCCGCCAGATCAGTCGTGCCGTATCTTTCCTGTAAATCGAAGAGCCCGTAAGCAGCCTGCCCGTTGATCAGACCGTTGCAAGTATCGTTATCCTGACCTTTGACCTTGTTAGCGGCGCCCGAGAATTCAGTGACTTCAGGGTCGCTCATCCAATAAGCGGTCATGATCCCTTCGCATTGGATTCCAGATGCCACGTAGCCCAACATACGTTGCGGGGTGGAAAGCGCTTGCTGCATTCCGTATTCAACGATCTCCGCCACGTTAAAGAGTGCCTCTTCCCCGCTGAGTTCAGAAACCTTGATCAAATCGCCCGTGAACTCGAGCAATTCATTGTCGAGATAACTACCGGCCGGGATGACATCACAAACGGCCCAGCCGGTGGACTCAAAGTTGGCGTTGGCCAACAGTGAATTTTTGGGAAATGGCACGTTCCACAGGTAAACCCAAGAAGCCAATATTTGGGCGGATTTCACTGCGCCATCGAGATAAACTCGATTCTGCGTCGCCTCGTACAATTTGAGCAAAGAGCGCATGACAAACATCACCCCGACCGAATCAGTCTTTACTGACTTGATGTGAGTGGTGTCGTTTAAGCCGCCCACGTATTCAACCGGTTCGACGTAGGTGTGAACAATGAAGTTGCCTGCTTTTTCAGCCGCTCTGAGATAATCGGGATTTCCGGTCACCTCGTACAACGACACCAAAACTTCGATCGGGAATATGGTGCCGCTCTTTTTCTCGGTGTTGCTGGACCCGAACCATTCCGGCGGGTTTTCAAGACCGCCTCCAAGAGAGTCATACCCACGAAACCACGATCCATCCTCGGCCTGGGTTCGAAGAAGAAAAGCGCCGAAGCGCTCGCCGGCCGCCAGCCAATGATGGTGGGTGTGACCATGCTTCTGCGCACATCTGTAGGCGAGTAAAATGGGATAGATCGACTCGCACATCGTGCGAGTATAATTGCCTTTGATACCGCGCAGCACTTGAGCAATTGGCCACAAGGCGTTCGTTATTTGCGAGCCCAGAAAACGCCGCAGACTCGCCTCATCATCGGCGTACTGGAACGGCATTAAGATTCCGGTGAACCAATAGACAAATTCCTGTTTGGCAACGTCATAGATGCCCTGAGAGAAGCCGTTTTCCAGTTGACAATGATCGACGAAGAAATCGATGACGGTCTGTGCTCGATCGATCCAAAGTGGCATTTTTTTTGCATAGCCATAATTGAGACCGACATAGGCCAGCAGCGTTTGGGCGCCGGCAAAGCCGTACTCTAGCAATGTGCCCTGGGTTTTGCCGGAACGCGGTGAGAAATGAACCATATATCCGGCCGGCTCTTTCGGATTCTCCGCCTTGTCCCATTTGCGATAATATTGCTGGGTCAGCCTCGTCCGGTAGTCGAGAGAATCGTCGAGGGAGAAATCCGGCTGGTGAGGCGCGGTGCGGAGGGCTGCCATCTGGCGCTTGGTTATTTCCCAGATGGCGGCCGTCAAAGAAACCGCCGTTCCAGCGGTCAGGCGATAGGAAATCCGGAACACCGCTCCGAGGCGGTTCTCCAAATAGCTTGCCCAACCATCCCGATTGGTATTTAGGCAGTAGCTGTATCGTTCGGCAAACGGATAGCTCGCTTGAAGCGAAATTTGAGAGGGTGCCCTTTCCAGAGGTGCTAAACCCAGAGAGCCAATATCAGTGGCTTGGACAAAATGACGGCTCAGCATCTGCTCGTCGTTAATAGCGGTATCGTATTCAGGAAGGCTGCAGCGAGCGAGGGCAACATACCGTTGGCGAACGGGAAGAAAGGCCAGGACCGCCAAAGAGGCCAATCGGTCATCGCGATAATCCTGAATGTAGGTTCTGAGGTAGTCCTCGACGCCGTCATGGTCAGTATCATTCTTCTTATACAGCGCGCCGGGAATGAAGAACTCCCAATCATTCAATTCTCTGGCTTCCGGGATAGCAGTTTCGGCATTGAACTCGATACGAATCCCAGGGCTTTTTCCGACTGCCGAGATCGTAACTTCCCGATCGATTTGCACAGTAGTTTTGTCAACGGGCCGAAAGGTGTCGGAAATCTCTAAACGGCTTCCCTCCCGACCGACAATTTCACCCGTGGCGATCCAGCTTGCTCCTTGCTGGTGAACGGCCGAATAATGGCCGTCAATATTGTCGCCGCCGAGTAAGCAGGCACGGAAGGGTGGAGCCAACCGGAACCATTCATCACCGCCGGCGTACAGGCTCAGCACCGTTCGTCCTTCTTCTTGTTTAAAAGTGATTCTGATTTGGTCTGGCATAAAGAAGAGCAGGTAAGGATAATTACGTTATCTTACGGTGGGGGTATTATTTCTGGAGCGGTCCTAACCTTTAACGGCTCCCGCCATAATCCCTTTGATCAGGAAACGTTGCAAAAAAGTAAACAGGATAAGAATGGGGATCGTTGAAACAACCGCGGAGGCCAAGAGAGGACCCCATTCTACATACAAGTGGCCCATAAAACCCGCGACTCCGAGCGGGAGAGTCTTCACGTTCTCGTCATTGATAAGAACGAGAGGAAATAGGTACTCGTTCCAGGAAAAGATGAACGCGAAAACCGCCACCGCGACAATTCCAGGAAGGGCCAGAGGCAGCAAGACATGCCTCAGGGCCTGCATCTTGGAACATCCGTCGATGATGGCGGCCTCCTCCAATTCTCGAGGTATTTCCATGAAAAAGCCGCGCAGCATCCAGACCGCGAACGGAATAGTCAGCACTAATTCAACCAGCATGACCCCGAGCAAGTTATTGGTCAGATGCAGAAAGCTCATAATATTGTAAGAAGGAACAATAATAACGACCCCCGGAAACATATAGGTTAGGAGTATAAACCTTCCGATCAATTCACGGCCGCTATAACGAAAGAAGACTAAACTGTAAGCTCCCAACGTTGCGATGAAGACCGTGACCGTTGTTACGACAACCGCGACTGTTGTACTGTTAGAAAGAAAGCGAACCACCTCGGTATGAGCAAATAGGGCGATGTAGTTTTCTAAGGTTAAGTTAGTTGGTAGCGCCAACCCCGTGAACAGTTGAGCTTTTGGCTTGAGCGAGCAAAAAAGCAACCAGCAAAAGGGAGAAGTGACTCCCGCGGTGACGACAAGCAGGCCGAGGACAAATACGATCTGTTGAACCGTCTTGGGCTTCATAGATTAGACTATCTGCTGTCGGAAGTGATGCGGAGAAAATGGAAATAGACGAACGAAAGGATGACCAGGAGGCACAGCATCATCATGGCCAGAGCGCTCGATGCTCCTATCTCCATGCCTTTAAAAGCCACCTCGTAAGTCTTGACGGGCAGGGTCATGGTTCGATCGAGCGGTCCGCCCTGGGTGGTCAAATAAATGAGGTCGAAATTGTTAAAATTGAACAAGGCAAAGACCAGCATGACGATCAACAGGATTTTGCGCAGGTGGGGCAGAGTCACATGAATGAACTGCTGAACGTTGTTGGCGCCGTCGATCCGTGCGGCTTCGAGTTGGTCGTGCGGCACGGTTTGCAGCCCAGCAAGTAAGATGACCATGGTGAAGGGGGAGCCACGCCAGACGTTGATGGCAATCAAGGTGGGCAGAGCCAGCATTGGATCAGAGAACCAGGCCAAATGCGCCCAAGGCGGAACCAGATGCATCAATACATCGCCGGCTACGCCGTAAAGATCGTTGAGGATCCATTTCCAAATAACCGCCACGACAACGACAGGAATAACCCATGGCAGCAGGAACAGACCGCGGAAGAATGCTCTGCCGATAAAGACCCGGTTAAGAAATAGGGCCATCACCAAGCCGACGATCACCTGTAAGACGACAGAAAAAGCCGTCCAAAGCAAAGAGCGCATGACAATTGCCCAAGTACCGGGCGATGCGAATAGCGCCCGGTAGTTGTCCAGGCCAATAAAGCTGTAGGAAGTGCTGAGAAACGTCTTGTTATGCAAACTGTCCCAAGCCACGGAGAGCAGAGGGATGAAGATGAGCAGAGCAAGAACGCTCAGGGTGGGCGTGATCAGGAGATAACCCAACGTGTTTTCTTTCAGGCCGGTAAAATTTCCGATGCGGCGCGGCGGCCCGGAAGGATTCTGGGCAGGAGCGAAGCTCATGGCCGCCGTCCGCGTGGCGCAGCACCGCCGGTGCCTCGCCACGCGCTGGTGAAGAAAACACGTTTCAGATATCGAGGCGGGATCACTTTTTGCTAATGATTTCCTGGATCTTGGCCGCGCCGTCTTTTGCCGCTCGATCCGGCGAGACATTTTCGAGGACTACCCGGCCGACCACGTCGGCAATAACGTTTAGTCCTTCCAATTCCCCGGCATGGGGACTCGGCATTCCATAGACCCAGGCGTTTGGCAATTGGGCTTGGACCGCAGCGATGACACCCTGGACGGCTTTAACCTGTGAACTATTGCTATAGGCGGGATCCTGTATGGCGGCTGCTGTGACCGGACCATACGAAGCCGGATCGGTCAGCAGGAAGCGAACGTAGTTTTCATTTTTCATGAGATATTCCAGAAACATGGTGGCTTCCGCTTTGTGTTTGGCCGCTTTGAAGGTCACCAGGACCAGGTTACCCATGAAAGAACCCTGGCCTTTATTGTGTGGGACCGCCGCCGCACCAAATTGAGCCAGGACTTCCGGACCCGCTTCGGTCAAGGCGCCGCCGAGCCAACTCCCATAAATAAACATGGCGATCTTTCCGGTGCTCATCGCCGCCTGCGCTTCAGGTCGATCGTAGCCACCTGCACCCGGAGGTGAATACTGCGACAGTTCTTTATAATACTTCAGGGTTTCCACGGTTGCGGGGCTATCGAAAAGAACTTTCTGGCCTGTTTCGCGGTCGACGATATCGGCCCCGTTGGATAGCATCAGGCTATAAAAGGTATGCTGGGTGACATAGGATTTCGAACTGGTCATCAGGATACCGTAGACACCCTCCTTGGTGAGTGCTTTGGCAGTTGCCAGCAGTTCGTCCCAAGTTTGAGGAACGGGCAGCCCGGCTTTTTGCAGGAGGTCCTTTTTGTACCAAAGCACCACGCAATTGTGGACATAGGGCAGGTCGTAGAAACCCCCGTTTTGTTTACACATTTCGACGAAAGACTTGGCGCTGGGAGCAAAGGCGCTTTCTCCACCCATCTTTTTGATCACATCATCCATCGGTTCCAGGACTCCTTCTGAATTGAGCGTTGCTCCGAACGCCGCCGAGGCGATACTGGCATCGGGTACATTCCCGGACTGAATCCCCGTCTGCCATTTGGTAAAAATGTCGCTCCAAGGGATATTAACCAGATTGACCTTGATACCGGGGTGTTCCTTTTCGAATCCCTGGATGTCCTCATGTAATACCTTGAGGACAGCCTCTCCGGTATCGGGATTCCAGAAGTCTATGGTTACCTCTGCCTTTGCCCTGAATGTCAATGCGATGAGGATCAGAGCAAGGGGCACAATAGAAGCCAAGGCGGTCAACCGATTCTGCTTACGGTGTGGATTGAACACGGCTATTCCTTTGATTTTGGGGGTGAATTTTGGGGAAGCGAATGAGCCCCGTAAAACGACTCCGGCTCAGAACGGGGATTGGTCCCGTCAGCGCCTTCTATAAAATCACCGGACATTGCCAGAAATGACCAGGCGAATGAAATCTGGGGGAACATTCGCCACCACTTTTTTACAGTTTGTAAAAAAGTTCAAGAAAAATTCCCGTTTTCGCTGAAAATCGCCAAGTGAGCGAGCTGATCCGGCAACTGGTGGACATGCGCAGCCGGGCGTGCAGAAGTTTTTGAGGCGCAATGGCACAACCTGTTGACAGGATGTTGCGAGCGAGCCACGATTTGTAATCCGACTTTCATGGCGCGAATCCTGATCATCGATGACGACAAATCGTTCCGTGAAGCGCTGGCCGAATCAATCCGGGATTTCGGTCACGACGTCGTGGAAGCGAGCGGCGCGCAGGAAGCGCTCAAGTTGATGAACGAAGTGGACGCTGCGTTTCTTGACCTTAATATGCCGGGGATTTCCGGGATCGAATTTCTGCGCGAAGCAAAACCCTTAGCGCCTGTCATCGTGCTTACCGCTTTCGCCGACAGTTCCAACACCATCGAGGCCATTAGGCTCGGAGCGTTTGATCACCTGACGAAACCGATTGGGCGCGCAGATTTGCAACAGGTTTTGGCTGAAGCTTTGAAAAAGTCGCAAATCGCTCCCGGGGGCGGCTTTCTCCCTTCCGGCGACGGCTTGGTTGGATTCAGCCCTGGTATGCGCGAGGTTCAAAAACGGATCGGGATCGCCGCCAGCGGAGAGGTTACTGTACTGATCGAGGGCGAAACAGGCACTGGGAAAGAATTGGTCGCTAGGGCAATTCACCGTTTTGGGGATCGCGGCAAGGGTCCTTTCGTTGCAGTCAATTGTGCGGCCATCCCGCAAGAGTTACTCGAAAGTGAGCTCTTCGGACATGCCAAAGGAGCCTTTAGTGGAGCATTTCAAGCTCGCATCGGGAAATTTCGCGAAGCAGATAGAGGGACACTG
>DATHPI010000321.1:0-5434 GCA_035484035.1 Chthoniobacterales bacterium
TGTCTTAAACCGGTGCCCGAGGGCTTCCAGTTTCCTCCGCAGCTCAACGTGATTGTATATTTCGCCGTTGAAAGTGATCACCAACTGTCCGTCCAAGGTGGTCATCGGTTGCGATCCGGCGGCGAGATCGACAATCGACAATCGTCTGTGCCCGAGAAAGAGCCTGGAATCCTGATCGATCCAGGTGCCTTCGCCATCCGGACCGCGATGCGCGAGCACATCGATCATGCGATGCAGAACAGGGCTCTCTCCCTCCCCGATAAATCCGGCAATACCGCACATGGTTAGCGTTTAGGCGTTCAGCGTTTAACGTCAGGGTTCAGGACAGCGTTCAGCGTTTGACGTTCAGAGTTTAGCGTTCAGAGTTCGACGGCGTTCGGCGTTTGGTTGTTAGGTTCGCGTGAGGGTTAAGACGGTTTAGGCGGTTGGTCAATCTTCTCGTTGTTTGGATTTTCGTCCGCGAAGGCCCGAATCTAATTCGGGAAATGTCTCCAAGCCACTGATTGACATCATGACACCATAAGCTAGATGTCTTGATGCATGCGAACGACCTTAACTCTCGACGAAGATGTGGCTGTCCTGCTGGAAAAAGCGCGACGCGCTAAAGGCCTATCCTTCAAACAGATTGTCAACGAAGCGTTACGGGTGGGACTGAGCGAAGTGTCGACGCCAGGGCATCGCCGACACAGGTTCAAGACCCGGCACGCCGACCTTGGGCGTTGCCTGATCGGCAGCTTCGACGATGTTTCGGAGGCGCTTGCGGCCAGCGAAGGGGAGGCTTTTCAGTGATTTTGATCGACGCCAACCTCCTCGTCTACGCACATGTCGCATCGACGCCGCGGCACCAGGCTGCCATTTCCTGGCTGGATCAAAAGCTGAATGGGACGTCCATTGTGGCCTTGCCTTGGCAAAGCCTTCTAAGCTTTGCCCGGCTGGTCACTAATCCGCGGCTCTTCGAAAGACCGTTATCCGTTGCCATGGCGTGGGATCAGATCGAAAGCTGGCTAAATTGCCCGGTGGTCCGGATTCCCAATCCCGGAGAGCGGTACAGGGAAATTCTCGCCCGATTGATGGCGATTTCGGTGGACCGGTCGAATCTCATTCCTGACGCTCAGCTTGCCGCATTAGCGATCGAAAATGGCTTCGTGCTCTGCTCGTCGGACCGAGATTTCGCCAGGTTCCCGGAGCTGAAATGGGAAAACCCTTTAGCCGACTAACGCTTCCCGGTCTAAACAACAGAGCCTCACCTTACCTAAGCGACTCTCCGTTCGTGCCGGCTTCCTGAAAATTTCTCGTGGAACGCACGTTATAAATGGCTTTGCCCTGCGATTCGTAAAAGGTCCGAGTGATCATCTCTGCAAGTAGACCGAGGAGGATACACATCATGGCGATCATAAAAGTCATCACGACAATCAGGGGCAACGGGGTCTCAATGAAAGAGGTTCCACGGTTGATTTTGAGACCGAGCATCCAGAGAAAGGTGAAAAGACTGATCGCCAGGCTGAAGATCCCGCAACCGCCAAACACGTACATCGGTTTGGCGGCGGCGCGATCGAGAAATTTCACAACAAGCAAATCAAGAAGCACTTTGACGACCCGTTCGAGCCCATAATTTGAACTGCCGGTTCGACGGGGATGATGGTTAACGACCACTTCGCTGATCTTCGCACCGTGCCAGGAAGCGTAGATGGGCAGGAACCGATGCATCTCTCCGTAGAGCCGAATTCCTTCAACCACATGCCGCTTGTAAGCCTTGAGCGAACAACCGAAATCGTGCAGCGGAACTCCGGAGACGAACGAAATCAACTTATTGGCCAGGATACTCGGAACGTTGCGCTTAATATAATTATCCTGACGATCTTTGCGCCACCCGGAAACCACATCATAGCCCTGGTCGAGCGCCGCGAGCATCTTGGGAATATCCGCCGGGTCATTCTGACCGTCGCCGTCCAATGGGATAATAACCTGGCCGCGCGCATGATCGAACCCAGCCATCATGGCGGCGGTCTGACCAAAATTCCGCTTAAAATGGATGACGCGAACGCGCTGATCCTCTTCTGCAAGCTGATCGAGAGTGGCATCGGTTGAATCAGTGCTGCCGTCATCGATAAAGATCAGTTCCCAACTGTTTCCGATTCGCGTCAGTTCGTGCCGGATATCCTGACAGACCTCGATCAGCGTGGCACCTTCGTTGAAAACAGGTACGATGATCGAGATATCGACCACTTTTTCAGGCCTTGCCGGCCAATTTTGGAAAAATTCTGCCACTCGCTTCCGATCCTGTCAGCTTTCTCGGGTTTGTAATCTCTGATCGGAATCGCTCCATTGTCAATTAGAACCCTTTTGGTCATTGACCTGCATGAGGTATTGAAGGTTGATCTGATCCTTTGTGATCTCGTCCGCCGGAGAGATCCTGGTAGGTGCGAAAGCGTTGCACAGTTCGCCTCTTTCCTTTGCCTCTCGAAAAGGCAAGCATATTCCTTTGCAGCCGGTCGAAACGATCCCAGACGTCTCCCTTCCGCCGGCCAATTCCGTGTACGCTGTCGCCGTTGCCTTTCATTGATTTTGCCTCATGTTAACAAGCTCTCAGAATGTACCGGATTTGCCGAAAGCAGCAAACGCCGAAACACTCACTGAAGCTGCCATTGTCGGCGCTAAACACCTCCATCTTGACATGGTGGGACATCGCAAAATCTGACTCTATCTCATTAAGTCTTCTGAAGTCTGAGCACCGCTCGGATGCCGAAGGATAGCGACTGAAAATTCGCTCGACTTTGAACGCCATCGACAAGAGTTGATTGCGAGCCGTCGTCCCGATTTGCCGTGCCAAGATGCCTTTTTTTCGTCGAAGGAGACGTTCTTTCCCGCCTTTTGATTCCGTCGCTTGCCCATCTTGAATAGCGGGTAAACGAAAAAGCCCAGATGGGTTGCTTTCAGAATAGCAAAACCGGCTTCGCGTGCTTTCGTCGTCAGATCGCCTAGCCGGTACCGACGAAAATGCATCAAGACTTCGTCGTACAAATCAAACTGGGCGGATTTGCAGGCACCTCAATGTGAGCTAGTCCGCCGGGCCTGAGAATGCGTTGAATCTCTTGCAAAGCCTTGAAATCGTTGTCGATGTGCTCGAGCACATTGAGGCGTCACCCCGTCCAGGCAGTCAGCGGCAAAAGGGCAGTTACCAGTTGTCAGTGTACGGAGCGGACCGACCATGGTCGGCTGGATCCACTGACAACTGGCACTGGCCACTGAAAACTGCAAGCCATCAAGACAACTGTTTGGTACGGATCGAGTATGTTGCTTCTTTCCATTTTCGAACTTGTGTCTGTGCTGTATTCTCTGCCTCTCTGTCGGGAAGAGGATAACATCTGACATGGAAAGGATCTTTGTTACCGGAGCCGCAGGATTCATTGGCAGCAATCTCGTCGACCACCTCTTGGCGTCCGGCTATGAAGTGGTTGGCTGGGACAACTTTTCCACCGGCCAGCACCGTTTTGTGGAGGCTGCTTCCGCACGCTACCGGCTGATCGAAGGAGACAATCTGGATTTGGACCAGCTAACCCGTGCGATGTCGGGTTGCGATACGGTCTTTCATTTGGCGGCCAACGCCGATGTCAGATTCGGTTTGGAACATCCATCCAAAGATTTGAGTCAAAACACGATTGCGACCTTCAATGTACTGGAAGCGATGAGAGCGAATGGCATCGGCAGGATCGCGTTTTCGTCGACCGGTTCGGTTTATGGGGAGGCGACTGTTATCCCGACACCCGAAGATGCGCCTTTTCCGGTTCAGACATCCCTCTATGCGGCCTCAAAGGTTGCGGGAGAGGGGATGATCCAGGCGTATTGCGAAGGTTTTGGTTTTGAAGGATACATCTTCCGGTTCGTTTCTATTTTGGGCGAACGCTATACCCATGGGCATGTGTTCGATTTTTATAAGCAGCTTCGGGATCATCCCAGCAGGCTCAGAGTGCTGGGCGATGGCCATCAGCGAAAGTCCTATCTGTACGTGAAAGACTGTTTGAAAGCTATGCTGCGAGTGATAACCCTCAAGACGGCCGCGAAAGCCAAGCATCGTTGCGAGGTTTACAATCTCGGAGCCGACGAGTTCTGCGCGGTGCGAGATTCAATATCTTGGATTTGTGGCCATCTCGGGCTAGATCCGGAGCTGGAATTCACCGGCGGCGATAGAGGGTGGGTGGGCGATAATCCGTTTATCTATCTCGGAACCGTAAAAATTCGGAACACCGGTTGGCGAAACGAGCTCACTATTCAAGCGGCCGTCTTGAAAACGCTGGACTGGTTGAGCGCGAATACCTGGGTCTTTGAGAAACGCGCATGAAAGTCGTTGTCCTCGGGCTCTGGCATCTCGGCTGCGTGACGGCGGCCTGTTGCGCGAAGTTCGCCGATGTCGTCGGCTTGGATTACGACAAGCAAACGATCCACCATTTGCGGTTACCTGAGGTGATACAACACTCAGTGGATATCCCTAGAATTCTATGAAACTGAAGAGCAAGATTGCGTTGGTCACGGGGGCAAGCCAAGGCTTGGGCAAAGCGATCGCTTCTGCATTTGTCAAAGAAGGCGCTCATGTTGCGATCTGTGCCAGGGACGGCGAACTGATCGAACTGGTTGCCGAGGAGTTTCGCGGTCAAGCAATCGATGACCAGAAAGTTTTTCCTGCCGCTTGCGATGTCTCTTCCGCCGATCAGGTGGACCGTCTATTTTCGGATATCTCCGCTCAGCTGGGCCCGGTTGAGATCCTGGTGAACAATGCCGGCGTCTACGGGCCAAAGGGACCGAGCGAATCCATTTCTTTTGTCGAATGGGCTCGAGCCATCGAGATCAATCTTTATGGCGTTTTTCTTCCGTGTCAGCACGGCATCCGCCACATGAAACAGAGGAGCCGCGGAAAAATCATTAATCTGTCCGGCGGTGGTGCGACCGCACCGCTCCCCAGATTCAGCGCCTACGCAGCGTCGAAGGCAGCAGTAGTCAGGTTGACCGAAACCTTGGCTGAAGAGCTGCGCGGATACTCAATCGACGTCAACGCGATCGCGCCAGGTGCCTTGAACACCAGGTTGCTCGAAGAAGTCCTGAGCGCAGGCTCGGACGCCGTCGGAAAAGAATATTTCGACAAAGCTGTGAAGCAGCGAGATTCCGGCGGAGCGCCGCTCGAGCGAGCCGCCGGTTTATCCGTCTACCTTGCCTCGGAGATCAGCGACGGAATCACGGGGAAGCTTATCAGCGCGCAATGGGACCCGTGGCAAAACCTGCACGAGTCTCGAGACCGACTCGCCCAGAGTGATGTTTATACTCTTCGCCGAATCGTCCCCGAAGATCGCGGGTGAGGGGAAACGGGTCGGCGGTGGGGAAACGTGTCGGCGTGTCGGCGTGTCGGCGTGGGGAAACGGATGGGCGTGTCGGTGTGGGTATC
>DATHPI010000322.1:0-3868 GCA_035484035.1 Chthoniobacterales bacterium
CATCGGGGCATGCATGTTTTCCTCGATCTTGGGAACATTACTCATCTGCACCCGCGTTATCTCGGTGGTGATCAGCGAGTAGCCATAGACGTAGGCATCGAGTCCGATAGCGTAAGCCTCCTGCGCGGTTGGAGACTGTTGCGCCTGCGCGGTTTCTATTAAAACCGGTGCCAATGCGACAATGAGGGACAGAATTGCCGTTCCGAAACACGGCGAGATGGTCCGAATTAGGCGAAAAGTTTTCTTTTTGATAGCTGCGTATCTCCTGATTAATCGGGGGGCCGCACTTTGGTGTTGGGCGCCAGAATCGACTATGTTACTCGGTTTATCGAAACAGTTTAAAGCCGAGTCAATTCGTCGCGGCGGTGCCGCAGGGCCACGGACATCGCCGCAGCCGCAGTCAGCGGTGACAAGCAGTTTATGGATTAACTTTCGTTTCATTGTTTTTCTAGTTGTTGGTTTGTCTGGGGGTGCTAGCAGGGGTTCCTGAAAGTTACGGTGAGCCATTTTGATTCATGCGTTTTCTTCCAAGGAAATTATTGGAGAGAACGAAACGGCGATTCGGACAGTGCTGCCCGGAATGGCAGGCAAGAGGTCTCGCCCTCCCGGGATCCAGGCCATCTCCGGAGACGCGGCAACCTTTTCCGCAACGGCATCCGCTCCTGCGACAGCGGAGACACATGCGAGTAAGATGGATGATAGTGCGGTTTTCATTCCTTTGCAGTTCATGCGACCAACCGCCGGATGGTTTCGAGGACCTCGGCAGCGGAATCGGTCTTGCGGAAGTAAGCCGCACAGCCCGCAGCTTGGGCCTCTGCGCGCGTTTCAGGATCGTCGTGAGCGGTCATGTAAATGAAAGGAGTGTGCCCGCCTTCGGCCACGAGCCGCTGGCCGAGTTCGATGCCGGACATGCCGCTGAGCCGGATGTCGAGCACCAGGCAGTCGAACTGAGGATGCTTCGTGTCCGCGAGGAACGCCTCCGCTGAGGCATAGGTGATCGGCTGAATGCCCGCCGCACGCAGCAGTCGGCCAAGCGCTCTACAAAGGCTCTCGTCGTCTGCGACGACGGCAACATATGTGGGTGTGGTGCTGGAGGCGATTGAGCACTATAGGCTTCGTCGAGAAATGTCGTCTACTGCCCTTTAGGGAAGGTCGGCGAGCTTGCGAACGTTTGGCACATCAGCCGCCCCATCCACGAGGGTGCGTCCAATGATCAGTACGAAAGGAGTTGGGGAAGGAGGAAGCGGCTTAACACCGTTCGGCAGTTCGCCTTTCCAGCCCGGACCTACGATGGCGAAGCTGTTCGCCTTGGGGCCAGTAGTGCGCTTGCCCCTCTAACCACGTCGGTCATAAAGTTTGGCCGTCCGACGATCGGCATGACCGGCAATCCGCTGGGCCACTCCCAGCGTTCCTCCATTCTCCAAGGAAATTCGTGATTCCGGTAGCCCTAAAAGAATGGGGAGAGAATGCATCCGTGCCAACGCAGCTTCTGAAACCTCGCGCAAGTAACCTCGTCCTCCGCTCAAGTCGGCAGCCAGAACGCCAGAACGAGCAAGTGTATCGGTATACTCCAGACGACCTTGCAGTGCTGAGGGCTCAGGGAGATAGAGAGTATTACAACCGGCCTAGGAGCGATTTGCGAGTTCAAGTTGCATGGCTCAAAAGCTCAACCATTTTCGCGTCGTGGCTTCGAACTGCATTTTACACCTACGGGCTCATTCTGGATGAACCTTGTCGAACGCTTCTTCCGTGACTTAAGCCAGCGGGCGATCTTGCCCGGCAGTTTCGGCAGCGTGCGCCAACGGTTGACGCTATTATGCAATACCTCGCCCAGCACAACCTCAATCCCAAGCGTTACGTCTGGAAAACCAAAGGAAAGGAGATTCTGGCAAAGAGCGAACGAGCCTGGAAAGTGGCCCTAGGAGAAGATAGAGATGTCACTATTATTTGAGAGACGCGGACTAGCAAGACTCTGGGGTACCAGACAAATCAGTCTGAGGGAAATTAGCCGCCAACTGGGAGTAGACCCGCTGACAGTCAAAGACACGCGGCCCGAGCGGGTCTACGATTTCCCAGAAAAGGTGTAAGGCTCACCCGGAAAAAACCGCCAGAGCCCAGAGATACGGCCTTTCAGGCTATCCTTCCCATTGTACTCTAACCAAAATCAAGATCGCGGCAGAACACCAAACAATTCGCCTCAATGCAGACCATTTCTTCGCAGCAGTTCCCTCAGCATATCGTTAAATTTCAGCACCGCTTCATCCTGCTCTTCGATTCGGCCGAGGCTGGCAAACACCAGCTGCTCGCCATGTGGCGATGAGTCGATAAGGCGCTTAAAGAGCAAGGCCAAATCCTTTACATCAGCCTCCAGAGCCTGGAGTCTCTCATCGTATTCAGCTCGGTTCGTATCTTCGGACATGGTGAAAACAACTGGCTTCAGGGTTAACGCTTCTTACGCCGCAGGCCGTCAAAATAGACAATCACGATGATCAAGCCACCGGTGATGATTCGCTGCCAGAATGGATTTACATTCAACAGGTTGGCGCCGTTATTAATCGTCGTCAGGATAAAGGACCCGAGCAGAGGGCCATGAATGGAGCCGACCGCGCCGAAAAGGCTAGTACCGCCGATGACGGACGAAGCGATAGCCTGTAATTCCCATCCTTCCGCCGAGGTCGCGTTCCCGATCCCGATCCGTGCGGCAAGCAGAATCCCGACAAAGGCAGCGCAGAAGGCCGAGAGCATGTAGGCGATGTAAATCATCCGGTTGGTATTGACGCCGGAAAGCCGGGCGGCTTCCATGTTGGAACCAATGGCGAAAATGTAGCGACCAAACCGGCTGTGATGCAGAAAGATATAGGCGGGAATGGCGATCAGCACGACCATCCAGAAGAGATTTGGAAAGATCAGAAATCCACCGCGCGAGAAGCCGGTGAAGTCATCATTGGTAATGGAAATCGTTGCGCCGTTGGTCATCAGCAGACCGATGCCGCGCAAAGCTGTGAGCGTGGCCAAGGTCATGATGAAAGGAGGTAACCCGAGTTTGCTGATCCCGAAAGCATGAAAAGCACCAATCGCAAGCCCAAGGAGCAGCGTCAGAATGACGGAAGCCCAAATTGGGAACCCGCTGGTCAGCAGCATCGCAATGATCACACTGGTAAAGCCTACGACGGCACCCACTGACAAGTCGATACCCGCCGTGATGATGACAAACGTCTCGCCAATCGCGAGAATGGCCGTCATAGCACCTTGCCTCAGCAGGTTCTGAAAATTGTTAGGCGTCGCGAAACTCTGCGTGGTAAAGGTCAGCACCAGCCACATCAATCCCAGGAGGGCAACTAAGGTCAGGCTTAGCAGCGTCCCAATCCGTGCCCTATTCTTTGTCGCAGTCAGCCGCACCGCTTCTGCAGCTTCGGCAGTCGTTGTTTTGCTATCAGCGCTCATGGTTGGCTATTCTCCGAAAGGCTTTATTTAAGTTGCTGACAACCGGCATCAGATACCGATTGCTTCTGTCAGGATCGTTTCGTGGACCGCTTTTTCGCCGACATGGCTCGAGACTAGCCTCCCCCGCCGAAACACATGGAGAGTGTCACAGATGTCGTAAACCTCCGGTAGATAAGAAGAGATCAGGATGATCCCCGCTCCAGCCTTCAGCAGCTTCGCGAAAAGTTTGTAGATTTCGACTTTCGTACCGACGTCAACGCCTACCGTCGGTTCGTCGAAAATGAAAAGGCGTGCCCCATGGTTCAGCCATTTTCCGACCACGATTTTCTGCTGATTTCCGCCGGAAAGGCTCGACGCGGGTGCGTCGCGTGAAGCGGTCTTGATCTGGACATCCCGAATTTGCTTATCGGCAGCCGCTTTTTCG
>DATHPI010000323.1:0-10639 GCA_035484035.1 Chthoniobacterales bacterium
TACGATAGCGAAAGAAGACCCCAGTTCCCCAGATGTGTCGCGACTGCTTTCTGCATTCGTCGATGAGGTCAAGAAACGTTACGATTCCCCGCCCGCCGATGTCGGAATCTTCGACCCTGACCTGGTTTCGGTTCCGAGAAGTGTGTTCCTCGTCGCACGCCAAGACGGAAATGCTGTTGGGTGCGGAGCGCTTGTTCCGATCGACGAATACTCCGTTGAGGTCAAACGAATGTTCGTCGCCCGGGAATCCCGCGGGCTTGGCATCGCCACCCTGATCCTGGATGAGCTTGAACGATTAGCCCGCGAATTTGACTATGACGCGATGCGCCTGGAGACCGGCGTCAAACAGCCTGAGTCCATCGCCCTCTACGGCAAAGCGGGTTTTTATCGAATACCCAATTTCCCACCGTTCGAAGACGATCGCTCCGCGGTTTGTTTTGAAAAGAAAATCTAGAAAGACAGGAGTTCAGGAGTTGCAGGAGTTCAGGAGTTGCAGAATGGCGACTGTCTGCGCTGAACGACAATTATGCGAAGCGTTCCCGCTTTGATGCTTCAAAGTTGGCTAGGAGGAGACCGCTTCGCTTGCTGAGGAAGCAAAGCGGGGACGCTTCGCCTACATTCTGCAACTCCTGAACTCCTGCAACTCCTGAACTCCTGTTTCAACCCTCTTCGGCCACTTCGAATCCCGCGAAGCGCAGGGCTTTGATGGCGTCTCCCAACTGCCGATCGCGAACCAGGACATAATCTGTCTCGAAAGTGCCGATGGGAAGAATACCTATATTGGACTGCGCCAATGGCACAGCGACCGAAACCAGGCTCCCGACGAGATCCAAGTCCAGCGGACCGACAATCTTGAATCCACGCCAACCTCGACTCACCTGGACTCCGGGGGGGACGAAGTGATCCTCACATATCACTGAAAGCTCATCCCGGGTGCGCCCGATCGAGAGGAAAGATTCACCGGCAGCCCATTCTGGGATAGGGGCATGGCTATCCAGCCGACATACTGCAAGACGTTCTGCCAGAATGACCAGCTTTACGAAAGGAGGACTCATGGGACCGGCAACATGGCACTAAAAGCGATTCAGTGCCAAGGAGAGTTTTACTGGATAATAGATAGTTGAAGATTCGGAGGGTTCCGGGTCGGTGGCGGTGCGAAGTGTTTGCTTTTCCCCGGGTTGAATGCATCCTTTCGAACTCTTTCTATGCAACGGCTACCTGGATTCCGTGATTTTTACCCAGAGGAATGCGCCTTCCGGAATTACCTCTTCACGAACTGGCGTCGCGTTGCCAAATCATTTGGATTTCAGGAGTACGATGGGCCAACATTGGAACCGACCGAACTTTATCAAAGAAAGAGCGGCGAAGAGCTCAAAACACAGTTGTTCCGTTTCGTCGACCAGGGAGGTCGAGACGTCTGTCTGAAACCGGAGATGACTCCAACTCTGGCTCGTCTGGTCGCGGCGCGCGCGCGGGACTATCGAAAACCAATCAAATGGTTCAGCATTTCTCCCTTTTTTCGCTTTGAGAAACCACAGAAGGGCCGGCTCCGGGAGTTCTATCAAATTAATTGCGACATTCTTGGGGACGACTCGCCAGCGGCGGACGCGGAACTGATCGGGTTGGCTATCGCCTTGCACCAGGTGTTCGGTTTGACCGATGACGATATCTTCGTTCGAGTGAACAATCGTAACCTGTGGGCAGAGTTCCTGATCAAGCACCAGCAGCCAATTGACCGGTTGACAGAGTTTCTCACGATTATCGACAAACTCGAGCGTGAAGATTCGCAGGTCACCACACGCAAGCTCGATTCTTTTCACCTCAGCCTGGCCGACGTTCAAGAATTCCTGGAGACCCCGGCAGGATCGGTGCCCGGTTTCGGCGACCTTTTCCGGGAGCTGCAATGGCGGGGTCTGGAAAAATTTGTCGAGCTGGACCTGACGATCGTCCGCGGTCTTGATTACTACACCGGTCTGGTCTTCGAGATTTTTGATCGCAAAAAAGAAAATCGATCGCTGGCCGGTGGCGGCCGCTACAATAACCTGGTCTCAGCCATCAGCGAGGGCGAAACGGACTTTCCAGCCGCTGGTTTTGCCGTCGGGGATGTGACATTGACCAACCTGTTGCACGAACTCGATCACACGCGCAAACGGATCGAGGATGCACTCAAGGCGCCCCATGGCGCCTTCATTGTCGTAGCCGATGAAACGCGACGTCCTGAAGCGATGGGACTCGCCCATACTTTACGTCAATCAGGCATCTTAGCCGACTATTGTCTCCATCCGACCAAAGTCGGCCGCCAATTTCAGCAAGCGGAAGCAGGTGGCGCCAAATACGCTATTGTAGTCGGTCAAGAATGGCCGCAAGTACGCGTCAAACTGTTGGCCGAACGAACCGAAACGACCATGCCGAATGGGGATCTTTCCGGTTTCCTGGGAAGCAGGTGAGCTTTTCAATTTAGAACCATGTACCGCACTCATCATTGCAACGAACTCAGGATCTCTGACCTCGATCGAGAAGTCACATTGGCGGGCTGGGTCGATTCAGCCCGCGATCATGGAGGCGTCATCTTCGTTGATCTCAGAGACCGAGAAGGGCGAACCCAGGTTGTCTTCCGGCCCGAGGAAAGCCCAGAGGCTGCCGCCATTGCGCACACGCTGCGAAATGAAGACGTCATCCAGGTCACCGGTAAGGTCACATCCAGGGTCGAAGGAACGCAAAATCCGAAGCTTGCGACCGGTGAAATCGAGGTGGTGGCTTCCTCTTTAAGCGTATTTAACCGGTCCGAAATCCTCCCTTTCCCAGTGGACTCAGAGGTTGGCAACGAAGATCTCCGGCTAACCCACCGCTATCTTGACTTGCGCAGGCCCTCTCTAGTTCGGAATCTCAAGGCCCGCCATCTTTTGGCCAAAGTTACACGAGAGTATCTGGACCGAAATGGGTTTCTTGAGATCGAAACTCCGATCCTCTCAAAAAGCACGCCGGAGGGCGCGCGAGAGTTTCTCGTTCCGAGCCGCCTGATTCCGAACCACTACTATGCCCTTTCGCAATCACCACAGCAATATAAGCAACTGCTGATGGTGGGTGGAATCGAAAGATACTTTCAGATCGCTAAATGTTTTCGGGATGAGGACCCACGAGCTGACAGAATCACCGAACTAACCCAAATCGACCTTGAAGCTTCCTTCATCGAACGAGAGAATATCGTTCAGCTGATCGAAGGACTGCTGAAAGAGATATTCCGCGCAACCAGAGGCGTCGAGGTTCAGACACCTTTCCTTCGATTCAGCTATCACGAAGCGATGGACCGGTTTGGCATCGACAAACCGGATTTGCGATTCGACATGGAGCTCACGGACTTGAGCGATGTCTTTGCCGAATCTCGGTTCAAAGTGTTCCGAGGAGCCATCGAAAACGGCGGCGTGGTGAAATGCATCAACGCCAAGGGGTTCGCCAAAATTACGACCGGTCAGATCGAAGATCTGACCAACCTGGCCAAAGAATCAGGCGCGAAAGGACTCGCGTTCATTAAGGTGGAGGGTGGGGAGTGGAAATCACCGATTGTAAAATTCATCGACGCAACCGAAATCCAGGCTCTCAAGGAACGTCTGAAAGTCGAGGAGGGCGACCTGCTGCTCTTCGGCGCGGACCGGTGGGAAGTGGTGTGCACTGTGCTCGGGCGGATACGGTCAAAGGTCGCGGAGATTCAAAAGCTGATCAAGGATTCGAGCGAGTTAAAATTCCTGTGGGTTTTCGACTTTCCGTTGCTAGGTTTTGACCCCGCAGAGAACAAGTGGAGTGCGATGCATCACCCGTTCACTCGGCCTAAAAAGGAAGATCTGCCTCTCCTCGAGGCCGGTGAGTATGCGAAAGTGCGCGCTGAGGCCTACGACGTGGTACTGAACGGCGTCGAGATCGGCGGGGGAAGCATTCGAATCCACGAACAGGATCTGCAGGCTAAAATGTTTCAGGTGCTCGGCATCACCCCCGAACAACAAACGAAACTATTTGGCCATCTCTTGAAAGCCTTTACCTTTGGCGCCCCACCCCACGGCGGGATCGCACTGGGCGTCGACCGTTTAGTGATGTTGATCACCGGGACGTCCAATATCAGGGAAGTCATCGCCTTCCCGAAGAACAGTCGAGGCTTCGATCTGATGATGGATTCGCCCAGTGAAGTTCCGGAGAAGCAACTCCGGGAACTTCATATCCAAAATCGCAAACCGCAGTGACAACGGCGTTCGGGAGAAGCCAAAAAGTGGACGCTTTACCTACGCCGACCCGCCCACCGCCGATCCGCCGACCCGTTTCCCCTAGCCCGTTTCTCCTACGATCCCGCTGGTTTCTTATCGGCGCCGTTTTCAGGCTGGGCGTTTGGACCAGGAGGCGTACTTGCGGCATTTTTCTTGATGTTCAGGAGCTCCACCTCAAAAACGAGCGTTGAGCCTGGAGCGATATCGTCCCCGTAGCCTTCAGCTCCATAAGCAAGATCCGAAGGAACGTAAAGTTCCCACTTCGCACCAACCGGCATCAATTTCAACGCTTCTGACCAGCCCTTGATCACGCCGTTAACCGGAAAACTAGCCGTGCTGCCATGCTTCGCGGAACTGTCAAATTCCTTCCCGTCAATTGTGGTGCCTCGATAATTGGTTTCAACAACATCCGTATCTTTGGGTTTATCCCCGGAACCCTCTTTAATGACTTTGTATTGAAGTCCGCTGGCGGTCGTTTTGACGCCGGGCTTTTTGGCGTTATCATCCAGAAATTTTTTGCCGTCAGCCTCATTTTTCTCGGCCACTCCTTTCATTTCCTCCTGCTTCTTGGACACCGCCTCCTGCTGCTTTTGCATCATCTTCTGTTGAAACGCCTGAAGCGTCGTTTGCAACTCCTGGTCAGTCATGGCCATCGGTTTGCTATCCAGGACGTCGGCAATCCCTTGTGAGAGTGCTGCTTCATTCAGATCAAGTTGAAATTTCTGCAGCGTTCTCCCGATGTCGACGCCTAAGCTGTAACTGACCTTGTCCTTTTCGTCCTTGAAAGTCGACGTCGTAGCAGGATTGCCTGAAGGGGAAGGGCTCGGTTTGGCATCCTCGGCGTACGATGCAAATGCCGAGCAGACCAATAGAGCCACCAGAGTAATTCGAATCCGTTTCATGGGTGGCGTGCAGCCTCAACGCAAAGGCAACGGGCTGCAACCCATTTTTGAGCGGTCAAAAAGCAGGTCACTTGAACCATCATTCCTCAGTTCTCCACGTCCCAATCTTCAGAGCCCTGTTCCCTAAATGCAGGCTATTTCGACGCTAATGCACCAAGTCAGTGACTTGGTGCACTTAGATATTAGTTGCTTTGATCCTGCCCGTGGGAGGAGTCGTCGTCCATCTCGTCAGACTCATCCTGTTGCGGAGTTTTCTTCGCCGCCGGTTGTTCTCCCTTGAAAACCTCACGCAACAAATCTCCAATCATCGGAGCAGCCACCGTTCCTCCGTGCGCCGTTTCTCCGGGAGCACCTTCGTAGAGTGCCGCGAAGGCGTATTTGGGTGTTGTATCAGCGGGAGCAAATCCAGCGAACCAGGCGGCAGTTCGTTCCTTTTTTTTCGGCCCCCACTGCGCAGTTCCGGTTTTCCCTGCCACTTTGACGTTCTTGAGCTCGGCCGCCCCGCCGGTGCCATTACCGCTTGAAACCACGTCCATCATTCCCTTCCGCAGTTGATCCATTGTAACGGAGCTGAGCTTTAGAATATCTTTGGCCCGCGGACTGTAGACGTAAACGATTTCGTTGTTCAGCGTCTGCACCTGTCGCACGATTCTAGCCTGGTAAACGATCCCGCCATTTGCCAGCGCACCCATAGCCTGAGCCATTTGCAACGGCGAAATCAAAGTGTCTCCCTGCCCGATTGAGAGATTCGCCAAGTCGCCCCCCATAATATGCCGATGGTACGTTTCCTGCATGTAATCGTCCGTCGGGATTCGGCCTTCGGCTTCCCCGTTCAAAAGGATGCCGGTGCGTGCACCCAACCCGAACCGCTTAGCCCAAGTCACTAGTGCGCGGGAACCGATCTTTTGACCAGCCTGATAAAACCAGGTATTGCACGACTGTGTCAGCGCCTGCCGAAAATTGAGGTCGCCGGCGTCTGATTTTTTCCAGTTCCTGAAAACGGTGTTTCCGATTTCTAAAGCGGCGGCACAATCGAATTCCTCGTTAGGATCGATCGCGTGCGTCTCGAACCCAGCTACCCCGACGAACATTTTGAACGTTGATCCCGGCGGATAGGCGGACCGATAGGCCCGCGGCAGCATCGGAATATTCGGATCGCTCGATATCTTTTTAAATTTTTCTTCCGAGATCGTGGGGACGAAATCGTTCGGGTCGATCGTCGGCCAGGAAGCCAGCGCCAAGACCTCACCGGTATTCGGATCCATCACCACGATGGCCCCCCGCTTAGCTCTTTTCTGGAGAATCTTTTCAGCCAGCCGCTGGATATCAATATCAAGGGTCGTGACGACGTTGTATCCAGGCTCCGGCGGGACGGCGATTCGTTCGCCCGTTTTATTTCCGTCCTTGTCAAAAGTAAGATTGAGTTGTCCTGGCTTGCCGCGGAGCTGGTCCTCAAATGTCTGCTCAAGTCCCTCGCGGCCTTCGCTCTCCGGCCAGAGCGGCTCGTTATTTTGCAGAATTCTTGTGCTCTCCCGGCTAGTGCGCCCGGTATATCCTATGACCTGACCGGCTAGAGAGCCTTGCGGGTAAGTCCGCACATAAATCGCCCGCAATGTCATACCTGGAGGCACTTTACCTTGCGCTTTCGTCACTTCGTCATTCGAAAGATCAGTGGCAATGTCGAATGGAATGGCACCCCGGTTCCGATAGTGTTGGACCGCGCCTTCTTCCGTAAATCCAATCGGACGGCTGGTCAATCCGCGGGCCGAAGTCACAGCGCGATTGACAAAGTCGATCACCTGCTGGTCGGTAAAATCGAATGGTGTCGGGAAAACGACGCTCAGATTGTAGCTGACCCGCGTTTGCGCCAGCGGAACGCCATTTCTATCGGTGATCTGACCTCTCGGGGCCGGAATGTTCAAAGCATAGGTTGCAGCTTGGCGCTGCGTCTCCCAAGTCGGCGTCAAATGCGTGGGATTCGCCGGGTTGGCGGGCGTCGGCTCCTGCGACCATGCGCTTGAAATCCACCAGAACACCGCACAGCACGTTCCAAGTAACAAGCGGCTAAACATGAAGAGGCTAAACTCAACACCCACTCGTGATACGCGCAAGGGGAAAATACCGGGGAAGGAGTTCAGGAGTTGCAGGAGTTCAGGAGTTACAGAATGTGGGAGACCCCATCAACCCCAATTCCTCCCCCGTGGCCTCTGTGACCTCTGTGCGATGATTTCCCTCTCTTCGCGTGGTTCTCGCACGGGACCCAGAATGTTTCCAAAGCGCCACCACCCACCAACCACCAACCCCCAAATTCCTCCTCTGTGGCCTCTGTGCGATGATTTCCCCCTCTTCGCGTGGTTCTCGCACCGGAGCCGGAATGTTCCCAAAGCCACCTATCAACTCCCATTCCTCCCTAGAAACTGAAAAATGACTTCAGCTAGCTTTACACTGATACCCTCGACATCCCCTATCTCCGCCACAGAGGCCTTGCGGAGACGTTCCAGGGAACCGAACTCCTTCAACAAAGCCTGTTTACGATTTTCACTGACGCCGGGGCAGTCGTCTAGAATGCTTTCCGCAATCCGCTTCTTCATCAGAAGTTGATGATAACCGTTCGCAAACCGATGCGCCTCGTCCCGGATTCGCTGAAGAATCTGTAATGCACCCGAATCGTCGGGCAATTGCAAGGGGAGCGCTCTGCCGGGTCGGTAGACTTCCTCAAACTCTTTCGCCAAGCCGATGATTGGAACATTCTGAAGTCCGAGACGCTGAAGCTCCTTACAGGCGGAACTAAGCTGGCCTTTGCCACCGTCCACTATAATTAAATCAGGTAGACGCACCAAACGCTCGGGCACGGTTTGCTGGATTCGGGCGATTGCTTCGTCCACCGGCTCCTGACTGAACTCGGCCAATTCCGGAGCTCCATTTCTGCCCTCCAAAAGCACGCGCGAATAGCGGCGGCGAACGACTTCCGCCATGCTCGCAAAGTCATCCTGACCTTCAACAGTTCTGATCCGATACCGGCGATAGTTCGATTTATCCGGAACGCCATTACGAAAGCTGACCATGGATGCCACAATATGCGTGCTGGAAATGTTGGATATATCGAAGCATTCCATGACCGTGGGCGCACCGGGCAGGAGGAGGGCATCCGCCAAGGCCTGCAGATCGGCCTTCGGATCGATGGATGTCGGGAAAGAGCCGCGTGTAAAACGACGAGCCGGCTTCGTGGTACGGCGAAGATCGTCCAGCATATTTCGCATCTCTGCGGCCTTTTCGAATTCCAGGTTTCCAGCAGCCTTCTTCATCTGCTCCTCGATCTGTTTCAGCATCTCCTGGCTTTGGCCCTCAAGAAACTCGCAGGCTTCAAGGACGCGCGCTTTGTAGTCCTCGAGAGTCACTCGCCGGATGCAGGGTGCGGAGCAGTTTTTGATGATGTGATCCATGCACCGCTTGTAATCGGATTCCCCCGGTTCTAACACCCGACAAGACCGAATACCGAACCGCTTCTTCATCCACTTTAATGTCGTGCGGAGTGCGCCAGCGTGCGCAAATGGCCCAAAGTAACGATACCCATCTTCTTTCTTCAGTCGGGCAAATTGAAAACGGGGAATTGCATCCGAGAGATTCACCTTAACCAACAGAAAGCGCTTATCATCGCGAAAGGTGATGTTGTACTTCGGACGGAATTCTTTGATCAGCTTGCCCTCAAGCAGCAGAGCCTCCGGCTCATTTCGAACAACATGAACGTCGAAATCCCAGGTGCTATCGAGCAAAGCACGCGTCTTCAGATCTGCAGTCATCCGGCGCGACGGCATAAAGTACTGTCCCAGCCGTTTTCGGAGATCCCGCGCTTTGCCGACGTAGATTATACGCTTCAGACGGTCCCGCATCAGGTAAACACCCGGCTTGTGTGGAACCTCGCGTAATTTCTTGTTCGGGTCCGGCTTATCTCCGAGGAACAGCCCCTCCATAGAGGTCACCGTACGCTGGTGTTCGCGAAAGCTCCAGTTGATATCCAGCGGAGCATTCTCTGACTCGGCACTGTTCTTTTAGTAAGCACTGTTCAAGCCATAAATGCCAAAAACACGGAAATAGTCGAAACACTCCCGATCTCCAGGTACAATGGAACGAGTTTGCACTTCGCCATGAGGTGCATTTAAATAGGGAGCTAATAGGAATGAATTGGTTTGTTTTGTTCATCGTCCCGCTGCTGGCACAGGCGGTTGAAGCATCGCCGAGCCCAGGCTCCACGCAGGCGACGTTGCTGCAGCTGTTGAAGTCGGGTGGTTGGGTCATGATACCGCTGATCTTAACCTCGCTGATCACGCTCTCTCTGATCTTTGCTTGTCTCTTCAGTCTGCGGCGAGGAACCGTTGTCACCCGCCGATTTATGGAAACGGCGGAGGCGCTCTTGCGCAAACGCGATTACCTCGGATTGATCGCGGTTTCCAATCGCCACTCGGAAGCAGTGGCACGAATCACCGCGCGAACGCTGGACTTTGCCACGAAAAATCCTGCGGCCTCACCAGAGTCCATTCGCGAAGTGGCAGAAACCGAAGGTTCCAGGGTCGCGACCAGTCTCAATCACCGCATTGTGTATCTGGCCGATATTGCCACGCTCTCGCCGATGCTTGGTCTTCTTGGCACTGTCTTCGGTATGATCAATTCTTTTGGGGTTCTCGGAAGCAATACGCAGACGACCCAGACACGTCCGATGCTTCTAGCCCACGGTGTAGCGGAAGCACTGGTAGCAACTGCCTCGGGTTTGGTTATCGGCATCATCGCGATGGCGTTCTATGCCATCTTTCGAGGCAAGGTCGCCTCTATGATCTCGGATCTGGAGTCGGCCACGGCCCATATTGTCAATATTATCACGTCTCAGCAGCAGATCCGCCGGCCCGAGCGGCCGCGGGTACTTGAGAGTGACGAGATGTAACCTCATTCAATGAATTTTCGCAAACAGGCGGAGCCCAGGATTTTTGGGTTTATGATCGCGCCGATGGTCGACATTCTTTTGGTTGTTCTGGTGTTTTTCATCGTCACTTGGAATTTTGCTCTCAGCGAGAATGAACTGGACGTCCGAGTACCGTCGGCCGCCAAAGCAAATGAAACGCAGCCGTACGTGGGTCAGGTCGTGATCAATATCAAGGCCGACGGAACAATTATCGTCAATCGCCAGCCAAAGACTTTACCGGAACTCCTCCAACTGCTGAAGAAACTTTCCCAACTTTATCCAGATCAGGCAGCCATCGTGCGCGGTGATCAAGGTGTCGAATACAAGCATATTGTCGAAGTCCTTGATATTTGCCGGCAGGCAGACATTTGGAACGTTGCCTTTGCAACAGGTAAACCTGACCGATGAGATTGCATCCTTGGCGCATACTCACCTGCTGTATTTGTATCGTGTCGAACCTGCAGAGCCAGGAAGTTCGACGCGCCCTCCCGGTCATGCCGACGCCGGAAGCGGCTCCGCGCGCGCAACCG
>DATHPI010000324.1:0-2670 GCA_035484035.1 Chthoniobacterales bacterium
GCAGGTTGCTGTTGACGATCAACGCCTTCTTTTTGTTGGTTTCCACTCCGGCTTTCTCCAGTCCCAATCCCTCGATTGCCGGCTTGCGCCCGAGTGCATACAAAATCTCTTCCGCCTCAACAGCCTGTTCTTCGCCGTTCCGTTGGTACCAGACGCGCTTCCCGGTGGCCGTTCGTTCCACGCGAGTCAATTTGGTGTCACATATCACCCTGATTTCACGCTTCCGAAACGCAGCAACCAGCGCCTCAGCGATATCGGGATCCGCTTCCTTGATGACTTGGTTGCTCCTTTGCAGGACGGTGACTTCGATGCCGAGCCCGTTATAAAAATGAGCGAATTCCAGCGCTATCGCTCCGCCCCCCAAAACGATCACCGATCGCGGAAAACGCTCCGAATCCAGTGCCTTGTCGCTGTCCAGAAATCCTGTCTCGTCCAGGCCCTCCAGGCTAACTTTATTAAGGACCGATCCAGTCGATATTAAAAATGCCTTCCCCTCGATCTCTTCTTCACCCCCGCTCAACAGCCTCACCTTCAGGTGATGCGAATCAGTAAACTCGGCCCGGCCCCGAATGAACCCGAACTCACCTTCGTTCAACTGATGCGTCCGGTATTTCAAGAATCCGCCGGCCAAATCGCGCTTACGCTGAATAATCGCGCGGGAATCGAAAGCGAGGTGGCCAGCGCTTAAGCCAAATTCTTTCGCTCGACGCAGCGTCATGAAGCGATTGGCCGATTCAATTATGGCCTTGCTCGGCATGCAGCCGCCCAGGATACAGAGTCCCCCGACTTCTTTCCCACCTTCAATGCAAACAGACTTCAGCCCGGACCGTGCCGCCAATCGCGCCGCAGCGTAGCCGGCGCTACCTCCGCCGATAACCACAAAGTCGAATTTCTCCATCAGCAGGGAACCTACAATAGGATCCGCAATTTCCCAAATTCGGGTCTCCGCTAGGGTGAGACTACGCCCGAAATCCGAAGTCTCGCCCTGGCGTCCCTCCAATTGTCCTGGAAAAGTCGCCCAAAGCGCAATTTTGACTGACAAACCACCAAATCTTGGGTACACTAGAATTCTTATCCACTACAAATTGGGTTCGTTCATTGCTTGCAAATGGTGGCTAGCCGCCCTAATATTAGGGCTTAACTCATCGTTCATCAGGTCTCGTCTTCTTAGTTCAGGCCTGTCTCTCGGATATGTCTGACATTTCGACTTACGGCGCTGCGCAGATTGACAAACTAGAAGGTTTAGAAGCGGTTCGGAAACGGCCCGGGATGTATATCGGCGATCCCGATGAGCGAGGACTGCACCATTGTGTCTTCGAGGTTCTTGACAACTCAATCGACGAACATCTGGCTGGGTTCTGTACCAGGATCGATGTGATCATTCACATCGACGGCTCCGTTTCCGTGCGCGACAACGGGCGCGGAATTCCGGTCGACACGCACGAAAAATTTAAGATGCCGGCCATTGAGCTGGTGCTCACCAACTTGCATGCGGGTGGTAAGTTCGGACAGGGTGCCTATAAATTCTCTGGCGGTCTGCACGGCGTCGGTGCGAAGTGCGTCAATGCCCTCTCAGAATGGTTTAAAGCCGAGGTGACCCGGAACGGCAACGTCTATCTCATCGCTTTCGCTCGCGGCAAAACGACCCGGAAGCTCGAAATTATCGGGGAAGTCCAGAACAAGAAGCATTCCGGCACCTTCATCACCTTTTTGCCGGATCCCGAAATATTTACCATCACCACGGAGTTCAAGTTCGATATCCTGGCGAACCGGATGCGCGAACTTGCGTTTCTCAACAGCGGTCTGGAAATCCATCTAACCGATGAACGCACCGAACCTCATCGCAAAGAGACCTTCGTTTATAAAGAAGGGATTCGCGAGTATGTCAAAGAGCTTGGCGAAACGAAGCAGTTAATCCATCCGGCACCCATCATCGTCAGCGGGATGCGAGAATTCCTGGTCGACGATAAAGCGGAGCTTTGTTACGTCGACGTGGTCCTTCAGTACACGGACGCTTACTCCGAATATATTCAGTGTTTTGCCAATTCGATCCCTAACAGCGACGGCGGGATGCATCTGGAAGGCTTCAAGGCGGGATTGACCAACGCGATCAAGAACTACGCGAAAGCCAACAACCTTCTGAAGGAAAAAGACCCTGACCTGACTGGAGACGATCTGCGGGAAGGTCTGGTCTGCGTTTTGAGCGTGAAACTGACCAACCCCCGCTTCAGCTCGCAGACCAAAGGGAAGCTGGTCAACAACGAGATCAAACCTTTGGTCCAATCCATCACCTATGAAGGCGTTAGCCGATATTGCGAGGAAAATCCGGCTGTCGCCAAAAAAGTCATCGACAAATGTTTGATGGCAGCCCGTGCCCGGGAAGCGGCCAGAAAAGCCAGGGAAGCAGTGCGAAAGACCGCGTTGACTGGAGGCGGTCTGCCGGGCAAGCTGGCCGACTGTTCAGAACGCGATGCCAACCTGACCGAACTCTACATCGTGGAAGGTGATTCCGCTGGCGGATCCGCCAAACAGGGCCGTGACCGAAGATTTCAGGCAATCCTTCCGATCCGCGGAAAACTCATCAACGTCGAAAAAGCCCGTCTGGATAAGGTCCTGCAGAATCTGGAAATTCAAACGATGATCACCGCGATTGGCACCGGAATCGGAGAC
>DATHPI010000325.1:0-4527 GCA_035484035.1 Chthoniobacterales bacterium
AATGAATTCGGATGGCAAGTATCCGATATTTTTCGTCCAGGCTCTGGTTGAATTGTGAGCACGCAAAGATCCGTGTGAAATACAGGCCGACTCGAAGCCGTGGAGGGGGAGCGCGGCCAGCATTTCTTCGGAACAGGCTCCGTGCGGCGGGACCATCACCCGGGAGACAGCTAAGCCGGTTCGGTTCTCGAGCCGCTCGATGCGCTGGATCGCCTGGCGCAGTAAGAACGACCTTTCTGTCTGTGAATAGGTCCGGCCGAGCTCCCGTTTGGTATGGTTGTTGCCATGTACCGCAAGGGATAGGCGATCGGGATGTTGGCGAAAAATTCCTGCGGTTTCGCGGTGAGTGAACCAAGTATCCAAAGGGATGGTGGCAAAGGCAACGTGGTAGTTCTCTCTCTCAGCCTGCACGACAAGCTTTCGGTAATCGACGAATCCATAACTGGGCCAATGAAGGTTCGGATCGTCAAATACGAAGCAGGCGCTCAAGGGGAGGCCATGATAGGATGGGATCGCGCCCATTAACCGGAACCAGGAAAGTAGAGGGACCATTTCGAGGAAGCGATGACCGCCCAGGACATCCTGCAGGGCGCACTGAGACGGGACGACCGGCAGAGGGAAGGCAGACCGAAAATGTTTTACCCCTGCCCTCTCGGAGCAAGCCCAGACCGGCCCTTGCTCACAATTCGCCAATGACCTTTCACCAGGGCGCAGCGCTAAAGCGACTGGTTCTGCCAACACGTTCGTGCGAAGAGATCTGCCTCGAAAAGGGAAGGCGACATCCAGATCCTCGGTGAACTGGACAGCGATCTTGATTAACCTGTTCTCTCTCGATACCGTTCCTTCCGGCGGAATCTCAAGGCTGGTGATCCCGGCTTCAAGACCCTGCTCCACTCCAACCGAACCTTCGGCGAGAATCTCTCCCTTGATATCTGATCTCCGCTCGGCGGAGAAATGAAAATTAACAGGCAAAAGGCCTTCCAGAATTGAAAGCAGATCCACCCATTTGTGGTTTTGGGCTTCGGCCGAAACACGAATTGAATAGCGGTTAGACATAGGTTCAGGAAGGCTGAAACCGCAAGAAAGGAACCTGGCGCGGGGCCAGCTTATTCGACCAAGTTGGCGCTCTCCGCGGATTCGGAACGGGAGCCGGAGGCAGGATTTGCAGAGAACCGATACAAGCCAGTGCCAAGTAGAGGAATACCACCGTCTGGTCAAAATAGGAGATGGAAACAAATGTCGTCACGTGACCGAACAAAATCGCGCCAAGTGTCCAGATCAGGAATTGTCGATCAGCGGGGGCATTTTTGTTTGCTTGCAATGCTTTCCCAATCCTATTAAAGCCGGCCACTAAGAGACTTATAAACAGCAGCATGAGCAGAAGACCTCCCCAGACACCCATTTGAATATAATAATTGGTCATGTCGGTGTGTTCGCCATTCGCGGGGATACCTGAGGGCATCCAGTGCCGGGTGAAGTCAGTGCCCGCCAGCCACCATTCGTTAAAATGCTCGATGGTCGACTTGATCAACTGCGCACGAAAATAGCCGGTGCTGCCTCCAGTGATATCGATCCGAGCAAGCAAAAAATAAGGCGGATCCTTCATTAAGAAGGACAAACCGATGACGACAAAGACCGCGCCCCATCGAATCGCCCGTAGACTCCCCCGAATCTTCCAGAGGAACAGGGCCCCTATCACCGCCATAGTCGTCATAATCGGTCCGCTGGAACCGCTGGCAAAAACCATCGCGAGCGTCACAACAATTCCAGTCAGGGCCAATTTGCGTTGTTTCCGCCAGAAATAAACCGCCATCGGCAAAGAGACCGCCCCCACGTTCCCAGCCAGAATGGCATGCCCAAAGGCGCCCTGAGCGCGGAAATGGCCGTTCGTGGAATTGACCTCCCCCTCACCAAAGCCGATTAGATTCAGAAGGTTGACTCCTTTGAATTTCTCCACCAGCATCGTCGCAGCCACGGGTAGAAGAATCAGGCAAACCATTTTGAAGACCATCCGGACGTCTTCGGGTTTCTGGATGAAGATACGGAACAGGTAGTAGGTACCGAGAGCGTCGTAAAGGACTCCCAGGCGGAAAATCAGAACGGTGGGTTTGTGGAAAACGAGGCTGCAAATCGACCAGATCGCCAAATAGATCATTATCCGATCCAAGGAGTTTACTCCTCGGGCGATGCGCTCTCCTCTCGACATTACCCGAAAAATCCCCACCGCGATCAACACTCGGCCCACCGGAAAATGCAGTGGACCGATCTCAAGTTGCTGGGTAAGGGTGACGTAGGACGCCCCCATTAAGATCGGAAGCGGCGCCAGATTCCTTGGCAGACGCACCAACAAGGCAGACATTACGAAGGTAAATAAAAATCCGAATGCGTTCATGCTGCGCAGGGTTCTTCTTAAGCCACCTCACCGGGTCAATAGTTCCTCGACCAGCTTGACAAAGCGCTCCCGTTCACCGGTCCATTGATGATCCTGATAGACCCTCTGCCCGAGCTCAACCATCCTCAGCATTTCCTCCGGATGCTCGAAAACGTACTCCATTTTTGCCGCCAGATCTTCGGTCTTTCCTAAATCGAAAAGGACTAGTTCCTGCGGACTGAAGTAGTCTTGAATGCCAGGGGTTTGCGGTGCAATAACCGGCTTACCTTGAGACAGGTATTCAAAGATTCGCGTCGGCATGTTGATTTCAGTGAACGCGCTCCGCCGATTCGGAACGACGCCGACGTCACATTCGCGGATGGCTGCGGGGATCTGTTCGAGCTTCATCGGGCCCAGATATCGAACTGCGTCGGATAGCTTCGATTTCCTCACCAAATCCAGAACCCCCTCCAGAAACGGGGTGCTGCGGCCATAAATCCTCAGCTCCGCCCCAGGAATCTTCAACCTGATTTTTCCCACGGCGGCAACTGCCAGGTCAACGCCATGTCTTTCGACCAGCGACCCGTGATACATCATGACAAACGGCTTTGAACCGTCGCGGACAGTCGACACCTGACGAAAAGGCTTCTGATATTGGAAGATCTCTTCGTCGGGTGAATTCATGACAACGCTGATCTTTTGCGGCGGGCAGCCTCGACTCAGAAAGAGCTTCCGAAAGGCTTCGTTGGTCGTCAGCACGGAATCCGCAAAGGAGATGCTCCACGCTTCGAACTTCTTGAGTAACCAGACCGGAAAGCTCTCTTCACGAAGCCCAAAGATCGTCATCATCAACTCAGGCATTGGGTCGTGAAGATCGAGGATGAGTTCTGCCCCAAAAAGCTTTGGTGCGAGCGCGCTAAATACGAGGATGTCCGGCATATTGTGGACATGGACCAAGTCATAGCGTCGTTTAAGCGTGCGTCCCGCCAGAATGGCGCCGGCAAGCAGAATGAACGCCCCGTACCGTAACATGTATGAAAGCTTCCCCCCTCGGCGGCGTCGCAAGGGAAGACGAGTGATATGCACCCCGTGGAAGGTTTCGCGTTGGGTCTCTTCATCCTTCTCCTTGAGACAGATCACCTCGACACAAGCGCCCGCTTCGGCCAAGGCCTCCGCGGCTCTGCGCGGTCGTGGATCCGCTGGATAATCCGAAAATAAAACTGCGACCACACGCGCGCCCGAAAGATGGGTGGCCGCGCGAATCGACGCTTTTGCGCCTGGTGTCTTTTCGATCAGGTCTTTCATCTTGGCGAATCTAGATGTCGCCCCGCGACGAGCGGGATTTCAAATCAACCAAGATCCAATTGGTTCACTTGATTGGCGGGCATCCGCTCAGATGTCGCCTTCGAGCCACTTCGGCCCGTAGGAGCGGCTCTTATTGAAAATGACGGAAACATCCGCCTTTGCGGCAAGCTGCGTATAGGCGCGCTTGACGGCGTCGCGATTGCTCTTTTCTGCCTCCACGACAAGCAGAACCTTGTCCATAAAACCTGCCAAAGGCAGGGTGGCGCTCGTGTTACCGAGGGAAGGCATATCAAAAACGACATAATTGAAGTCGCTTTCTTTGCATTCCTGCAGCATATCGTAAAACCTTTTCGGCCCAAGTGGCTTATCCACCAGCAGAACTTTCCCTTCACTCGTTTCAGATAAGCTGGCGGCAAGTCCGGTCGCAAGGGTGGAGGCTCCTGCGTTTTTCGAGAGGCCGGTGACTGCCACGAGTTTTGGCTTGTGAGTCATCCGATTGAGCTCGAAAAAGAGGCCCAGTCGATCGCGGATCGCGTCGCAGAAAGGTCGAAGCAAAGCGCCGGTCTCGTCCAAAGGATCGATATCGCGGTCCGGATTATCGGAGAGATCGCCCTTTGAACCATTGCCGGCGTCATGCAACCGCAATCGCCTATGGCTGGCCCCAGCGAAGTTGGGAATCGAAAGCAAGAGCGGGATGCTCAATTGAGTCTCGAGCTCGAGAGGCCGTTTGACCGTCCGATCCAAAACCAGTTCGATCAGCAACGCAATGGCGGTTCCGAGCGCCAGCCCCCCCGCGGCGAGGCCGATCACGATTTTCTTCAAGGCGTCTCTGGTGACCTTGACTCCCATTT
>DATHPI010000326.1:0-13281 GCA_035484035.1 Chthoniobacterales bacterium
AACTGGCCGTTATTCGCGGAAAAGGCGCGTCAGCTTTTGAGCCAGGACAAGGTGGCGGTCGTCTTCGGCTGCTGGACATCTGTTTCTCGGAAGTCGGTGTTACCTGTGTTTGAAGAATTGAATGGTCTTCTGTTTTACCCTGTCCAGTACGAGGGCGAAGAGATGCAGAAGAACGTATTTTACACAGGTGCCGCGCCAAATCAGCAAGCCATCCCAGCTGTCGAGTACCTCATGAGCAAAGAAGGAGGCGGCGCGAAGCGTTTCTTTTTGCTAGGTACGGACTATGTCTACCCCCGGACGACCAATAAGATATTACGTGCTTTTCTTCACTCCAAGGGTGTCGTGGATGCCGATATTAACGAAATTTATACTCCTTTCGGACACGCCGATTACCAAACAATAGTCGCCGATATCAAAAAATTCTCGCAGGGCGGAAAGACGGCCGTGGTCTCCACGATCAACGGCGACTCGAATGTCCCATTTTACAAGGAACTCGGCAACCAGGGATTGAAAGCCACTGACGTTCCAGTGGTCGCGTTTTCCGTCGGTGAGGAAGAACTCCGCGGCATCGATACCAAGCCATTGGTCGGTAACCTGGCCGCTTGGAATTATTTCATGTCGCTGAAAAACCCGGTCAATGACGCCTTTAAAAAGGCGTGGTTTGCCTATGTTCAGGAGAAGAATCTACCGGGCGGCGATAAGCGAGTGACCAACGATCCAATGGAGGCCACCTACGTCGGGATGCACATCTGGAAACAGGCCGTGGAAAAAGCAGGCACCACCGATGTCGATAAGGTGATTGCTGCAGCGTACGGCCAGAAATTCAATGCCCCTTGCGGATTCGAAGAGGAGATGGACCCGAATCATCACCTACACAAACCCGTGATGATCGGTGAAATCAAAGCGGACGGGCAATTCAGCGTCGTTTGGAAGACTAAGGGCACGGTTCGGGCTCAACCGTGGAGTCCGTTTATTCCGGGGAACGAAAACAAACCTGACCGCGTTTCCAGCGTGTTGCCACTCGACTTCGGCACCAAGACTGCCACCGCGAACACCGTCAACGCGATCAATCGGTAACCTTCGCCTCTTGCCGGCAGATCATGCCACGCTCATTCTGTTCACTTCTTATGGCTCTCCTCGTTCTATTCGGGGGGAGCTTTCGAGTCTGTGCGCTCACCGCTGACGACCTCAAACCCTTGGCCGAGGATGATTTCGACGCCAAGTCGCAGGCACTCAATCAGATCATCGCCGCCGGAGACGCGACCGCCCTTCGGGTGCTGGAAGCCATGGGCCAGGAAAACGCCGTCGCCACGTCCGACGGGCGGATATTGATTCAGGACGGGGATGTTCTCAAAGACCCAATCACTGATACGCCGGTGACGATCAAAGCCAGCGACGTACAACCCATCACTCTGAACAATTTGCTGCGAGCGCGCGTCGCCAGCGGATTGAACGGGCTCAAACTTCAAGCGCCGGACCATTCTGTCCGAGAAAAAGCGATTAACGACTTGTTCCAGGCACCGGATCCCGCGGCTAAACCGCTGATCGAGGCGGCTCGGGCCAAGGAGACCGATCCTGTTTTGAAAGGTCGACTTGATCAGCTCTGGGCGCTCACCGCGCTTCAGGATCCTGACGCCTCTAAAAGGCTGGAAGCTGTCCAATTGATTGGTGCACGGAAGGACCCACAGATGCGGAGCCTTTTGTTTCCGCTGATCGGCAAACAGAAAGACGGAACCTACACGGAAACCGACGAAAAAGTAAGAGCGGCTGCCGGAGTTGCCTTGAAGGCAATGGAATTTGAACAGTGGAAAATCGAGATGATTGGGACCCTCTTTGCAGGTCTCAGTCTCGGAAGCATACTTTTGTTGGCTGCGCTGGGTTTGGCGATTACCTACGGATTGATCGGCGTAATTAACATGGCGCACGGTGAGTTTTTGATGATCGGCGCCTATGCGACGTATGTCGTCCAGGAGTTTTTCCGAAGTCATCTGCAGGGAGCATTCGACTGGTATCCACTCGCGGCGGTCCCGGTGTCATTTCTTGCCGCGGCGGCTGCCGGGTTTATCCTGGAACGCGGCGTTCTTCGGTTTTTGTACGGCCGCCCTCTGGAAACTCTGCTGTCTACTTTTGGGATTAGTCTCGTGCTGATTCAGGTCGTGAGGACGTTCTTTGGAGCGCAAAACGTGGAGGTATCGAATCCATCCTGGATGAGCGGAGGCGTTGCTTTAATGCCGAATCTGATCCTGCCTTTTAATCGGATCGCGATCATGGCTTTCGCGCTGACAGTAGTCGGAATCGCTTCTCTGGTCCTGAACAAGACCCGCCTAGGCCTTTATATCCGGGCGACCACCCAGAATCGCCGGATGGCAGCGTGCTCGGGCATCCGGACCTGGCAGGTGGACAGCTATGCTTTCGCCTTTGGAGCGGGCATTGCCGGACTGGGTGGCTGCGCGCTTTCCCAGATCGGAAATGTGGGCCCGGACCTGGGTCAGAACTACATCATAGACTCGTTCATGGTGGTGGTTCTTGGTGGGGTCGGACAGCTCGCCGGTACCATCATCGGAGCGATGGGTCTCGGCGTGCTCAGCAAAGTGATCGAGCCATTCTGGGGTGCGGTTTTGGCCAAGATCGCGATCCTCATTTTTATTGTCTTATTTATTCAATGGCGTCCGAGAGGTTTGTTTGCTCTCAAAGGCCGCAGCGTCGAGGTGTGAAATGAGTACCGCTACCATCGAACCCCCACCTCCTTCACCTACGCTTGTCCTGCCGGCCCGACAGCCAATGTTGAGCCCAATTTCTTGGCGAATCTTGATTGTTGTCGTCGTGGCGGTTCTTGCCCTGGTGCCAATCTGTTCGATGCTGGTGCCGGACGGGAGCCCGTTTCACCTTTCGGCCTACGCATTGACGCTGGTTGGCAAAATCATGTGCTACTCCATCGCTGCGTTGGCGCTCGACCTGGTTTGGGGCTACTGCGGAATCCTGAGCCTGGGACATGGCCTGTTCTTCGCGCTCGGCGGGTACATGATGGGCATGTACCTGATGCGCTCGATCGGGCTGGAAGGGGTCTACCATAGCCATCTTCCCGATTTCATGGTTTTCCTGGACTGGAAAGCTCTGCCTTGGTACTGGCACGGAACCGAACACTTTTGGTATGCTGCGCTGCTGGTCATCCTGGTTCCAGGTCTGCTGGCCTGGATTTTCGGATTCTTTGCTTTTCGCTCACGGGTTAAAGGCGTCTACCTCTCGATTATTACTCAAGCCTTAACGTTCGCGGCCATGCTCCTTTTCTACCGGAACGAAACCGGGTTTGGCGGAAACAACGGATTCACCGATTTCAAAAGGATCCTTGGTTTTCCGATCGCTGCTGTTGGAACGCGGACCGGACTTTTTATGTTCACGTTTGCGACCCTGGTCGCAGGCTTCCTGATCTGCAGATATATTGTCACCTCAAAATTGGGCCGTGTGGTGATGGCGGTTCGCGACACGGAATCCCGTCTGATGTTTCTCGGTTACAGTCCGCTGGGCTACAAGCTTTTCGTTTGGACCTTTTCAGCCGTCTTGTGCGGAATCGCCGGTGCGCTGTATGTGCCGCAAGTCGGTATTATTAACCCGAGTGAAATGTCGCCGGGCAACTCCATCGAGATGGCGATCTGGGTTGCGGTGGGTGGGCGCGGGACTTTGATCGGACCAATTCTCGGTGCCTTTATCGTCAACGAGGCGAAGAGCTTCCTGACCGCTTCGTTTTCGGACTACTGGCTCTTTTTCCTCGGCGCGATGTTCGTCATCGTGCCGCTCTGGTTGCCGAAAGGTGTGGTTGGACTCTTCCAGAAGCTCCGCAACAAACAATGAGCGACCAAACCATCAAGGGCGGACAGCCAAGCGAGTCGACAGACACCGGTGAAGCCACCGGCATGGCGCATGTCAATGTTCCAGGTAAAGTTGATCTTTCACACGGGGTTATCCTCTACCTGGAAGATGTCAGCGTCAGTTTCGATGGTTTCCGGGCGTTGAACAAATTGTCGTTGTCGGTGGAGAGCGATGAGTTGCGGTGCATCATTGGCCCAAATGGTGCCGGCAAAACAACGATGATGGATGTCATCACCGGCAAAACGAAGCCAAACACCGGGCGCGTTTTTCTTGGTCAAACCATCGACCTGCGGCGAATGGACGAACCAAGGATCGCGCGAGCCGGCATTGGGAGAAAATTTCAAAAGCCGACTGTGTTCGAGCAACACACCGTCTGGGAAAATCTCGATCTGGCGATGCACGAAGACAAGAGATGGTTCCACACCCTTCGATCGAAGCTGACCGGTGTAGCGCTCGCGAAGATCAAAGAAACACTGGCCTTGGTTCGGCTTGAAGATGCGGCCTACCGACCAGCGGGTGAACTTTCGCACGGCCAGAAGCAGCTGCTGGAGATCGGGATGCTGTTGATGCAGGAACCGCGTTTATTGCTTCTCGATGAGCCGGCCGCCGGCATGAGCGACCACGAGACTGCGCAACTGGCGGAGCTTCTAAATCACCTTCGCGGCAAATGCTCGATGATGGTGGTTGAACACGACATGGAGTTTGTGGCGGCACTCAGCGGTCTGGAAGGCAAAGTGACCGTCCTTGCCGAAGGAAGCGTGATTGCGGAAGGTACCCTCGACCACGTCAAACGTGACGAACGCGTGATTGAATCTTATCTGGGCCGGTGATGGAACGACCAACTGCCGCAGCGACAACCCTGAACGGCGAAGCCCCATTTCTTTTTTATGCTCGAAGTTGATTCGGTGAACCAATACTACGGTGGAAGTCACATCCTGAGAAACGTGACTTTCACTCTGCCAACCGGTCAACTGACTGTTTTGCTAGGCCGAAACGGAGTCGGGAAAACAACGCTGTTGCGCTGTTTGATGGGTGTAGTGCCTATCCGGACTGGCAAAATTCTTTGGAACAAGAAGGCTCTTGAGAAACTTCCTCCTTATAGCCGGGTCTCAAATGGACTCGCCTACGTTCCGCAAGGGAGAGACATTTTCCCTCGTTTAACCGTGGAGGAGAACCTGCTGGTAGGTGGCGCTGGAAATCGAAAGGTCAAGACTGTTTCAGACGAGATCTACGACCTTTTTCCGATCCTTAAATCGATGAAGACTCGCCGGGGCGGCGACTTATCCGGAGGGCAACAGCAGCAACTGGCGATCGGACGCGCTTTAATGGGTCGGCCACAATTCCTGATTCTCGACGAACCGACCGAAGGTGTGCAACCGTCGATCATTCAGGAAATAGGCAGAACACTTCGCAAAATTGTTACTGAAATGAGTCTGACCATTTTGCTGGTGGAGCAATATTATGATTTCGCCCATCAACTTGCCGATCGGTATATGGTCATGAGCCGGGGAGAAATCGTGGCCAGCGGATCCGGAGCAACAATGGATCAGGATGGCGTTCGCCACATGATTGCCGTTTAATGTCATGTTCGCCACACCCCCGACGGCCCACGATGGATGGCCGGCCGAGCTTCATCTTCGGTTTGCACGTCGAAAAATGCGCACCGTGCTGGTCGAAAAGCGTCACTCCGGACCGCTATTGGTCCAAAAGGCGATCTACCCTGAAGACAAAAAAATCTGTCATGCCGTGATTGTTCATCCGCCGGGTGGAATCGCGGGTGGCGACGAGTTGAGAGTTGAGATCGATCTTGAGGCGGATTGCAATGCGGTCGTGAGCACTCCCGCGGCCACAAAATGGTATAAAGCGCCGCGTCATCGGTGCCGTCAGAAAACCACCATCCGTTTGGCAGAGAGAGCGACACTCGACTGGCTTCCGCAGGAAAATATCTTTTATAACGCGACCCGTGCGGAATCGACCTTCAGGCTGCAAATCGGACCTGGAGCCACAGCAATCGGTTGGGAGATTGGCATGCTTGGCCGGCAAGCGTCCGGCGAAGAGTGGTTAGAGGGCTCCCTCCGATTTCTGACCTCGATCGAACGGACCGACGGGCTGCCTCTTTGGGTTGAACGGTTACGACTCGAGGCGACCGGCTCTTTGCGTAAAGCATATCAGGGTCTCTGCGGATTGAATGTTTTTGGGACCCTTTGGGCCGTTAGCGCCGGCTGTACGGCTGCGTTAGCTGAAGAGTTGGCTTCCGACTTGCCTCTGGAAAACGGGTTGCGGGCTGGAGTGACCTCTCTTCCAGAGGGGATACTGCTGGTCCGGGGCCTGGCGAATGACGTCGAAAGGTTGCGCCAGATGATGGTGGATTGCTGGATGCGCTTGAGGCCTCCAGTGCATGGTCTGGCTTCCCAACGCCTTCGACTTTGGGCGACATGAGGAGAGGCGTATGGACGTGTCAGCTTCCCCGGCCTACCGTCAATTTTTCATCACAACTAAACAGCTGCTATTTCGGGGAGAGGTCGCTAAACTTTCGCGCGTTGTATGAATCTTACTCCTAGAGAAAAAGATAAGCTGCTGATTTTTACTGCCGCGCTGCTGGCAGAGAAACGCTTGGCACGGGGGTTGAAGTTGAACCATCCCGAGGCGATCGCATATCTGACGGCGGCGCTTTTGGAAGGGGCTCGTGACGGGAAGACGGTGGCGGATCTAATGCATTACGGCACCACGCTGCTTAAACCCGATCAGGTGATGGAAGGAATTCCCGAAATGATCCCCGAAATCCAAGTCGAAGCCACATTTCCTGACGGTACCAAACTCGTCACGGTCCACCATCCAATCGTTTAATTCATCAACAGAAATAATTCATGATTCCGGGTGAAATCATCACTGGTGCCGGTGACCTCGAACTAAACACCGGACGAAAAACCATCACGTTGACTGTCGCCAACACGGGAGACAGGCCAATTCAGGTTGGATCACACTTTCATTTTTACGAGGTCAATTCGGCGTTGCACTTTGAACGTGATCAATCGCGCGGATTCCGTTTGAACATCACCGCTGGAACGGCTGTGCGATTTGAACCAGGGCAGAAACGCACGATCGAACTCGTCGAACTCTCGGGCGACAGAATCGTCTACGGTTTCAATGCCCGGATCATGGGCAAGCTCTGAATAGAGCGCTTTCTCAGATAGGTTGACTATGAAAATTTCTCGCCACGCGTATGCAGAAATGTTTGGGCCTACCACAGGTGACCGGGTGCGGCTTGCCGACTCCGATCTATTTATCGAAATCGAGCACGATTTTACGATCTACGGGGAAGAAGTGAAATTTGGTGGCGGTAAAGTGATCCGGGATGGAATGGGTCAATCCCAAAGGGTCTCCAAAGACGCCGTCGACACAGTGATCACCAATGCCGTGATCGTCGATCACAGCGGGATCTTGAAAGCTGACATCGGCATCAAGAACGGCCGGATCTCAGCCATCGGCAAGGCGGGAAACCCCGATATCCAGCCGGGCGTAACCATCGTGATCGGGCCGGGAACAGAGGTGATCGCTGGCGAAGGAAAAATTGTCACTGCGGGAGGAATCGACACTCACATCCATTTCATCTGCCCACAGCAGATCGACGATGCGCTTGCTTCCGGAGTGACCACCTTGATTGGAGGCGGCACCGGGCCCGCGCACGGAACATTCGCCACCACTTGCACACCGGGCCCGTGGCACATTGAACGGATGCTCCAGGCGGCCGATGGTTATCCGATCAATCTCGGTTTTCTTGGAAAAGGAAATGCCAGCCAACCAGAGCCGTTGCGCGAGCAGATCGCGGCGGGCGCGCTCGGACTTAAGCTGCACGAAGATTGGGGAACTACACCGGCCGCGATCGACAATTGCCTTTCGGTCGCTGAGGAAACGGACACCCAGGTCGCGATCCACACCGACACGTTGAACGAGGCGGGCTTTGTGGAGGCCAGTATAGCGGCGTTCAAGGACCGGACGATTCACACTTTTCATACCGAGGGCGCGGGCGGCGGACACGCTCCCGACATCATTAAAGTCTGCGGCGAATCGAACGTCCTCCCCTCGTCCACGAACCCGACACGGCCCTACACTGTCAACACCCTGGATGAGCATTTGGATATGCTGATGGTGTGCCACCACCTGGATCCGGCAATCGCAGAGGATATTGCCTTCGCCGAGTCGAGGATTCGCCGGGAAACGATTGCCGCCGAGGACATCCTTCACGATCTGGGCGCACTCTCCATGATGTCGAGTGACTCGCAGGCGATGGGACGAATCGGCGAAGTGATTACGCGTACCTGGCAGACAGCGCACAAAATGAAAACCCAGCGCGGCGCCTTATCGGGCGACCAGGCTCAAAACGACAATAACCGGGTGAAACGCTACGTCGCGAAGTACACCATTAATCCGGCGATCGCGCACGGAATCGCCCACGAAATCGGTTCGGTCGAAGTGGGCAAATGGGCTGACCTGGTTTTTTGGGAGCCCGCCTTCTTTGCGACGAAACCAACGCTGATCGTGAAAGGCGGGATGATCAACCTGGCTTTGATGGGCGACCCCAATGCTTCGATTCCCACCCCTCAACCAGTGCACTACCGGGAGATGTTCGCGACCCGGGGAGGTGCGCTCAGCGCAACCTCAATCACGTTTGTCTCTCAGGCCGCTGAAGCTGCGGGCATCGCCGATCGATACGGTTTGAGGAAGCGACTCGTACCGGTCCACGGTATCCGCAATCTTCGGAAAAAAGATATGATTCGTAACAATTATCAGCCGAAGATCACCGTCGATCCGGAGACCTACCAGGTCGTTGCCGACGGTGAACTTCTGACCTGCGAGCCGGCCAAGATCCTGCCTATGGCCCAGCGTTATTTCCTGTTCTGAGTTCCATCGGAGTTCCTTCGAAAGATGCAGCTTATGCTCAGGATCGAAAGATACGCCAACCAAGAGATTTCCGAAGTTGAGCTGCGCGATCTGCCAAAGCTCGTGTTGCCATTCGATCTCCGGCGAAGGAGCCGTTTGCGAACGAAGCTGGCCAACGGTACTGAGGCGGCCCTCTTCCTGCCCCGCGGCTCGGTGCTGCGCGACGGCGACCTTTTGGAAGCTGATGACGGCACCGTGATCAAAGTCGAAGCGGCCCGAGAAGATATCCTTTTCGTGACCGCAAAGACGCCTTATTCCCTGATGCGGGCCGCCTATCATTTGGGAAACCGCCACACCCCGGTCGAGCTCGGAGAGAACTTTCTTAAGCTCGAGACCGATCCGGTGCTACTGGAGATGTTGGAGCAACTTGGGGCGACAGTGCGCAAGGAGTACTCCGCATTCCATCCCGAAGGCGGAGCCTACGCGGGCGGACACCGGCACGGGCACGACGAGACTTTCGCCGAAGACTACTCACTGGCCCATCAAGTCTTCAACGAATATCACTCCCAGTCGAACGACCCGCCGCATCAACACACCCATCCACACGATGACGCCCGCAGCCACGAGCATTCGTAAGCTCATCGGGGCTCTTCACTTAGCCTCCCCAGCCCTCCCGATCGGCGCCTTTAGTTATTCGCAAGGATTGGAAGGAGCGGTCGAGGCCGAGATTGTTCGCGACGCCGAGAGCGCTCAGGGCTGGATACAGAGCGGCATCGAGCATGTCCTCGCCACCAACGAACTCCCAATGCTCGCGATTCTCTATCGAGCGTGGGAAAACGGGAATTATTCGGAGGTTAGCCGCTCGAATGCTTGGTTTCTCGCGAGTAGAGAATCGTTCGAATTACGTCGGGAGACGGAACAAATGGGATGGTCCCTGGCCCAACTCGCCCTCTCCTTGCAGTGGCACGATGGAACGCGACAGAGAACATTGCGCTCCTTAAAACCGATCTGTTTGCCGACCGCTTTCGCCTATGCCGCCGGAGCACTGTGCATTGACGTGGAGTCCTGCGTCGGCGCCTACTGTTTTAGCTGGATCGAAAACCAGGTCACTGCCGCGCTTAAGGCGATTCCTCTCGGTCAAATTGCGGGGCAGAAAATCCTTTTTGCTATGCACACCCTGATCCCCGAAGTGGTACGCCGCGCGATCGACACGAACCTCGACCAGATCTCCACCTTTGCTCCCAATCTCGGAATAATCTCGGCGCGGCATGCCAGCCAATATTCGAGGCTGTTTCGCTCCTGATTTCCGAATTTAAGACGCAGATCCCGAAGCGCATCACACCATGAGCCACTCCCCACGTACCAAGCAAAATCCACCATTGCGCGTCGGCATCGGCGGCCCGGTCGGATCCGGCAAAACAACTCTGGTCGAGATGTTGTGTAAATCGTTGCGAGACCGTTACGACATCGTCGTGATCACCAACGACATTTACACCAAGGAGGATCAGCGGCTTTTGATTGTCGCCGGCGCTCTGCCTGCCGAACGAATTCTCGGAGTTGAAACCGGAGGGTGCCCACATACAGCCATTCGGGAGGACGCTTCGATCAATCTGGAAGCCGTCGATCGGATGCTGGAAAGATACCCCGACGCCGACCTGGTGTTTATTGAATCTGGCGGCGATAACCTTGCGGCGACTTTCAGTCCGGAACTTTCCGATCTGACGATCTATGTCATTGATGTTGCCGGGGGGGAAAAAATCCCACGCAAAGGAGGACCCGGCATCACCAAATCCGATCTTCTGATCATTAACAAGGTTGACCTCGCTCCCTACGTCGGCGCATCTCTGGAAGTCATGGAAAGAGATACCAGAAAAATGCGAGGAGATCGCCCATTCGTGATGTGCAATCTCAAGGATAGCTTTGGCCTCGCCGAAATCACCGCCTTCATTGAGCGAGCGGGTATGCTCCAAATCACCTAAGGGCTCTCGCACCCAGTCGTGCTCGTTCTCGTTCTCGTCCTCGACGACTGGAAAACGGGCAGTCGTGAGAATTCCTGAGCGCCCGATCGTCCATCGTCCTTGTGGTCGTCCTCGTACTCGGTCTGTGGGGCGAAGAAATTACCGACGAAGGACGATGACGGTTGCAGGAAGACAGGAAGACGCGGGAATTACCCGGTCGCCCATCGTCCTCATGAGCCCCTTGGGGACGGGTCAATCGGTTCCATCCCCTCATGCACCGATGCGATCTGGCCATTTGACCTGTCCCCAATGACCTGTCCCGCACGGCCCACGTTGCCGTAGGCAAGTTGCAGCAGGGTACCGAAGTCATCCGACCCGAGTCATCTAGTCATCTAACCTAAGTCCATTGGGGACCCTCCGTTGGGGACAGGTCAAATTTTGTGGGGCATCCGTTGGGGACAGGTCAAATTTTGGGCTGTTCAAATCTCCAAAGGCGGCAACTGGCATTTGATCAAAAGGACGAATGCTAGACGAACGGCCCATGTGCTGGAGGCAAGTCGCAGCAGTTACCGAAGTCATCTGCCCGAGTCATCTCGTCATCTTGTTATCTGACCTGTCCCAATACGCGACATAGGGGACAGGTCAGACTAGGGCAATACGCGACATTGGGGACAGGTCAGACTAGGTAAAGGTCAATCGGTCCATTGGGGACAGGTCAAATTTTGCGACATCCGTTGGGGACAGGTTGGACAGGTCAGACATTTGGGCCGTCCAAAGACAGCCCATCGGGCACAGGTCAATCCGTTCATGGACCCATGCGATCTGACGATTTGACCTGTCCCCAAATGGACTGATGTCCGCAAATGGACCGAACTGCTTTCATCGAGCGAGCGGGAATTGCTCCGAAGCACCTCACGGCTCCCCATTCGTCCGAAAGAAATCGAGGATAAACGATAAAAAACGACCAACGAGGCCGAAGACGAGACGATGGAAGCGAAAAGGGACCGCTGATTAATAGCCGGGAATTCTGCCATTCTCTCACCCGAACGGGTGAGACCGCTCAACCGCATTTTGCTTGAGTCGAAATATCTATGAAGAAATATTCTTGCATTGTGAGAACAAAGAAAAAGTTGCGAGTATTGTTTGTGGTTACGGCCTGTCTTGCGTCGTACTCGCTCTGGCGACGATGCGCCTCTGCGTGCAGTCAAGATCCCGATTCTCCTCGATCCCCGGTTTCGCGCCTTTTGGAGAAACTATTCGCGCGCATCAACCTTTATGTTCCTTGGCATAAGCTGCCACCCTGGCTTGGAGCCATGAACTTGCTCGCGTTCCGCAACGTTTTGCGTGAAAAAAATCTTCACGACACCTCACCGCCACCTTCCGTGGATTCAAAGGTTGTTCAGTGCGACGCGCACTCTCTCTACTCGCGAAATTCTGATGGAACCTGCAACGATCTGCAGCATCCGGAAATGGGCTCCGCCGAGCAGCGCTTCGGGAGGAATGTTCCACGAGAGTATACCTATCCGGAAAAAGAGCCGGCTCTCCTGACCCCAAGCCCGCGGGTGGTCAGCCAACGTTTATTGGCCCGTAAAGGTTTTCGCCCGGCGGAATCGCTCAACTTGCTGGCGGCAGCCTGGATCCAATTTCAAACCCATGACTGGTTTTCCCATGAACGATCGAAACCGGGAAGCGAGTTTAACGTCCCTTTGGACACGAACGATAATTGGCCCGAAAACCCGATGCGCATCCAGCGCACTCCTGCTGATTCCACTCGGGTTCCGGAGGAGTCTGATACTCCACCGACCTACCTGAATCGAGACTCCCATTGGTGGGACGGTTCCCAGATTTATGGCAGTGATCAAGCTACCACCGATAAGCTGCGAGCCGCCAGCGACCGCGGGAAGCTGAACATCGACGCTAAAAGTCACCTGCTACCCGTCGATCCGCATACCGGCCTTCCACGGACCGGATTTACGGACAACTGGTGGATCGGATTGGCGTTGCTGCATACCCTCTTTACGCGAGAACACAACGCGATCTTCGACGAGCTCAAACGACAGTACCCTTATTGGTCGGATGATCAGCTCTTCGATACTACCCGGCTAGTTAATGTGGCCTTGATGGCAAAGATCCATACCGTCGAATGGACGCCTGCCATCCTTGCCCACCCTACCCTGAAGATCGCGATGAATGCCAACTGGTGGGGCCTGCAGACAGAAAGCCTGCATAAGGTCTTTGGCAGAATCAGCAAAAGCGATGTCGTGAGTGGAATACCGGGATCCGAAACCGAGCACGATGGCGCGCCCTACGCCCTGACAGAAGAATTCACCTCGGTCTATCGTCTGCATCCGTTGATCCCGGAGGGGATCAAGTTCTGGAGGGTTTCGGACGGCACCCTCATCAAAGACTTACCATTCGCTGACGTTGCGTTTAAAAGCGCACAGAACGTGGTGCTGGAACATGGTGTCACGATGGCCGACGCGTTTTACTCATTTGGAATCTGCCATCCGGGAGCGATCACGTTGCATAACTATCCCCATTTTCTGCGGCAGCTCCCGATGAAGGATGAAAATGG
>DATHPI010000327.1:0-12356 GCA_035484035.1 Chthoniobacterales bacterium
CCCCGTCCGAATTTGCGTTCCTTGTGTCGGATCGTCATTCCGCGAGCGCGCACATCCTCCAATGTCATTAAATAATAGGAATCAAGAATCTTGAACGTTGTGCCCTCTACGTCGTTTTCAATGTAAGGAACGATGATCTGCTGCAGGCCTTCAAATTCCTTTGGAAATAGTTTGTCTTGGCCAAACTCTTTATCCACAAATCGGGCAACATCGAGCGTATCAGTTCCGCTCTCGTAAATGATTCGGTCTTCGAACTGAATCACCGGCACCTGATAGTACGAGCCTTTCGTGAGCGTTAGGATTTCCCCGCGGTCCCAGTTCGGAACCTCACGAATTTCAAACTCTTGCCCAACGGCGGTTAACGCCTGCGTGATTGGTATACAGTAGGGACTATAGGCAAGTTGGTAAATGATCGGTTTGCTCATCTGTTGATAAGGAACAGAAATAAGACTGTCGCATATCTCTCGGCAACATCGACATCAAGATCACGCTTGTCTGATCGTCCAAAAAGAGACACGCCGGCCGTTTGCTTTTACTTAGGTCAAATCCGATTGAGATGCTGTTCGTGACCGAGCGTCGGGTAGGGTGAGGCTCCGTCCGAACCGGGGCTTCCCGCGCTTACCTGCCTAATCACGTGAGGCCCCATGCCGCTCTTTGATTGGGTCGTTTCACCATGCTCTGGCAAGAGCCTCGTACTTCTCGGCACGGCAATTGGCGTAGATTTCGCGATTGGCTCAGATGGCTAACTTAGAGGGGGTAACGTCGTAGGGCGGGGCAACCCGGAGATCCCCGGTTCGGGCGGAGCCTCACCCTACCTCAGGCCTTCGTCCCCAATCGTGCTCGTGCTCGAAGGAGGTGTCTGAGCCGTCCTCGCGTGGCTGACAATCGACCGGATAGCCAGAACGTGCAGCACCACCGCCAAGGGAACGAAAAACCCCGGGATAAACATGAATGGAAACGTGCCGATCATCCGGTTGGGAACTTCCGCGTGGATCAGGTGCAATGGACCAGGAGCCGCCAATATCGCTCGAGTCACAACGTTGGCCAGCGAGAGCAGCCCCAGTATGTTCCAGAGCAGCGCGAGTCTTTGACCCCACCAGCCGCGCATCGATAACCAAGCGATCACGGGTGCGGATGCCCCGATGTAGATGTCCACATTTGCGCCTGCGAAAGTCAGCATCTTCGGGACGAGGCCATTAATCCAAAGCTGATGAATGAACAGTTCGACTCCGATGCGAAAAGCTTGCGTGCCGATGAGAACCCAGAGCGGAAAAGCCAGTGCCACGCGTGCTCCGGCGGAGGATCCTACTCGGACGATAAATAGGACGAGAAATACCACGACGGGAACAAAGATAAGGGCGATCCCTGGAGGGAAGATGGCCGTGTTTGCAATCACGCCGAGATATCCCAGCACACCGACATAGATGAACCACGCACATAGAGCAGCTAGTATCCCAAAGGCGATTTGACCGCTGCGGTACCGAGCGCTCAATAGGACGACGACCGCTGTCATCAGCGCCACAAATCCGAGAAAGCATGCCGCGATCATTCAGGCCTCAACAAAGCGGGGGGCACCACAAGCTCTATCCGTCCTGTGCCAACGTCGTAGACAAGGCCGCTGACGAGAAATCCTCCGGGAAGAAGCGGATTGGACTTGAGCGCCGCGACGTCGACCGCCACAGCCTTATTTCTATGTTTCAGCTTATCTTCACAACTAGTTTGCCGGTTGTTTTCCTCGCTTCCAGATCCCATTGTGCCTGCGCGACTTCTTCTAGCGGGTAGACCTTTCCGATCCGCAGTTTCAGTGATTTTTGCGCGACCCAATTTAGCACCCTGGTCGCCCGGTGATTGAAACTGGCGGCATCTGCGATGTAATGGGCTAGACTTGGGCGAGTGAGGAATAACGAGCCTTTTTGTGAAAGCAACAGTGGATCGATCGGCGGAACCGGACCGCTGGACTGGCCGAACAGGACCAGCATCCCTAACGGACGCAGCACATTCAGGCTTCCTTCGTAAGTGGTTTTACCAACGGAATCGTAGGCGACATGAACACCCTTCCCATGGGTGAATTTTTTCACCGCTTCGACGAAATCCATTTCCGTGTAGAGGATTGTTTCGTCGGCGCCTGCTTCCTGAGCGAGGACGGCCTTTTCCGGAGTGGACACGGTCGTAAAAACTCTGGCGCCTTTTTGTTTCAGCAGCTGAATGAGCAAAAGACCGACGCCGCCGGCACCAGCGTGGACCAACGCCAGGTCACCGACTCGAGCAGGATAAGTCGTCTCGCACAAATATTCGGCCGTCATGCCCTGAAGAAGAGCGGCGGCTCCCGACTGGTCGTCGACGCCATCCGGAAGAGTCACCACTTTCCAGGCGGGCACCGCAGCGAACTGCGCATAGGCCCCGGGGTGCTGGGTCCAGGCCACCCGAGTTCCGGGCGTCAGCGCAGTGGCTGATCCGGCTTTTTCGATGATACCGGCGCCTTCCATTCCGGGCCCGAAAGGCAACGGAGTTTTGTAAAGGCCTGTCCTCTGATAGGCATCGAGAAAATTCACACCTGCCGCATGGACTTGAATCAGAACTTCATCCGGTTGAATCTCTGGAACAGGTATTTCATCCAAACGAAGGACTTCAGGACCGCCATAGGCGTGAAACCGTATCGCTTTCATGGGGGATGAAATGATCTCTTACTCTGCGTTGATTGTAACGTTCAATCTGGGGCGGCTGAAACGTGTCGACCTAAGACTTCGTAAAAGTAGTCCGCCCATGTGCGTCCCTACCGATACGCCCATCCGCCCCCGTTACAGTTCCTTTTACTCTACGGTGATCTTGCGCGGTTTAACACTTTCTGCTTTCGGCAGAGTCAGGGTTAACACGCCTTGATCAACGCGAGCGGTGATCCGACCCGTATCAATTGTCGGGTCCAATTCGAAGACGAGCCGGAAATCATTTCGGCGTATCTCGCGATAGACCGGTTCGCCTGCAAATTCCTCGGCGCGTCGGTGCCCGAGAATCGTCAACTCTCCATTGTCGACGGTGACCTCAAGGCCGGATTTGTCGACGCCGGGCATCTCCGCGTGGATGGTATAACCCTCTTTGGCGGATTCCACATCTGCCGCAGGGGTAACGTATTGGACCGGCTTTTGCTCCGGCTGGGTTGCAAGTGCCGATTCGCTTTGCTGCTGGTTGTTAATGTTCATGTCTTTTCCAAAATTAGGTTTCTTCCTAGCCGGGGCCTCAAGACCTCGGCGTCGTGTGGTTTAGCTCAGAGAGACAGAGATCTGTTTGGGTTTCGCTTCTTCGGCTTTGGGCAGGACGACCTTCAGGATTCCGTCCTTGTAGGTGGCGTTCACTTGTTCCCTGTTCACCGGAACTGGCAAAGTCAGGCTTCGCTGAAATTTGCCGAAGAATCGTTCGGAGCGGAAACCATCCTCCGTGTTGCCTTCACGTTTGCGCTCGCCCCCGATGGTCAAGGTGTCCCCGTGGAAGGAGATTTCGATCTCTTCCTTCTTCAACCCGGGAATTTCAGCGTATACGGTAAACTGATCTTTGTCCTGGTAGACATCGACCGCAGGGTTCCACCGGTTGAGCGAACCAAGGGGTCGGAAAAGTGAGCCGAAAGGCGACTCAAAGACCCGATCCAATTCTTGGCGCATATTGGTCAGCTGCCCGAGAGCGACTGACAGATCGCTTTGAGGATATCGTTGGTAGCGTACAATGTTCATAATTCTAATTTGTTCTTTCAGTGGTTGGTTACGCTGAGATAGAAAGCTTATGCCATGCCAACTCCGTTCATCTAACGTAAATCACTCATGACTAATGATTTACGAAAACACAAAGCGTGAAACAGTCTGCGTTATGCGCCATTATGTCTCATGTTCAGCGCCAAAATAGCGAAAACGAAGTGAGTCATATTGACCCAAAGAGAGGCTATAGACGTGTCAGCAAGCCAAGGCAAGGCGAGTCGGCATAGTCCGAAGACAGCCCGCTGAAACGCCAGATCCCGGTCGCTTCCGTTTACCTGACCGGGTACAAGAGCCGTTCGCTCTCTCCCTCCAGAGTTTTTACGATCGTGCAGAGGTAAACGGCTTGATCGGTATATCGACGATACTTGGTAATTTCAGATTGATTGATCACTTTGAACCCGTAACGCTCAAACAGCTTAGGACCCCGCCTGCCGTCAAAGGTCACCATCTGCGCGTGGACCTGTTTGACGCCTTGGTCGTAGAGATGACGCAGGTAGGTTTCAAGGAGCAGGCGAAAGACCTGGATAGACTTCACCGTCGGAAGAAGGTTGACATGGAAATGTCCAATGTTCCTGGGAGCCGCCGGGACTTCACGCCAGGCTTTTGAAATCAGCCAGTGGATGTACCGGCGAGACGCGGGCCGGTAGCCGAGGTAGCGCCAAACCACCTTGGGTAAAAAATTGAAAATCTGTAAAAGGCTATGGAATCGATGGCTTGAAAGGTGATGCGCTCCGAGGAGGTACCCGTGGACGATATCGTCTTTGGTGACCACAAACGCGGAGTCTGGTTCGTGCCTCAGATAATAGTCCGTTAAAAAGTCTGCGAACAGCTCCCTATCTTCAAAGACGGGGTCAATGGCGCTGCCCAAAAAACCGGTTTCGCAGCAGAGCGCTCGTACCGAATCCCGATCGGATGGGCGATAGCTCCGAACCTGAAAGTCCTTGGTTTCGAGCACTTTAGATTCCATGCATGTCCGTCACTCCAGCTTCCAAAAAGAAACCGCAGACATCCCAAATTAAATAGTGGGAAAGAGATCGGAAGCAATCTCTTTTATCTTCGTTGGGTTAACCTGGTTCATTCCCTCGACCGGCAAAAGTAAGTCCGGATCGTTGTTCTTCGGACTGTTCACACGCGGACTGATGGGCCAGGCGCGCATGGCGGAGCCCGGGAAGGGCACTAGTACCTCTTTGCCGGCTTGATTGGTCAACCAAGCCTCGTGATGCTCTTCAGCGAGAATCACAGGCATCCGGCTGTGGATCCGGGCGACGAGCTCGTTGGGCTCTCCGGTGATGATGGTGCAGGTGCGCAACCAGACCTGAGTCGCGGGATCTTTCCAACCTTCCCAAAGCCCGGCAAAGACAAAGGGCGCATTGTCCTTCATCCCGATCGAAAACGGAATTTTGCCGCCCACGACTTTCTGCCATTCGTAAAATCCGTCGGCTGGGATCAAGCAGCGGCGTTTCTTGAATGCCTCGCGAAACGAGGGCGCGGTATCGATTGTCTCGACCCGCGCGTTGACCGTTTTGTAGCCAATTTTCGGGTCATTCGCCCAAGAAGGAATCAGCCCCCACTGGAGGGCATTGAGGGAGCGTTGCTGGGTTTCGGAATTGAATCGGATCGTCAGAACCTGCTGACTCGGGGCGATGTTGTAGCTGATCGGTAAATCCGTCTGTTTTGGAATCGGGATATGATAAAGTCGCGCGAGTTCTTCTTCTTGGGTGGTTCGACGGTATCGGCCGCACATACCAGATATCTGATTTCGCGACTGGTGTCAGGCGCGGATCTTTTGATAGGTTTCGAACATTCGATCAAAGACTTTCCGCCAGGAGTAGCGCTGGATCACGCTTTGGCTGGCTTCGTTTCCGGCCGACTCCAAATCGGTCTTGCTCATCGCTCGGATCGCCGCGGCCAATGATTCCGGAGAGTTTTCCTGGGCCCAATGCGATTGATCGGCGAAAATGATTCGATCCATATAGCTTCCGTGGATTCCGACCACCGGGGTACCGCACGCCTGGCTCTCAAGAGCGACGAGGCCAAATGTTTCTTGAACGCCTGGGTGCACAAACAGATCGGCCGCACGGTAAATCCTGGCGAGCTGCTGTTGGTCAGAGCAGTAGCTAAGCCAGGTTACGGCTTTTGTTGATTTTCGAAGTTCCATGACTTCATCGCGATAGTAGCCGTCGCCGACAATGAAAAGGTGAAATCGCCCGGGCTCTTCTTGGCAGAGCAGATCAAACGCCTGAAAAAGGGTTTTCACATTTTTTTCAGCTGCGAGCCTGCCGACGTACAGGAGCACGATCCGGTTCTTCGGCACATCAAACTCCGCCCGGGTGATCAATTTGTCGTGAGCTTTGTTGAAGACTTCGATATCGACCCCCAATTCGCATAGCACGACGTTCTCGACTCCCCAATCGCTCAGGACTTGCGCCAGACCAGCCGATGGAACGAACGTTTTCCGAAAATGGTTGTAAAGGCTACGCACATAGCTTTTGGCCATCTCCATCATGACATTAGTCGCTGTCTCTCCCAGATACTTCATCGTGGTGCGGAGGTACGCCTCAGGAAAATGCGAATGGTAGAAGCCAACCACTGGGATGCGAAGCGCTTCACCCGAGACGATGGCTTTCCAGGCGATCTGGTATGGGTCGCTCGATTCGATCACATCCGGTTTCTCCCGTTCCAGGATTTCTTCGACTGCATTGAGGTTAAAAAGAGCCCGGTAACGGGATGTTCGAGAAACGAGCGGGGACCCGATCAGGAACGTTTTGCCTCCCGGGGTCTCAATCTTTTCCGTCCTTTCCCCTGGGATAATGAGCAGGTGCTGATGACCCAAGGCGTTCGCGTACTTTCGCTTTTCCTCGACGTAACGTTTCACACCCCCGCTGAACGGGGAATAGAACTGGGTGAGATCGCAGACCTTCATGGCTGGGCCGTCGCATCTCAATTGTCGGTCAGCGCTTGGGGGTCGAGGTGTTTCGGTCTGATGCAGATTGGGACAGATTGTGTGCCGGGAACCGGGGAGTGCAACTGTTTTCAGACGTTCAGCTTTTGGGAAACGTGTCGGCGTATCGGCGTGGGTGGTAAGCCAAGCGTCTCTTATTTGCTGGCGCTTAAGGGTAAAGCGGTAAACGCCGCTTATGCATGCCGTCGGCGGCACCGCCGACACGCCGATACGCCCCTCAACTCCGTCTCGGCGGACAAGTCGAGCGCCGAACGATCAGTTCGGGTTCGAACACCACGGTATTGGCACGCCTTTCACCCTGCAAACGTCCCAGAAGTAGTTCGGCGGCCTTTTGGCCCATTCGTTCAGTCGGCTGTGACACCACGGTTAGTGGCGGATCGGAATATCGGGCCCAACGCGCGTCATCGAACCCGACCAGCGACAGGTCACGCGGTACTTTGACGCCTCTCTGCCGGATCGCGAAGAGGGCGCCGGCCATCATTTCGTTATTGGCAACCAGGATGGCGCTGGGGGGAGTTCGGAGGGATAAAAGTCGTTCGGCAGCGATCTGTCCGGATTGTTCACGGAAATCGCCGAAGGTAACGTACTCTTTGGGAACGACAATCCGTGTCGAGCGAAGTGTTTTGCGGAAGGCATCGAGCCTCTTGCGGGCGTTCGAGAGGTGTCTCGGCCCGGAAATCATGGCCACCCGGCGGTGCCCCAGTTCCACTAAATGGCGGGTTGCAAGGGTGGCCCCTAACTGATTATCGAGAATGACAGTATCAACGTTCTGAAGTCCGGACTGCCGGTCGAGATCGACGAGGGGAATGGACCTCTCGAGAAGGACGCGCAGCAAATCCAGGTTTGCCCCGGCAGAACAGTGGATGACGCCGGAAACTTGGCGTTCAAGAAAGAGCTCTAAAGCCGCTTCTTCATTTCTCCCATCTTCGTCGGCGTTACAGATCAGGACGGTGTACCCGTTGGTTCTGGCAACATCCTCAACAGATTTAACGATCGCCGAAGAAAAGGGATTTCGGATATCGGAGACAATGACGCCGATCGTCCTTGTGGATTGGGTCCGGAGAGATCGAGCAATGCCGTTTATGTGATAGCCGGAACGCCGGACGAACTCGAGAACGCGCTTTCTGGTGGCAGGCGCGACCTTGTCCGGACGACTTAAGGCCCGAGAAACCGTGGCGGTACTGACATTCAATTGGCGGGCAAGATCACTAAAGTTCATAGCAACTTGGAGAGAACCTCAGCAACCATCGGGGCAAAATCGGAAAGGGTGCGAGGCTTGACCGTAGGGGCCTGGTAAATTAGCATGTAATCGATTGCAAACCAGAACTTGGATTGCGTGCCCCCCAGATGCCGGCAAAGCAACCGTCAAATCGTTGGATCCCCGTCGAACGGGAGGCTGGCGATGCGCCGTTTGGAGGTACTGAACGACGGCCGGACGCGAAATCGGAAGATATCGCTGGGGGTACCATTCGAAAATAAAGACCCATTATGGACGAAATTAAATTTGAAAACAGTCGCTCAGATCCATTGTCTAATGCGGTACCAGGAATTACCCGCAGGGAACTGCTTAGAAAGGGAGGCAAAGTCGCTGCTGTCGCCGCGGTGTCCTCCGTATTCTCCCCATTTTTTATTCACTCCGCTCGAGCGGCGACAAAGACTCTTTCATTCTGGCAGTTCTACGCCCCGAACGGCATTTCCAACCTTCAGAGCAAATGGTTTGTCGACTGCGTAGCCGCCTGGAACGCCACGCACGACGTAAAGATTGATCTGCAGTACGTGCCGAACAATGATTACATGAACGGCTCCAAGCTGCAAACGGCCTTCGCGTCCGGGAAAGGTCCGGACATCTTCATCATCAGTCCTGGCGATTTTCTTCGGTACGCCAACGGGGGTGTGCTGACCGAGCTCACGCCTTACATGGAAGAAGAAGCGAGAAAGGATTTCTTTCCGAATGTGATGGAGACCAGGATGGTCAATGGCAAGATCTATGGGCTGCCGATGGAAGTCGAACCGATGGCCATGTATTACAGTCTCAAAGCTTTCCAGGACGCAGGTCTTTCGGAGACGGATATCCCGAAAACGTGGGATCAATACCTGGAGATCGCTCGCAAACTGACCAAAGGGAATCGGTTCGGTTGTTTGTTCGAAACGACTCCCGGATATTATCAGACCTTTACCTGGTATCCATTCATGTGGCAAGGAGGGGGAGACATCGCTACTCCAGACGGAAAAAAGAGTGCGTTTAACTCTCCGGGCACCGTGCAGGCGCTTAAGTTCTGGCAAGACTCCATTAAGCAGAATGTCGCTTCGAGGAACTACCTGGGCGGGGGCGTATGGGATGTGGTGGCAAATCTGGCTTCGGGATTTTGCGCCATGCAAAACGTTGGTATCTGGGCAGTAAGTGCCTTACGAGAGAACGCCAAAGATTTTCAGTACGGCGTTTTCCCCTTGCCGGTGCCGCCCGGTGGCACTCCCAAAAGCGTTTTGGGTGGATGGTCCTTTGTCGCTAATGCCAAAGGGCAAAATCCTGAGGAAGCCGCGAAGTTCTGTGTTTGGGCCCTCGGTTCGATGCAGGAGGACTCCGTCCAGCGTGTGGTCGACTGGTGTACGAAAGCCAAGAGCGACGTCGCACCGCGCAAATCCGCCTTGGAAAAAGGCGCAGCAGCGGGCGGGTACAGCTCGGGTCCGATGAAGATATTTAAGGATGAGATCTTTCCCACGGGGAGGGGCGAGCCGCGCGTCCCACCAGAGGTCTACAAGACGATCTCAGATTCGATCCAAGCCTGCCAGCTTGGCGGTGCAGATCCGAAACAGACAGCGGAACAAGGATCGCAGGAGATCGACAGTTTCCTGGCCGGGTACTCGGGTGCGCCCTTGCTTTGACGGAATAAAGTCGCCTAGCCCGCAAATATCACGTCTGAGGGCCGCCGGTCCGAAGCAAGTGGTCGTTGCGGGCTAGAAAGCGACCCACGTTTCGAATCACCGTTTCAACTTTTCATCGTATGGATGATCCGCCTCGATTGTCGCTCGGCCACCTGGAACCTTCATCGGGAGAGCCGGGAAATGAACGAGGAGCGGGGCGGATAGCGGTGCACCCGAAGGGGCGACCTTACTGGACGACCTCGCGAAAGGAAGCGCTGGCCGCGTGGCTGTTTATTTTGCCGGACTTTATCGGTTTGCTCATTTTTGTGGCCATACCCATGGTACTGGCTCTAAGTCTTGGGTTTTTCAGTGTCGATGGGTTCGGCGGCTACAAGTTCATTGGGCTGGCCAACTACAACCGAATGTTTCACGATCCGTTGTTCCTCAAAAGCATCGGAGTGACGATCGTCTATGTCGTTTGCCTGGTCCCGGGGCTTTATATCAGCGGCTTAGGGCTTGCGTTGTTGGTGCGGCAAAAGATTCCATTGATCGGCCTCTGGCGCAGCCTCTTCTTCATGCCCTACGTGGTCAGTCTGGTGGTAGTGGCATTGATCTGGAAAGTGATGCTGATCGATAAGGTCGGGTTTATCAACCGGATGCTCGAACTCGTTGGTCTTCAGGGACGATCCTGGTTGGGCGACCCGCATTTTGCACTGGGTGCAGTTCTGGTCGTCACGATCTGGTTCCTGATGGGATATTACATGATCATCTTTCTATCCGGCCTTCAGGAGATCCCTCGGGAGTATTATGAGGCGGCAAAAATCGATGGTGCAAAACCGTGGGCTATGTTCACAAAGATTACCTTGCCTTTGCTGCGGCCGACTAGTTTCTTCGTGGTCCTGGTTTCAACCGTGGCGGCGGTCTCCGGTTCCCAGGCATTCGATCTCATTTATGTCATGACAAACGGCGGACCGGCCAATTCGACGTCGCTGGCCGTTTTCTATATCTATGAGCAGGCATTTAAATTTAACAATTATGGATATGCCGCAGCGATGGCTTCGTCTTTGGTGGTTATCTTGCTGGCGATCACGGTGGTCCTGTTTGCGCTGACCCGGGGTGGTCGATTTCATCTGGGATAGGAATTTATGAATCGAGAAAGCAGCTCAGGCTTTCGGGTGAGTCGATGGATGTTGATTTTCTCAACCGCGACGCTCGCTATAATCACCGCCTCTCCCTTGGTCTGGATGGTGTCGGCATCGCTCAAGGAACCCGATGAAATCTTCAACTCAACCCTGATTCCAAAGCACCCGACATTGGAAAACTTTGGGTATGTTTTCACTCAATTGCCATTCGTTCGCTATATTCTTAACACCTTCTTTGTGGCTGGAACGATCACCGTGGTCGCGCTCCTTTTCCATTCCATGGCCGGATACGCTTTCGCCCGGCTCCGATTTCCGGGACGCGAAACTATCTTTATGATTATATTTTCGACCTTTCTGGTGTCGTTACAGGTGATCATTGTTCCGCTGTTCATCCTGGTGCAAAAGATGGGAATGGTTAACAGCTATGCTGGCCTGATTATACCGGTGACCTTCAACGCATTTGGAATCTTCCTGTTGCGCCAGTTTTATTTAGGGATACCGCTTGATCTGCAAGAAGCGGCGATCATTGACGGAGCGACTTACTGGGGAATTTATTGGAATATCATGCTTCCGCTCAGCCGGCCGATTTTATCGGCCTTGGCGGTCTTCTTTTTTTTAGTTAATTGGAATGCGTTTCTTTGGCCCTTAACGATTACCACCAATCAGGACCTCTGGCTGGTGCAGCTCGGGATTGCCAGTTTCCAGGGACAGTACTCTGCGGCCTGGAATTATATTATGGCAGCCTCCGTCGTGGTAGCGATGCCGACGCTCATTCTCTTCTTTGTCTTCCAACGCCAGTTGGTCGAATCGATCAAGACCACGGGCATCAAATGAGTTTCCTGGCTCATTACACCGGCGCCCCGTTGCGGTAGGGTCGCAAATCTGCGCAGGGCGGCCTATTCCAGATCCGTGAGATAGCGCTCCGCTTCGATGGCTGCGGCACATCCTTGACCGGCTGCGGTAACGGCCTGGCGATAGATCGGGTCGGCCACGTCTCCAGCGGCAAAAACTCCGGGTAGATTCGTTTGCGTGCCTTTCCTCCGAAGGAGGTAGCCGTTCGGGTCCATCTCGACCTTCCCCTTGAATGGTTCGGTGTTCGGAGTGTGGCCGATCGCCACGAAAACGCATTTCACATTCAGGGTGGAAATCTTGCCGGTTTCGACATTTCTCAGTTCGACACCCTCCACTTCGCCTTTTTTATCGGCTATATACCGGCTGACTTCGGTATTCCAGACCGGCTTGATTTTCGGATGATTCAACGCGCGTTCAGCCATAATTTTGGTCGCACGGAGGGAGCCGCGCCGATGGATCAGAAACACTTCGGAGGCAAATCGAGTGAGAAAGATTGCTTCCTCAGTGGCGGTGTCGCCGCCGCCGATCACGCAAACCGGCACGTTCCGATAAAACGCCCCGTCACAAGTCGCGCAGGAGGTGACCCCGTGCCCCTTGAACTTGTACTCATGTTCAAGACCGAGCCACTTGGCGGAGGCACCGCTGGCGATGATGACCGACTGCGCTTCGATCGACTCGCCGTCCACGTTGAGACAGTAGTGGTCGTTAACGGGCTCGAATTCCCGTACCTCGGCATACTTAAATTCAGCCCCGAATTTTTCGGCCTGCCGATGCATGTTCATCACCAATTGCGGT
>DATHPI010000328.1:0-13058 GCA_035484035.1 Chthoniobacterales bacterium
AGCAAGCGCCCGAGTTTAATGGTGAGTCAAGGCACGTCCAAATCGGTCTGAAAGCCCGCGCAGCGCCAATCCTGGCTGACTCACTCCCATTAGAAAAGACTCCCATAATGCCTGACTTCTTTTCATGAGGAGGATCTCTACGAGGCAAATGGACGCTCTCAATGACCGCTGGTGTGAAGCGGTTTCGCAACGCCATAGCCAATGATGAGGCGATCCCTTAGCTCCGCAACACGATTAGGCCTATTGCGCTTTGCTCAGCTTGGATTTGGCACAATCCTGGGAAAGAAATTCTCCAATATCCCTGCGCATGATCTGGTAACCGGCCGGACTTAAATGAATATGATCATTAACAAACAGGTCCAGTACCGGTTTGTGGTCTTGCCCGAGCATGTCGTCAAAGACATCAATATAATCTGTCTCGGGCTGGGTTTTGAGGAAATCTCGCACCAGCTGATTCAATTTGAGGATGTTCCCTAAGAATAACAGTCGCGCCGGACTTGGCTTTACCGAAACAAAAGCGATCGGAATGGCTGGAGAATAGCTACGGAAAATGCCGAACAATTTCTGGAATGAACCAAAGACCGTCTCCGGAGCGATGCCCAAGGCCAAGTCATTTTCTCCTGCGTAAATCACGATGGCAGCGGGCTTGCGGGGGATAACGAGCCTGTTGGCATACTGGACACAATCGGTTAAGCGGGATCCGCCAAAGCCGACATTGAGTACCGCGTATCCGGAAAAGTCCTGTTGCAGACTTTTCCAAAGTCGGATGGACGAACTGCCATAAAAGACGATCGGACTGGAAGCCACCGGAGCGAGCAAGAGCTTGGCCTGCAGGGCTGTGACCTCGGACTCAAATGGATTGGCCTGAACCGGGACAGCGGAGAGCACGGGGGCGGCAGGAAGATTCGGCGAACCAACACTCTGGGCGTGGGCGGTCAACTCTACCGTTCCTGCGATCAACCTCAGAATTGTAACGAGAAGGCGGCGAGGCTGCATTTCAATCGACCCAATTTGGAGATTTTCTGTGTGATAGTAACTGTTTGTTTCTTAGGGATCAACAGTTGACTATCGGTCAACTCCACAATGATGATTGCCGTTTGCCGCCATTGAATAATCAGGGGGGATGCAAGCTTCGCAACCTGCGAGTTAGCCGACAGCCCACAAAAGAGGCGTTCTGGCGGCAGAACCAGCCACGAGCAGCGGTTCAGACCCGGTTCTGGCTGGGTCGCCAAGGGCAACAAATCGGCTTTTAGCGCCCTGTTTCAATGGTGAGTGGGCCGATTTGGACGAATTCATGATGGTGCTCGTGGTAACGCCAGTAGCCTCGCTTACCGTGCCAATAGCCGTAGTGATTATGATGCCAGTAATTATCATTCCAATCGTGATCGCGATGATTGTCGTCAGCCGAGGCGGTGAGCGAAGTTCCGACGACGGATCCAAGCACGGCAAGAGCTATCAATATCCTCTTCATACATGTTTTTGACTTGGGAAAACCATCCTGTGTTCGAAATGATGCTTTCCCTTAGGCGACGTTAGGGGATCCTCCTTACGGCGCTCGCGATCCCGAACCTAACTAACGCACTTGATGGGTCTGAATCATCGACCCTGTCAAATAGAGGTGATCCGTGACCGCCTAAATACGATGGCATGCTTCTCAGGCGGGATCCCAATTCCCGTAACCCGCACGGAGTCGGAGCTACCGTGGCTAATAGCAACAGGTAGGATACGCTTTCTTTCAACTTTGTAATGGTCGAGCAAGGCCTTGGTCACGTTGGTGGACCCAATTTAAATAAAACCTAACAAAGGAATTCATAGTGACCAAATCAATTAATCGACTCAAGTTGGGTGCCCTCTTGCTAGGAGGGCTAGGGGTATGTGCGGGGACGGGCTTGGCCCTAAGCCCTGCATCGAATAACGGTGGTGAGACAGGGAAAGCTCCGCTGCAAATTCGTGAAGACGATAAGCCGTTGGTCCGAGACGTGAAAGATGGAACCAGCTTTGCACCGATTGTGCAAAAGGTGGCTCCCAGCGTGGTCAGAGTCTTTGTGACGATGAAGACCTCGGAAAATCCGATGTCGAATCCAGACATGGAGTTCTTTCGCCGTTTTTTTGGGAGTGGTGGGTTGAATCAAATGAGTCCGGACCAGCTCAATTCTCCGACTGAGCACGGGCTTGGTTCCGGAGTCATTGTTTCGTCCGATGGTTATATCCTGACCAATAATCACGTGGTCAACCAGGCGAGCGAGATCCAGGTGGTCCTCAATGATGGCCGTCAATTCACGGCCAAGGTGATCGGCACTGACCCACAAACAGACGTTGCCCTGATTAAGATCAACGCAGAAAATCTGCCTGCGTTGACGCTGACGGACAGCAGCAAGGTCGAGATCGGTGACGTGGTTCTGGCCATTGGGAATCCTTTCGGCATCGGGCAAACGGTGACCAAGGGTATTGTGAGCGCCAAGGATCGTACCACTTCGGGAGACGGGGATGAGGACTTCATCCAGACTGATGCGGCGATCAACCCCGGAAACTCTGGTGGCGCGCTGGTCGACACCGATGGTCGACTGATCGGTATCAATTCGGCGATCTTGACGCGCAGCGGAGGAAACCAGGGAATTGGCTTTGCGGTTCCTTCGGACCTCTGCCGATGGGTCATGGACAGTCTAGTGAAGAATGGGCACGTGGAACGCGGACTTCTGGGGGTAATGATCCAGGACCTGACTCCGGACCTGGCGAAAGCGTTCAAGCTGGATCGGACGACCGGTGCCCTGGTTGGAGATGTGTCGCCAGGCAGTCCCGCTGCTAAAGCCGGATTGAAGAGCGGCGACGTGATTACTCATTTCGACGGGCAGGCGATCCAGGACGCGAGTCAATTAAAGCTGCGAGTCGCGGAAACCGCGCCGGGCTCAAAGGTGCCGGTGATCGTCAGTCGAAACGGCGAAGACAAGACGTTCGATGTCACGCTGGGCAACGCGCCGGAGAACAAGGTTGCGAATGCGAATGAGACCAATGGGACCGGACGGAAAGAAGCTCTGGCAGGTGTCGGAGTTGTCGATCTGGATCAAAGCACCCGGGCCGAGATGAACGTTCCCGGCAATGTCCAGGGCGCAGTTATCTCGCAAGTAGCGCCCGATTCGGCGGCGTATGAAGCCGGGTTGAGGGCTGGGGATGTGATCACTGAGCTGAATCACCAACCGGTGAAAAACGCGCAGGACGCTGTTGCAGATTCTGAAAGGCAGCCTGGCGGTGAGACCCTGGTCAAAGTTTGGACCAAGGGAGGAAGTCATTATCTGATCGTGGACGAGTCACGTCAGAGCTGAATGACGGCGAACCTGTGGTATTGACAGATACCCGAAGAGTAATCGATGTTTTGTAGTGCGGCTTTCGGTGCTGCAGGGTGGACTCTGCCCTTACGAGCGCATCGCTCGCCTCACGACCCGCTTGATGGTCAAGCCTTGCACCAGAATAGAAAAGACGACCAGCACATAGGTTGTCGTCAGTACCAACTCGCGCTCTGAGCCGGCTGGCAGCGATAACGCCAGTGCCACGGAGATGCCGCCGCGCAACCCGCCCCAGGTCATGATGGTAACCGCGCCAGTCGGGAATTTGTGCCAGATGCTCATCAGCAGCACGGGCGTACCCACGCTCACCCATCGCGCCAAGAGCATCGCGGGAATCGCCAGGAGACCCGCGAAAAGCAGCTCGTGCGTAAACGTCACCACCAGAACCTCCAGTCCGATCAGGACGAAGAGCAGGGCGTTAAGGATTTCATCCACCAATTCCCAAAAGGTGTCGAGGTGCTCGCGGGTGGTATCGCTCATGGCCAATCGGCGTCCGTGATTGCCGATCAGCACACCGGCACAAACGATCGCGATCGGTCCGCTGGTATGGAAGGCGCTGGCCAGTGCGTAGCCGCCTGTTACCAGGGCCAACGTCAGCAGCACCTCCACCTGGTAGTGGTCCACACTTTTCAGAAGCCGATATGCTACCCAGCCCAAGGAGAGTCCAATGGCGGCCCCCCCGACTGCTTCTAGCAGAAAGACTGTACCGATATGGGAGAACGACGGTTGATCTCCGCGCACAGTAATCTCGTGCAACACCACGAACACGGCAATCCCAACGCCGTCATTGAAGAGTGATTCCCCGGCAATTTGAATTTCCAAGCTTTTCGGCACGTTTGCGCTTTTGAGAATGCCGAGGACCGCAATGGGATCGGTTGGGGAGATCAGTGCTCCGAATAACAGGGCCCACGCATAACTAAGTTTCAGACTCAACCAGGCAAACACAAGGTAGATGGCGGTCCCGAAGACCAATGTTGAAATCAGCACGCCGATCACGGCGAGGACCGTGATGACCCACCTTTGTTCCGCCAGATCGTTGAGGTTAATGTGCAGCGCGCCGGCGAAGAGCAGAAAGCTCAGCATGCCTTGAAGCAAGGTTTGATTAAAATCCACCCCCTGGAGCACCCGGGCGGCCATCGGCGCGATTTCGAACCCAAAATGTTGCAGGCTGATGAGCGTCAGCGACCCCACTAAGGCGATAAGCATCACGCCGATGGTGGTCGGCAGCTTGATGAAACGATAGTTCGCATAGCTGAACAACGCGGTCAGCGTAAGCAGCAGCGCCACGACTTCGAATACGCTCATAAAAGGAGGGAGACCTTTCATCTAGGTTGCAGCACAACTTCATGCCCGGCAATCAATGCGCTGGCAGGCGCTATGTTGCCACTGCGATGACGGAGATAAGGCCCGCTCGGGAAGCCCGCGTCACCTTCACTAATTAACTAGTGCGCTCTTGTGGTTAAGCCGCGCCGACGTTCGGCTTGTCCGGCAAGTCCAAATCGACAACCGCTGATAGGAGGTCGGGTCGGCACTCGAGATGCTCTCGAAAAGGATTACAATTCACTCTTGGCGTTTTGCAGGGTAGAGGGATCTTTAACCGCTTGCCTAGACAGTGGCGTTGCGACTGGGATATTTTTAATCTCGATTGTGTCTGACGCTCCAGGAACCGAATAGACGCCCTCATTTTCCTTTTCGAGTTCTAAAGTAACTGCTGGATTAACTCCGTCGCGGGAGCGCGATCGTGAAGGAGCGAAAACAAAGATTATCAAACTCATGAGGGAGAACGCGACGAAAGCCAGTCGGTGTTCCAAGGGACGGTATCGCAACCGACTGACCACACAATACACCAGGACCGCGAATCCGGGAATAATGCTGATTCGAAACCCGCAGGAGAGCAAGCTCGCCCATTGCGAATTTAACGGAAAAATGGGCACGCCGGGCCTGTGTCCAGAAGTCATCACTGCCGCTGCCAGGATTAAAACGCTGACACAAAGGGGCAGAGAAAACAGAACGAGGGAAACAAACTTTAAACCCCTGATCACCTTTTCCAAGTCTTCTCGGGGTTCTGATCGGCTTCTTCGCATGAAGTTCAGTGAACTTAGACAGTCAGACTCGGAGCGCGTTCGAATTTTCGGCACGATTATCGGACCATCAACCGCGCTTGAGTGGCCTTGGCACAGTCGAAAACAGAATTTCGCCTTCAAGCAGGTGGATGACAGCCGGTTCGGGGCTCTCAGGTGGAACGACGGTGCCGCGATGGCGGGTGTGGCAGTGCCGGGGCGAAGCTTATGTTCACGGTTCATTGCCAGCGCAAAATTCCGAACCCCCTGCAACTGGCTCTCGATCGTCAACACGCGGAACTCAGACCTCATGACCACACCACGGGTTGGTGTGTGGTCATTGTGATCAGTGCTCAATTTGCTCGGCGTAAGGATTGGCGGATTTCTCCGACTGCGCCATAGTGGCAAATCTTCCTTCCTGGGAGCGTAAAGGTTGAAGGCCTGGCCGGACCTACCATGGGTTAAGTAGGGAAGGTGTTTTCCGGCACACAACATTGCCTGGTGAAAGATCGAACTGGCAGATTGACTGTGGCCTCAAAAAACGGAGGTTATTAATTATTTGTGTCGAGGAAACGAGCCCTTTATGAAACCTGAATACAAAAAAATTCTTCATGGGAGGCAAACGCTCGACAAAGCACGATGGGACCTTGGCGATGCTTTGGTGGCAGAGTGTGGCGCACCTGATCCAACTAGCCCTGGTTACGATGGTCCTGGTAAACTGCGCGCGGCTTGGAATTACATGCGGGAAAATGGATACGACTGCACCCTTGAGGATTTATCCGAACTGCGGCGTGTAGCGTATGTGTTCAGGCAATCGACTCGACGGTCGGATATTTCGTGGGACCTGCACGCAGAGTCTGGCACGCCTGAGATGTTACAGGCGGTCATGCGGGACATCCCAAAAGGGACCTCACTTACCAAGAGTCACATTGCCTCCGTCCGCAAACAGCGGCGCCGCTCTTCAGCGCGGCGGCCAACGGATGAGAGGCATTAAAGGCTAATGCGTCAAGTCGGCTGGTTTAAGCGTTCCCGCCCAACGCACCTAACAACCGTGTTTCAGAGAGCGGTTCGCGAACAGAGAAGGCCGACGACCGCGCTGCCGGCGCTTCACGCCTCTCTTTTAAATATTCCGAGTTCCGGTATATATACTTACGAAGGCACTGTGGAGAAGGTCTCTCAGCAGGTCATTGCTCTCGGTCGACAAGTAGTGCAATTCGCAACTTTCCCGTAAAGAGTGGTACCGTGCTGTCCCGATTTTTGCTTCTTCCATTAATTGTGTACGTAACGCACCAGAGCCACCGCACCCTTAACCAGAAAAAGAATTCCCAATGAATGTCATTGACACCTTGACCCAGCGCAACGAGGCCTTTGCCAACAGTCGCTTCTCCGCAGAACTGAAGATCAGGCCGTCGCTAAAGACGATGATCATCGGCTGCGTCGATCCATTCGACATCTTTGGCCTCGCGCCCGGTGAGGCGGCGGTGTCCGCAATGTCGGCGGTCGCATTACCCCGACAACACTCCAGACGACACTGGTCAATTCCCAGAGAGGTACATCAGCGCAGTCTGGCGCATTTCGAAAGGCAGGAGCGCTTCCACGAGTTCGGCGCCGCCTTGGCCGTGAAGCTGCCGATGGCGATGAGCTTGGTCGTCGGGACTGCGAAGGCGGGATCCGGCGGCGCAGCCGACGGGCTGACTGAGCCAGTGTGGCGGTTGGACTCATCGCCACTATAGCCACGGCAAAGACTCCCAGGCCGACCAGTTTGCGCAGGCGGATCACGCCGACGGTGATCTTGCCTAGCCCGACTTCGCGGATTCGCGGCGCAAAAAATTATTTTCGTGACCGTAAGTCGTTGATTTTCAGGGAGGGATCCGGCAAAAACAGCGAAAAGCGGTTGTAGTGAAGACCTACCCTATTCTCAAAAAAAGATTTCTGTGAATAATGGCATGCCATCATGTTTTTGCGCTGCACGACGCGAAAGAAAAATGGCGAGGAGCACCGCTATTGGAATTTGGTCGAAAACCGCCGGGTCGCTGGTGGCCAGGTGGTCAAGCGGCAAATTCTTTATCTTCGAGAGATCAACGACAGTCAGTGCGAGGTCTGGCGCAAGTCGATCGAGGTCTTTGAAGATGGCCGCAGCGCTCCGCGGACGGTGGCTGATCACGTTCAAGAGCAAATCGGTCCAGAAGATCAGCTTGACCTGACTGGAAAACGTATTGCGCATGCCTACTTCTGGAGGGCGTCTGAAGTCGTCGCTGCGGCTAGCACTTCCACACCTTTCATCCGAACTTTGTAATCAGGATCTGCATGAACAAAAACAATTTTGCCTCCACGATCGAGAATGAACACCGCCGGGACTGGTAGAACGTGGTGGGTTTGTCCTGAGGAGCTTTCCAGATCCACATTAAACTTCTGCTTGTAATTCGTGAGAGTGGTATTGTCGACTTGGTACGCAACACCGAACTTCTTCATCGCCTCGGTTTGGCTTCTTTGGCGCTAGAGGCTACTTGGTCAGCGGTGTTAGCAGGGGCCGACGACAATCCACCACCTAAAAGCAGGGCAACCATCAAGAATAATAGTGATCTGCGGGCAGCAGTCACAAAATGATTCGTTTGCATAATAAAATTGATCCGAAAGTTTTTGCTGCTTGCTGTATTAATCGGCAACGCGGGCTCCTTCGGGCTGGATCCGCTTCTCTTCACCGTGGTAGACTACCCGGGAAAGTATTGGTAGATTCTCTACTTTGTTTGTATCCATTCGGTCTATACAATCTCGGTGATGCGGTTTGCTTTCCACGTTCAAAACGTAGAGGAGATCGCCGTGGACGGCGATGCCGATTGGGCTCTCCCCGTCGGAACTGAGGGATCGCTGGTCATCGCATAGACAGCTCCGGAGGGACCCGGCTCATTGAAACAGCCTCTTTCAATGTACGTCCAGTTCAGAACTTGCTCAAAGAGCCAAATTACGAAGGCTCCGTTTTTTGGGGAATATAATTCCCACATCGGCATCACACTTGTGGTGTAACGAAAGAAACCAAAACATCCAAACACAGGATCAAAGGCTCACAGTAACATGAAACCATCCAAAGCAGCAATTGCCGGCGCCGCGGTTGCCGGCCTTTTGACCGGGTCTATGGCCGTCCGTGCCTATGCATTGAACACCTCCAGCCGTCCGAGCGTCTCTCTCGGGACGATGGCTGACGCTCAGAAGCCGCTACCCCAACACGCGTGCAAAGGTCAAAACGACTGCAAGGGCCAGGGCGGTGGCAAGCATCCTGGTCATAACTCGTGCAAAGGAAAGGGAGGCTGCGCAACCGACGGAAGCAAGCCGCAGTAGTAATCAAATCCTAGCAGCTCATGTTGGCGGGTGCCTAGGGCGATTCCGTGAGGGAGGGACGGCTTCTGTGCTTTCCCAGTAGGTTGGTGGTTGGTCCGCGCCGGTCCAAGGACCGGATCAAGTCTGTCCCTCCCGAGCGTGAGAGCCTATTGATTTTACGTACCCACCGGCCGCGCGCTTTTGGCAGCTGACAGTTGCCAGCAGCAGTTTTGCCTTTTTGGCGTAAGGATTTTAGGATTTCTCCGACCAATTGAATAACCGAATCAAAAAAATAATTAAATTAGAATTAACGTTACCGGCAGAAAAGCAAATAGAGCAGTAACGCATACCCTCTCGTTGAGGTCGCTGATCGAGTGTAGACGGCCTATATCCGCCGACGTAACCCTTGTAGAGAAAAACGATCGTGGCGAACCGTTGCCAGCAGTACGACGTAAAACGCAATATATGTCATTTGGATCGATACTATTTCCCACTGTTGAATCAGCGCGCTGCCGAAAATCAATAGCAGCATCAACAGTGTACCAATCACAAGAACCGGCCGACAAAACAGGCCCAAAAACAAGAGTGTCCCGATGATCGCTTCACCGATGGCGATCCCGCATCCGGTAATATAAACGAGCGGCCCCGGAAGAAACGTCGCCGCAAACTGCTTCACCATTCCGTTCGCAAAGCCTGCAAGATTCGGCAAACGGCCGTACCCGTGCATGGCTATATTCAATCCCAACGCCAAGCGCGCCAGACCGTGCGCGAGAGCAGCATCAAACGCCGCTTCATCGGTTCTCTCATTTTTCATATTTAAACACCTACTTCCGGAGGGCGTCAAAAGTGCTCGCGGCGGCCCTTGCCGCGGCTAGGACTTTGGCGCCTTTCATCCGGAATTTGTAAACTGAATCAGCACGAGCAAAAACAATGTTGCCGCCATGATCGTCAATGAACACTGCCGGGACTGCCAGAATGTGGTGGGTTTCTCCCGAGGAGCTTTCCAGATCTACATAAAACTTCCGCTTGTAATTCGTGACAGTGTTGTTGTCGACTTGGTAGGCAACGCCGAACTTCTTCATCGCTTTGGCCCGCGGTGCGAGGAAATCGATAGACTGACCGGGTTCATGACCAATCACGGAGAAGCGCCGCCGGCGTGCAGCCACCATGAGCAACATTTGCTTTGGCGGTATCTAAAATGTTATCGGCTAGGCCCAGTGCGATTGCTCCCAGCAAATTGGCGGTTCGAGCGTGAGACATTCTCAAAAACTATGCATCGCGCGCATATGGTCAAGGCAAATGTAGTAATCTGTATGCCGCATGGATATTAGATTTCGTTTAACTAATACGTTCCTCCCTCACTGCGCTGGCACTCCTGCTCGCTGCTCAAATCCCGAATGCTTCGTTTGCGGCTGATAGAAAGCTGGAAGTCTTCTCCTGGTGGACAGCCGGCGATCTGGCGATTCCGACATCGCTTTTAATCTGAACGGGAGCTTTCTTGCCGTGACCGAAAGGGTCGCTAACCAAATCGTGGTTTTTCCCGTCCGAGTCGACGGTACTACTGGAACTCCCGTGTCAAACAAGTCGAACGGTAACACGCCGTTTGCAGAAGCATTTACTCCCTCCGGTGTTTTGATCGTTGTCGAAGCCGCCGGGGCGCCTGGGGGCGGTGCTGCAGACTCCTCCTATTTGATCACCGACGGGGGGACGTTGCAGGTTATTAGCGGGTCGGTACCGTCCCAGGGCCAAGGGGCTTGCTGGAACATCCTAACGAGGGACGGGAGTTTCAGTGTCCTGACGAATGCCGGCTCTAGTAACGAGAGCCTGTACTTGGTGTGCTGCCGGACATCCTTATCTGCACGCAGGTAGGACAGGAGGGAATCGATCTCCACCGGCATTGTCGGCACGTCGTTCATTACGATCTCGGTTGGAATTCCGCTTCCATCGAGCAGAGTACGGGACGGGTCGACCGCATCGGCAGCAAAACCACACGCGAGAGGAAGATTGCCGTGGAGGTTAATGAGGGTGATCAAGAGACTTCGGCGGCGCACAAAGAGCAAATTGCCGCATCAGACGTGAGATCACCGTCTCAGATTTTCACCTCGGAATCCGGCGCCTTAGCTTTTTGGTTTGACCAAAGGGGTATCTCAATCAGCGTTCGGCCCGATCCGAGCGCCCAGTGACGACTTACAAAATCAGCGACCACTGGCAAAATAGAGGTTAGTTAGCCGGCGGACGCTCAGTAGTGAAGGAGGCTTTCGAACAAGTATCCCAAGTAGCGGCAGAACCGGCCAAGTCGGCCGTGACGACCTCAAAAAATGGCAAAATGCAACCAACGCGGCGTTACCGTTTATTCTGGTAGAATTTTGTAACTCAATTTGTAACTCAAGCCACCACCACTCGGCCGCGTTCGTTGCCTCATCTAGCGGCGCGGAAATTTGCTGGAAGCGGTTGCATGCAGAATATGCTACGTGCAATTGTTGCGCGAGCGAGACAAAGCGGCGCGTCATCCCGTCCAGCGCTTCGATCGAGCCGGTCTCGATGTCATAGACCCAGCCGTGCAGGATGAGACCGCCGCGTTCGAGCGCCAGCGCGACAGACGGGTGTGTCTTGAGGTTGGCAATCTGGGCAATCACGTTTGCGCGGACCATGGAATTGATGCGGTCCCGCTGGCCGGCATGTTCCCGTGCTTCATTGATGGCCTTGGCCGCATCCGCATAACGCAGCCAGCTCGCCACGGCGGGCATGCCGTCCAGACACTTGCAGGCGGCTATGGTCGTCCTGGCGCCGTAAGAATTAAAATACATACCATAAATACAATAACTATTGGAAGATGGTGGCCCAGCGAGCGAGGATCTGTCTTTTATTCTTCACGAAAGGGGACTCATCTTTGCTCCATGAACGAGAAGGAAATTCAAGCTCGTTTTGAGGAAATCCAAAAGAACTGAAAACGCAGAGGTCGCAGCTTGCTCCTTTTAAGGAGGCAGTATTTCCGCATCTTTGATCGCGGCGCGGCGGATATTGATTTCCATCATTCGTGTAATTGTTTCAATAGCTCACGACTAGCAAATGCAAAACGACCCGATAGCATACAAGTAACGACGTCCTTGATAGTATTTTATGGCTCCTGAGACGTTGGAAATCCGATTCTCGAAGAGAGGCAGTGATGAGGCGGTGTTAAGCGGGCTTGCCGAGAAGGTCAAGAGATTTACCGGCGAGTAACCAAAGCTCGTTGACGATTCGACGAACGGCAATCCAGCAATGTACGAGATTTGGTTGCCAAGCGCTGAGAAACCTTACCCCCTTTCGTCTGTAGCAACGGATTCACTCGTTACAGCGATAACGAACTCCTGTGTTGAACCCTCTTGGGAACTACTCTGACTCATCGAGATGAAAGAACTTGTAGCGGCAAAGTCTCTCTTCTGAACGACTCCATCAATTCTTTAAAGGTTGATTAAAAAAGGAAGACGAAGACCTTGACAAAGTATCGTATAGCGATAAGTCAAAGTAGGCTCTATTTGGCGTGGACATCTTTCTATGGACCCGCGGAAGAAAATTGGCGCGGATACGATCTGGAATTGCGATGAAATGGCTCCTGCCGAGTTGATTGAGTCGCTTCATTTGGAAAGCGCGGTAATTGATGAGCAGGAATTTGCGCGAGCGGAGTGGTTTTGGCATAGGCGTCCGGAGATTCTCTTCGCGAATATCACTGTTTTATTCACCTACTTAACCGTTGCTGTGTGCCTTTTCTATTATCTCCCGCAAACCGTTCTTTTACTCGTCGCTTGGGTCGGTGCCGGGGCGAGTAGCATATTTGTGGATTGCATTCGGCTCGCTCGGTGGAGAAACGAATACGAGTCCAGTATCAAACGGGTAATTCATCTCTCGGATCGAAAATAGGCGTAGCTCGTTTTCATGGTGGTCGATCATTACCGAGGTTCGAAGCAGGAGCTTCGGCTCCTACTTTTCAGGCCGTCATCCCAGAATCGTGAAGTTTCGGACGAAACTTTAACGGCCGAAGACATGACCTATCGAACGAGTTAGGGTTTGCGTGCAACGATTAAGTAACAGACGTTGGTCACCGCCTCGGTCGGCCATCGCTGGGTGATGTGACCGTCCGCCACCCTATGGATGATCGGTAGATCGTGAGGCAGGTTCGCGTGATTGTAAGCGATGAGCTGACGGAGAGCTGATCACTCTGGGCGCTCGGTCATTTTACAGAACAAACCGAGAAGCCCACTCCTTTTAGCTTTTAGGGGTGGGAAGAGATGGAAGGCGCATCAATATCGGGTATCGAGACCGAAGCACAAGAGAGCTGTATCCTTTCGGAACATGATTAGTC
>DATHPI010000329.1:0-8348 GCA_035484035.1 Chthoniobacterales bacterium
TATCTACGTGTACGCCAGTTTCCTGGCCGGGTTGGCTGGAGTGGTGGTTTCATCCCGTATTGGTTCAGGGCAACCGGGTCTTGGAGTTGGCTACGAACTGGACGCCATCGCGGCCGCGGTCATCGGTGGAACTTCCCTCTCAGCGGGTGGAATTGGGACAGTTGCAGGCACGATTGTCGGTGCGCTGATTATCGGGGTATTGAACAACACCCTTGATTTGATGAATGTCTCGGCCTTCTGGCAGCAGATTGTCAAGGGTTGCATCATCGTTGGTGCTGTTATTCTCGACCAGCTCAAGAATCGCGGCGGTAAGTGACCGCGCTGGTAGGGCGAGGTTCCGTCCGAACCCGGGCTTTTCACGGCATCCTGGCTTACGACGTGACCTCCCGTGGGCTCCTAGGCGATTGATTGACCAAGTCGACGGCAAACAACGCCGTGGCGAGGCAATGCGGAAGAAACCCGCGCCGGTAGGGTGAGGCTCCGCCCGAACCGGGGCTTTTCACGTCATCCTGGCTTACGACGTGAGCCCCCATGAACTCCCGGCGATTGATCGACCAAGTCGACGGCAAACAACGCCGTGGCGAGGCAATGCGGAAGAAACCCGCGCCGGTAGGGTGAGGCTCCGTCCGAACCGGGGCTTTTCACGTCATCCTGGCTTACGACGTGAGCCCCCATGAACTCCTGGCGATTGATCGACCAAGTCTATAGGGGATAACGCCATGGGCAGAGCGACGCGGTAAGCCCCGGCTCAGGCGGAGCTTCGCCCTACCTGAGCCCGTCTCCTTACACCGTCTGGTCTTGGTGCTCTGGTTTCATTTCCATCAACCGATGAAGTGTTGATCGACAGATTCAGCGGCGCTAAGCACGGCCGCGAACTCTGCGGCGATGACACGGCGGCTGCGCTGCGCTTCCGAATCATCTGTAAACCTTGTTCCACGGCCGCTGGTTTGCCACTCCCCTCGATGTACACATCGCTGATCAATCGGAACGGAAACCGCCGCTAGTGGAACGATCAGAGAAGAAACAGAAATATTTGTCGACTAAACAGAGAATGCTTTTTCCGGATTCTCGGTCTTCGGAGGGCGAGTGCCACCGGCTTTCATGCTTCGATGTTGCATCCAGGATGCTGAGCGATAAGTTGCGCTTCCCGTGAACAAAATCACTGAATTAAAGCAAGAAGAACTTCGCACTTTGCGGAACCAAGTCCGCGCAGAGTACGAAGACTTTCGTGCACGCGGCCTCGCGCTCGACATGACGCGCGGTAAACCCTCTCCGGAACAGCTAGATCTTGCGAACGATCTATTGGCTTTGCCGGGCAGAGGCGATTATTTCGCCGAGGCTGGCGACGATAACCGCAACTATGGGCTCTTGCAGGGATTGCCCGAGGCGCGCGGCTTATTCTCCAAGACAATAGGCGCACCGGTCGACCGCATCGCGGCAACCGATAACTCCAGCCTCGCGCTCATGCATGACTGCATCGTTTGGGCGCTTTTAAAGGGCGTTCCAGGCTCGACTGCGCCGTGGTCGCAGACGCCGACACCAACCTTCATCTGCCCGGTTCCGGGTTATGACCGGCACTTCGCAATCTGCGAAGAGTTCGGTATCCGCATGGTGACGGTCCCGATGACCGGGCATGGACCGGACATGGATGCGGTCGAGTCGTTAGTGGCAGATCCCACCGTGAAGGGGATGTGGTGCATGCCAAAATACTCTAACCCGACCGGCGAGATCTATTCGGATGAAACCGTGCAGCGGCTCGCTTCGATGCGAGCAGGCGCTCCCGACTTCCGACTATTCTGGGACAATGCCTACGCCGTCCACCATCTGACGGAACGCCGACATGAAATCGCCAATATTCTCGACCTGTGCGAAAGCGCGAATCACCCCGACCGCCCCTTCGTGTTCGCATCGACCTCCAAGGTGACGCTAGCCGGTGCCGGCGTCTCGTTCTTTGCTTCCTCGGCAGCCAATCTCCGATGGTATCTCGCGCGCGCCGGGAAGCGGACCATAGGCCCGGACAAGCTGAACCAACTCCGGCACGTGCGTTTCCTAAAGAACCAGGAAGGACTACATCGCCACATGGATGCGCATCGGGCCCTGCTGAGACCAAAGTTCGAAGCGGTCATCACCGCCTTGGATTCGCGCCTGGCAGGAACCGGTGTTGCTCGTTGGACGAGGCCGGAGGGCGGTTACTTCGTGAGCGTGGACGTCTTGGAAGGGACAGCCAAAACGGTCGTCGATCTTGCCCGGAAGTTTGGCCTGGCGCTCACTCCGGCCGGGGCTACCTGGCCTTATGGGCGTGATCCCCAGGATCGCACTCTGCGTTTGGCTCCCACCTTTCCGCCTCTGCAGGATGTCCGCGATGCTTCCGAAGGGATCGCCATCTGCATCCTGTTGGCAGCCATCGAGAAACTCTGCGCGTCGTAACCGCGAAGCTTCAGGTAGGGTGAGGCTCCGTCCGAACCGGGGCTTCCCATAGCTGTCAGGAGGAAGCGAGGCGCTTCGATGGGCAGATGGTTTTTGTCCCCCCGGGACAAAAGCGAATTTCCCATCGAGGCGCCTCAGATTTCTTCGCACCAGCAAGGCCCCTTGCAGAGATGACCCTTCGCCAAACGGCATTGGCTCTAGTTCCCGGTCGTGAGCACCACCCTGAATCGCGCTTTGCCGCTCATCATGCGCTCGTAAGCTTCTGCCGCCTTCTCGAGCGGATAGACTTCATTCATCGCCCGCACGCCGGAGAGAACGCTGAAAGCGAGTGTATCCTGAGAGTCAATCGCCATCCCTGAATACCAGCCTTTGACCGATTGGCGGTAAGTAAGAAGCTGCAGAGGAGCAACCTGCAGTGAGGGGACGGCTCCGATAATCATCAATGTTCCATTCACCGCGAGACCGCCGGAAACCGCGCTCATCGCATCCGCATTTGTCACGGTCGCCAGAATAACCTTGGCCCCGCCCAACTTGAGAAGTTCTGCCGCCGGATCCTCACTCTGACTATCGATGTAGTGGTGTGCGCCAAGCTTTTTTGCGAAAGACTCCTTATCTTTCCCTCGTGCAATGCCGATCGTTCGAAAGCCCATCTTCGCGGCGTACTGAACTCCTAGATGGCCGAGCCCACCCAAACCGAGTATCGCAACGACCTCGCCGGCACGAGCTCCGCTGTTGCGAAGGCAATTAAAGGTGGTGATGCCGGCACACATCAAAGGTGCCGCCTCCACGGCTGACAGTTCTTGTGGGACCGCAGCAATGGCTTCGGCGGGAGCAATCATGTAGTCCGCATAGCCGCCATCAAAAGTCACGCCAGATACCAAGGTTGAAGTTTGGCAGGCAAAAAAATCCCCGCGCGCACACGAATCACAATACCCGCAGTGACCTCCATGCCACCCAACTCCCACTCGCTGCCCAGGTTTCCATCTCGCGACCCCTTGACCGACAGAATCCACCAGGCCGATCACTTCGTGCCCCGGAACCCTCGGATACTGAATGCCTGGAAGAAGTCCCTCTTTCGTAAGCGAGTCGCTGTGGCAAACGCCGCAGGCTTGTACCTTGATCCGTACCGATCCAGGAGTTGGCTCCGGGATTTGACGTTCCACAATTTCAAATGGCCCTTTGGCTTGAGGAACCTGTACTGCACGCATCTTTGTCATAATTCTCCGCTGTTGTTTGGGTGAAGAGACAAATTAAGGCAGGCGTAGCGGAAGGCAAACTTCCAAAGCAGGAGTTCAGGAGTTGCAGAATGGAATAGCTGAAAAGGCAGAAGTTTGGCTGTTTCACCGACTCTGGACTTGACTTTCGAGCTATCTTCTTCGACGCCGAATCGTCCTGAATCCTGAATCCTGCCTTAAGCAGAGTGTTTCGCCCTACCCTCGAATCTTCTCACTTTTTTGGACAAAAATATTCGCTCCGACTTCAACTCCGTGAGTTGCAAGGCTTTCCTGAAATGGCTGGCGGCAGCCTCGAAATGATGCAGTTGGACCTCAAACTCGCCTAAGACCGCATAAAGGAGGTAATACGAGGCCAACTCTCCTCGATTCTTAATCGCTTCGACCGCTTCGATCCCGCACTCGGGACCGTTCACCTTGGCGAGCGCCACGGCACGATTCAGGGCCACGACCGGAGAGTCATTCATCCTCATCCACTGGTCATACAGAGATAATATTCTGGACCAATCGGTGGACTGATAGTCTTCGGCCAGGCAATGGCAAGCGGCGATGCCGGCCTGAATATGATATTCACTCAGTTCTTCCCCAGCCGCCGCCAGTCCCAGGTGGGTGATACCGCTGTCGATCATTGGCTTACTCCATTTGGAACGTTCCTGTTCCTTCAGCCGGAGGATATTTCCCTCTGCATCGGCCCGGGCGGGTAAGCGTGCGGCATCCAGTAACATCAGCGCAAGCAGTGCATGGGTCCGCGGCTGATCTGCCAAAGGATGTTCGGCGAGCAATGTTGCCAATCGAATGGCTTCATAGCAAAGATCCTCTCGAATCAGGTTTTCGCCGCTGGACGCTTTGTAGCCTTCGTTGAACAGGAGATAAACAGTCTGCAGCACTCCGTCCAGGCGGACGGCAAATTCCTTCCCGACAGGTATTTCGAAAGGAATGCCCAGCTCACGGATTTTCTGTCTGGTTCGGGTGAGCCGCTTGGCGATCGCCGCTTCAGAGGTCAGGAATGCTTTGGCGATTTCGGCAGCACTCAATCCGCAAAGCGTTTTCAGAGCCAGCGCAGTTTGGGACTCCTGCGAAATCAGCGGGTGGCAGCAGGTGAAAATCAAACGCAGCCGATCGTCTTTGATTTCCGTTTCGAATAGGGGCGCATCGTCGCTGGATTCTGCAGACCATCTCTCAACAGAGAGGGTAATCTCCGGTTGCTTTTCGCGGAAAAGTTTCTCCCGCCGCAGCAAATCATAGGCGAGATTTTTTGCCGTTTGGGTGATCCAGGCCGCGGGATTAGTCGGGATTCCATAATAGGGCCAGGTACGGAATGCCCGCACTAACGCTTCCTGAACGACATCCTCGGCTAGTTGGAGATGGTCAATCCCAAAGAGGCCCGTCAGGACAGAAACCAGCTTGCCGGCCTCAACTCGAAATAAATGCTCCGTCAGCCGGGAAACTTCTCCGCTCGGCGCAGGACTCTCCTGAAGCTGGCTCACCGGTTTACGCCGTCGCTTCGGCAAAAGGCCGATTGATTTTTTGCAGGCTCGCGCATTGCAGCGCCACCGGCCGAACCTCGACCGTTACCCCGAATTTCAGCATCGGGCATTCTTTGGCTATTTCCAAAGACTCCTCCATGTCGACATTTTCCAGCAGGAAATAGCCGCCAATGGCCTCCTTGGACTCCGCGAAAGGTCCGTCCGCTACCGTTTGCCCCTTTTTCCAGGCGACAACCTTACCCTCATCCGCCAGTGGCTGGGCAGACTTGATCTTTCCTCGCGCGACCAGTCGATCGTACCAGGCACTCCATTGGCTCATTACATTCTGCAGTTCCTCCGGAGACAAATTCTTGTGCCAATGTGTACCGCGAAATAACAGCAGATATTCCGACGTTGTGGTCTGTGTGCTCATGTCGTCTTTCTTTGTGGTTTTTGCTTCGCTTCGATCTTATGACGAACGAACCCCACTCTTCAGGACAACGTTCGCCTTTTTTTAACATTTCGCGATATCTCGCCCCGAGAGTTAGCACCCCAAAAAGAGGCTCATTTCTTAACTTTGGGAACGCCCGTCGTTCGCCTCAATAGCTCCCTGGCATGTTCGATCGCTGATTTCGTCTTGCCCCCTAACATTCGTGCCAGCTCTTCGACCCGGCTCTCACCTGCCACCTCGGTGAGTGAAGTCCGTGTACGACCCTCCGTCACTGCCTTGCTCACGTGGAAATGGCGGCTTGCGGCAGCCGCAACTTGCGGCATGTGGGTGATGGCCACCACTTGCCGGCTCTCGCCCAGCCAGTGCATTTTCGTCCCGATGGAGTGAGCAATCTCACCCCCGACATTCGCATCGATCTCGTCGAAGACCAGCAGACCGATCAGATCCTGCTGGGCAAAAGTCGTTTTGACGGCCAGCATCACCCGCGAAATCTCACCGCTGGATGCTACCGCGCTGAGCGGTTTCAACGGTTCACCCGGATTTGCCGCAAACAAGAACTCGACCGTCTCAAGCCCGGTGGACCGCGGTTCGTGGAGCGCATTGATCCGTATCTCGAACCCGGCCTGGCCGAAGCCCAGATCCTTCAAATGCGCCTGGATTGATTTTGAAAGATTTTTCGCAGTGCGCGTTCTGGAACCCGTCAATTCTTCTCCAAGCAGAGTCAGCGTCTGTGTTTCCCGCACAAGTTGGACGTCTATCTTCGCCAGCATTTCGTCCCGGCGATCCAGTCGCTCAAGCCGGCCTTTCAATTCCTCCATCAACTCCAGGAGACCGTTTTCATCTCGATGATGCTTCCGTTGTAAAGTCTGCAAAAGGTTGAGTCGTTCCTCCATCCATTGCAGCGCCTCGGGATCGATTTCCAGGCGCTCCCGATAAGTAAGGAGACTTCGTTCCAGCTCTTCGAGTTCGATGGCTGCAGCTTCGTGAGCCCGCATCAGTTCAGCCGTCGATTCATCCAGCCGGTTGATTTCGCGGAGCTGACGGGCGATTTCTCTCAACTGTTTTAAGACCGAATCTTCTGCCGCGGAAAGTTGCTCCAGAATTGTGCCGGTCACCTCGATCAAGCGTCTCGAGTTGGACGCCACCGTGTACTGAATCTGCAGAGCCTGGATCTCTGAGGGTTGCGGGCCAGCAGCCTCAAGCTCCTGCAGCTGATGCCGCCAAAGATCAAGATTTTGCTCGGTCGTTCGCTCGAGGAGCTCTTCCCGTTGCCGGCGCAGGCTGCTGATCTCTTGAAAGCTCGCCCGATAGTTCTTCAATAATTCGGGATGTTCGGCGAACGCATCGATTAAAACCAACTGTTGATCGCCGGAAAGCAGCGACTGGTGATCATGGGGACCATGCAGGTCGACCAGCCCATCTCCGACCTGCTTCAGCACTCCAAGGGTCGTCTGCGATCCATTGATGAATTGCCGATTGCCACCCGAAACCGCGAAGATTCTTTTCAGTAAAAGCTGACCTTCTTCGCAACCGTCGATCCCCTGCTCTCCCAGGAGCTGGTTCATTTGCGCGACTTCATCCAGCTCGAACAGTGCTTCCACCGAGCATTGATCGGCCCCGGTCCGGATCAGTGATTTATCTGCTCGCTCCCCCAGGACCAGTTTCAGCGCGCCGACAATGACCGATTTGCCGGCACCCGTCTCGCCGGTCACCACACTAAAACCGGAGGCCAATTCCCAGTCCAGTGATTCCACCAACGCCAGGTTTCGAATTCGGAGCGATCGCAACGTTGCGGGCACAGAGCGATTATGTAAGGGTGCAGCGGCCTTTTTTCAATAGATGCTAGCAATCACATTTCTGGGTACCGGGACATCCATGGGTGTACCCATGATTCGTTGCCAGTGCGACGTTTGCCAATCCAATGATCCGCGTGATCAACGGCTCCGCTCCTCGATTTATGTGCAAAGCTCTAACCGATCATGGGTCGTAGACACCGGAGCCGAGTTCAGAGTTCAAGCCCTCCGCGCGAAGATCCAAGATCTGGATGCCGTCCTTTATTCTCATTCGCATGCGGACCACATTATGGGCTTCGATGATCTCCGGCGATTCGGCTCGACGGATTCCGACGCGGTTCCGATTTATGCGTCGGAGGAGACCATGAATGGACTGGAAAGATCCTTTTCCTATGCCTTCAACGGAACGGCGCGGTTTCCCGGGTACCTGCTACCGGAACCGCATTTGATCGATGGCCCCTTTTTGCTGGGCGACACGGAAGTTCATCCGATCCCGGTGGAGCATGGTCGGGCCCACGTGTTAGGGTTTCTTTTTCGCCAGGAGGGGCGCTCCGTCGTAGCTTATCTGAGCGACTGCAAGAGGATCGACCCCGACGGGCTTAAAAGACTCGAAGGAGTCGAGACTTTGATTCTTGGCACCCCCTGCCGTCGACCACACCCGACGCACATGAACATGGTTGAGGGTCTCGCACTGGCCCAGCGGCTCGATCCAAGGCAAACCTACTTCACCCACCTCAGCCACGATTTCGGTCATACGGCCACCCAGCAGGAGTTGCCCGAAAACGCCTTTCTAGCCTACGACGGACTCCGCCTGGAGCTCTGAATTGAGGTTGTCCGCAGGGGCGAAGCTCGGTAGGGTGAGGCTCCGTCCGAACCGGGGCTTCCAGCGTGGACCTCGCCCAACAACGTCACCCCAAAAAAATCTCGCTCGGATTATTTGCTCATTTCACGCAGCCAAATAAGATTCTAATCCTGGCGT
>DATHPI010000330.1:0-16987 GCA_035484035.1 Chthoniobacterales bacterium
GTGGCCGAAAAGAGAGTGTTCACCTCCTCGTATTCTTTTCGGCTGAGGATTACGTCGACCCCGTTGGCGCCTCGGAACTCCGTGTGTCGATTGATCCTCTGGAAAAGTGTGCCTCCGTACGGATTAGGGAAGGTCAGTGAAAGATAACAGAGACCCACGATGGCAATGGCGATGGCGGCGGAAACCGAGACACGATCTCTCCCCTTGCTCGACCAAAGCAGCCAGCCAGCGCAGGTGAGCGCGACGAGTCCCCCGTTAAGGAATTCAATCAAGTGAGGGAGGTCGGGACGGAAGAGAAAAAACTGAGGAAATGCCGATAAACAGCCGGCCAGCAAAGCGGAGAACAACAACCAGCGATCAATAGCCATTCGTTTGCTCAGGCAGACGGATAGACCCATGATCAGCAACGCGCAGATCAAAAACACTGGAACGTAGGTCAGGAACGCCATCAGACGCTTTTCAATGCTCGGCGATTTCAAAAAAATTTCCCGGAAGGATCGTCGCTGAAGCAGGGTCGGGGATTTGCTGACTCTCGTCGGGAGAGTCGGTTCACGGACGGATGCCGCTGGGGGACCCTGGAGAGATTCGGTTGGACGCTCGGGCTCGGCAGGTGGCTGCGACTTGTGCGGCAGGAGCGGATTCAGGATCAGGATTGCGACGCTCGAATACTGACTCACAAAGGCCGGCAGAAAGCGCCTGTGGTAGGCGTCATAGATAAAGGGCAAATGCATCGCCACGACGCCTAGCACGAGATTAGCGAGGACGATCAGATTGAGGCTAAGCCTGCGATGCAACAGGAAGGCGTGGAGCAAAATGACGCTGAACCAGACGATGCTCAGAAAAATTCCGATGTCGATGCGAGTTAGAAAGGTGGTTCCAAGGAGAACGCCGGCGCCAAGACTCAGGAGCGCCTTCCGTTGGCTGGTCAGGAAAAGGGTGATCGCAAACAGGTTAGAAAGGATCAGGAATGGGATGTAGGCTTTGAAATATTGGCCGTTGATCGAAATCACGATCGCTCCCTGGAGGAACGCGAGCCAAAGCGGAGCGTCCAGTCGCCGAAGCAGGAAGAAAGCGATCAGACCGGAGCCAGTTGAAATGGTATAAAAGTAGGCCCGCATCAGGAGTAAATGGGTACCGAAAATCCTGAAGAGAGTGCTGATCGGATAGAACCAAAGCACGTTGTATCCCGGCGCCACGTCCAGGAATGGACGTTCACCGTGCATCAAGCGTTGGCTGATCAGAGCAACGTTCCCTTCGTCGGCGAGATTCAAGCCGTATCGAAAAATCAGGCTATAGTAGAGAATCGCAAACAAGACGAGAGCCGAGGCTGCGATGAGGCTGTTCCTTCCGCGATTCAGTGCATCCATCTCAAATGTTGGAATCGTGCTGACGGCGGCCCATTTTGGTGACAACAAAATACATGCTATTTCGGGGACGAGTCACTCGTCAGGAGTCGCTTCTTTTGATTTTCGAGTGAAATGATGTAACGCTGAGTACTGTGAGCATGACGAGAACAATCGATCCTAGTACCACGATGGCGGAACTTCTGCAGGAGTATCCGGGTGCTCAACGTGCCCTTTTTCGGGCTTACCACATTGGCGGCTGCGCCAGTTGCGGTTTCAGTCCGAATGAAACTTTGGCCTCCGTTTGCGAGCGGAACGAAAATCTTCCGATGGACGAAGTTGTTGCCACCGTCCTTGCAGCTCATGATGCAGATCAACAGGTGCAGATCTCTCCGGAACAGGTCGCCGAACGGTTGCGCTCGGGGGAGCAGGTTCCATTGATCGATGTTCGAAGCCGGGAAGAATGGGATGCTGTTCACATCAATGGCGCCACATTTTTTACTCAAGAGCTGATGCAGGAGATCATGTCCGAATGGCCGAAAGATCGGGAGATTATTTTCGTTTGCCACCACGGAGTGCGAAGTCTTGACGCGGCCTCTTACTTCGCGGGGCACGGCTTTCAACATGTCCGGTCGATGACCGGCGGTATCGACGCTTGGAGCGTAGCCGTTGACCCCGATTTGCCGCGATACCATTTGGAGTAAATGAATGAATCCAGCAGACGACTTTAGCAACCGGATTGAGGAAGCAATCAAACACCCAAAGAACCTGGGCGAATTGGACGGGGCCGACGCCGTTGGGACGGTCGGGAGTGAAGATTGCGGCGATATGTTGCGGATGTGGGTAAAGTTCAAAGAGGTCGATGGAAAACGAGTGATCGACCGAGCGACCTTCCAGACATTTGGTTGCGGAACCGCTATCGCAGTCGCCAGTGCGGCGACGGAGTTGATTTCCGGTAAGACGGTCGAAGAAGCTCTTATGATGAGTGGAGAGGATTTATCCGCACCGCTTGGTGCATTGCCACCATTAAAAATTCATTGCGCGCAACTTGTGGAGGAGGCTCTCCGGTCGGCTTTAGCCCCTGACGCACAAGCGCCTCAGGAGAAGAATATTGCGCCGACGCTCCTGCAGCAGATGCAATCGCCGACCCAGGAAAAAAGGAAAGTAATTTTAGGACCTTCAAAATGAGTCATAATCAGGAAATTGAGTTAAAACGGGATTGCGAAGCAATCCAGATTCCGGCAGGTCTGAAAACGACCATTCCGGCTGGAACAAAGGTCATTATCACGCAGAGTCTGGGCGGGAGCTACACGATTGCCTGTGACTACGGTTTGTTTAGGATCAGCGAAGATAATGCGGCTGCTCTTGGTCTGGAGCCTCGAAGTCTGGAGGAGAAGATTGAAAGAGTCGACGAACACGTCGATGAGGAAGAGGTCTGGAAACAGCTTCGCACCGTGTACGATCCTGAAATCCCCGTAAACATCGTGGATTTGGGTTTGGTGTACGATTGCCAGGTGGTGACCGCTCCCGCGACGGGGACCAAGGTGGAGGTCAAGATGACGCTTACCGCTCCCGGTTGCGGCATGGGTCCATCGATTGCTCAGGACGCAAGAGCCAAAATCATGACCATTCCCGGCGTAGACGAAGCAGACGTCGAATTGGTATGGGATCCGCCGTGGAATCAGCATATGATCAGCGAGGCCGGTAAAATGAAATTGGGGCTCGTCTGAACGCAGTGTTCGTATCCCCCCTAACTAAGTGACGCCGCGGTGAAGGGTCTACACAGGCAGACGTACGCGAATTAAGGTTTCGAACTCGGGAGTTGATTTTTACCGGGCGCGGCGTAGTGTCCGGCCCTTCACTTCAGGAAAGCTATTATGTCACAGCATCGCAGTTTAAAAGGCGCAAGTACGATTATCACGAAACGGAACGTGCTGAAGCGGTTTGAGCGAGTGGAGTTGCTAAAGAAGCGAGGGGTCTTCAAACCGGGCGACAAAGTCATCGGTTTGCCGAAGACCAAGCCCGACGCCTAGGTGGTTCACTGCATCGGGTATCGTGCGGTTAAATCGTTTCTTAGCGCTGGCTGGTCTCTCCTCACGCCGGGGGGCGGAGGAGTACATCCGTCATGGCCGCGTGACGGTGAACGGCCAACTCAGCACCAATTTGGCAACGCAGGTAGCACCCTCCGACCAGGTCAAAGTTGACGGGCAAACGGTGCGGACTCAGGAGTTTGTTTATCTCCTGCTGAACAAACCGGCGGATTACTTAACGACCCGGTCCGATGAACGGTCCCGAAAAACAATTTACGACCTGCTTCCCGCTGACCTGCCCAATCTGGCTCACGTGGGGCGTCTGGACAAGGAGTCCGAAGGCCTGCTGCTCTTGACTAACGATGGCGATCTCGCCTTTCGAATTACTCATCCAAAATTTAAGCTGGAGAAAGAGTACCTGGTCACGCTTGATCGGGAAATTCAAGCGGAGGACTCGGCGAAAACGAAAAAGGGAGTCTATCTTGCCGAGGGCCGAGCGCGGTTTGAGGCGATAGCCAAAGTCAATCCGCGCCAGGTTAGGGTGGTTCTCACCCAAGGTATTAAGCGACAGGTGCGCCGGGTGTTTGCGGCGCTCGGATACAAAGTTAAACGCTTGCAGCGGGTTCGAATTGGGCCGCTGACTGATCTCGGCCTACGGTCAGGTCAAGTCCGATTTTTGAGTCGGCAGGAGGTTGATTCGCTCACGAAACCGCGGATGGCCAGGAAGAGAGTAGGCGAAGCGTCCCGCTTTGCTTCTTCTAAATTGGGTAACGCGAGTACGCTTCGTACAGCAAAGAAGCAAAGCGGGGACGCTTCGCCTACCGCGCGGTGAATTCCGATAATCGACGGCGGAAGGTTGCGGTCAAGGATTCGGCTGAGGATTCCGCGGCAACGATCTCATAGAGCGGACGGCGAAACCAGGTCATCTGGCGTTTAGCATAGTGACGGGTTTGTTGCTTGATAGCCTCCCGGCAAGCTGAAATGTCAATGGTGCCGGCCAGCAGCGATCGGATTAATTGAAAACCTATGGCCTTGGAAGCAGTCGGTCCGATGGCCTCCACGGCGGCTACTTCGGCCACCACCCCGCGTTCGAACATTTCGTCGACCCGCCGGTTGATCCTTTCGACGAGGACCGAACGAGTTTGCTGAAGCACGATTCGAGCGATTGCCGGATCCGTGGCCGTTTGCTGTGAAAAACTCGAAAACGGCTTTCCGGACGAGATGCATACTTCCAATGCGCGGATAAGGCGGCGTCGATTTTTGCGGTCGATGCGATTCAACGCAATTGGATCGCGGTCCTCTAATTCCCGTAGCAAGTCGGTAACTGACCGAGAATGCAACTCAGCCCGTAGCGCAAGATCGACCGGAGGCAATTGGGGAATGACGCCTTCGAGGCCCTGGAGATAGAAGCCGGTGCCCCCGACGACCAACGGAATGATTCCGCGTTCATTCAACCCGGCGATCGTTTGCCGAGCGAGAAGGCTGTATTTGTGGACGTCGCACAGATCTGTTATCGGGATAATTCCCACCAGATGGTGGGGAATGGCTGCGAGCTGTGAGAGAGTTGGTTTGCCGGTCAGAATGTCAAGGCGTTGGTAAAGCTGAAAGGCGTCCCCGCCGACGATTTCACTCTGGAGTCTCTGCGCCACTTGGATCGCAAGATCGGTTTTACCTACCGCCGTTGGGCCTGCCAGCACCATGTACCTCAATTTGTGCATGTAAAACGCAAAGACCCGCGCTCTGGTAAAGAACGCGGGTCATACAAAGCTGCAAGGACTTTGATCAGATCAGGCTGCTCGCTCCATGTCCGGAGTTTTGGCACCGCTGACCACCAACTTTCGGCCAAGAAACTCTTTATCGTGAAGTTCCTGAACAGCGCGTCGAGCTTCCTCGATGGTTGTCATCTGAACAAAGGCAAAGCCCTTGGAACGTTGTGTATACTTGTGACAAACGACCTCGGCGTTTCGAACCTGGCCGACCCCTTTAAATAGTTCGAAGAGGTCGCTTTCCGCCGCATCGAACGACAAGTTGCCGACGTACAGCTTCGGCGAGGTAACCTCTACCAGCTCGGGTTTCCGGCTAATCCTTTCTCTCGTCGTCGCGGCGGGAACCGGGGCTTCTGCAGTTTTTTTCGGAGGCTGTTCGACAGGACCCTTAAAAAACGCGACGATCCGCTGCCAGAAAGTAGGTTTAGGTTTCGGAGTGACTGGAGTCGTAACTCCTTGGCTTGTTCGTTTGCGACGTCCCCGACGAGATCGTCGTCCTGAGTAATGCGTTGATTGGGATTTCATTGGACACAATTCTGAAGTTCATCAGGCGAAGGACATGCATTACGCACACTGAGAAAGAACAGTTTGGGCTGAAGTTGACCCTTAAAACCCAAGACCTCCACCGCAACCTCCGGGAGCGCTCGAGCACCTCGGAAGGTGAGCACCAACTTTCGGCTATCCCATGAACAGTCTACCGAAGTTTCCTGGCCATTAAGGAAGAGCCTGAGACGATGCAGTGAATCCCAACAGATTCGGGGCCCACGACATCCTCAAGCCCGGGATCTCCCGTGTTACATTGGAATATTAATCGACGCTTTGGAATCAGGCAAGTCGGGAAATTCAATTCAGGAGACAGGAGTTCAGGAGTTCAGACTGACTACGTCGAAAAAAACCCGACAGTAAAGCCAATGATTGTTCCGGCAAAAGCTTCAGACGGCTTCTAGGAGCGAATCCTCGGAACCGGTGAAGGGATGCACAGATTCTGCAACTCCTGAACTCCTGCAACTCCTGACTCCTGATTCACGCCATTCTTCCGCAGCAGTTCTTGTATTTCTTTCCGCTGCCGCAGGGGCAAGGATCATTGCGCCCTACTTTCGGAGCTTCCCTGCGTGCGGCGGGTATGACCAGTTGCAGTTCATCGCCGTTTTTTTCCTCCCGCCCCTCGTGAGCCAAGGCAAGATTTTCCCTACGCGGCAAGGGAGCCGTCGGGGTTGGGGCCAACGGACCATGATCGGGCCGCTGAGCAATGTTGAACGGGAGCGAGGATAGAAATTGTTCGAACGCCATTAAATTCGTCGTGCTCCGGAACAAGTTGGACAGAACCTCGTTCTTGATGCCCGCCATCAGGTGGCTGAACATGTCGTAAGCCTCGGCTTTATATTCCACTAATGGGTCCTTTTGACCGTAACTGCGTAGATAAATGCCCTCTCGGAGACCGTCCATGGCGTAGAGGTGCTCCTGCCAAAGCCGATCGATCGCGTTCAGAATGATGTAGCGCTCCAGACCAGCCACGGCTTCAGATTCCTCGTGGCTAACTTTCCGCTCGTAGGATTGCTTGATCCGGTCAACGAGATACTGGGAATTCGCTTCGGGCGTCCGGGTGTCGAATTGGGCGGAACCCTGGTTCAGACCCAATGGGAACGTGGTGTTAACCCATTGCAGCAAGCCGTCGAAATCCGGGTCGGTCCCGTCGGGTGGCTGCAAATATTCGTTGACCCTGAGAGGAATAACCTCGTCGACAATCTCAAAGATTAACCTCCGAGGCTCGCTGGTTTCAAGAGTCTCGTTTCGCAGCGCGTAAACCACCTCGCGCTGCTTGTTCATGACATCATCGAAATCCAGTGTTCGTTTGCGGATTAAATAATTTCGCTGTTCGACCCGTTTCTGGGCCGTTTCGACGCTCTTATTAAGCCAGGGATGCTCGAGTTCTTCGCCGTCTTTGAGGCCGAACCGCTCCATCATCGACGTCATTTTTTCGGAGGCGCCAAAATTGCGCATCAAATCGTCTTCGAAGCTGACGTAAAAACGGGAAGATCCCGGGTCACCTTGACGTGCGCAACGACCCCGGAGCTGACGATCGACGCGCCGAGACTCGTGACGTTCCGTCCCGAGAACGTGAAGCCCGCCGACCTCAGGAACCCCATCGCCCAGCTTGATGTCTGTGCCGCGGCCGGCCATGTTGGTCGAAATCGTCACTGTACCGCGCTGTCCTGCCCGTGCCACGATCTCGGCTTCCTGCCGGTGATATTTGGCGTTCAGCACATTGTGCGGGATCTTTTCCCGTTTCAACATCCGGCTTAAGAGTTCAGAGGCTTCGACGCTGGCGGTGCCGACCAGGACTGGTTGCCCTTTGGCGTAGCACGCCTTGATTTCGTCCACCGCCGAGCTGTATTTCTCTCTTCGTGTTTTATAAATTCGGTCGTTGTTATCGTTGCGAATCACCGGGCGATTCGTGGGGATCACCACCACGTCCAGCTTGTAGATGTCATGGAACTCGTTGGCTTCTGTCTCTGCAGTGCCGGTCATCCCGGCTAGCTTGTGATAGAGGCGGAAATAGTTCTGAATCGTGATCGTGGCCAGCGTTTGAGTTTCGCGATCGATCTGGACACCTTCTTTCGCCTCCACGGCTTGATGCAATCCATCGCTCCAACGGCGCCCGGGCATCTTTCGTCCAGTGTGCTCGTCCACGATGATCACCTTGTTTTCCTCGATTACGTAATCGACATCTTTTTCAAACAGACAATAAGCGCGGAGGAGTTGTGCGATATTGTGAATCCGTTCTGCCTGGCTGTCACAATGTTGTTGGCGCTGCTTTTTGGCTTCGTCTTTCTGGGCATCATTCAGACTCGTGTCCAAATCAATATCGGTGAACTCCGTGATCAGATCCGGCAAGACGAAAGCATTCGGGTCGTCCGGATTCAGGAAGGAGCGGCCCATCTCGGACAGATCCGAATCCTGATGCCGCTCATCAATGGTAAAATAAAGCTCCTCTTTTAAGGCGACCAGTTCTTCTTTTCGGGAGTCCTGGTAAAAGGAAAGCTCGGATTTATCGATGGCTTTGCGGTTTTCCGGGTCTTCCATCAAGCGAAGGAGCCCTTTGTTACGCGGCTGGCCTAACTTCACCTTGAAGAGAAGTCTGCCCGCTTCCTCGCTTTGGCCCTTTTCCAGCAATTCTTTGGCCTCGGAAACCAATCGATTGCAGAGCATGGTTTGTTTCCGCACCAGTTGTTCCACGAGCGGCTTAAATTTGTCGTACTGGTGAGAGGAAACGGTAGCCGGTCCGCTGATGATTAGCGGTGTCCGCGCTTCATCGATCAGGATCGAATCGACTTCGTCCACGATGGCATAATAATATCCACGCTGAACCTGCTGGTCCTTGGTGGTCGCCATTCCATTATCGCGCAGATAATCGAACCCGAACTCACTGTTGGTTCCATAGGTGACGTCGCAATCATATTGCTCCTTGCGGAGAGAAGGCGATTGATCGTGCTGAATGATCCCGACGGTGAGTCCGAGAAGTTTGTAGATTTCGCCCATCCACTCCGCATCACGACGAGCAAGATAATCGTTTACCGTCACCAGGTGGACGCCCCGCCCAGTCAGAGCATTCAAATAAATTGGACAGGTGGCGACCAGAGTTTTGCCCTCGCCGGTGGCCATTTCAGCAATCTTGCCTTCGTGCAGGACGATTCCCCCGACGAGCTGCACATCGAAATGAATCATGTTCCAGACGATTTCCTGATCGCAGACCAGGATCGTCTTGCCAGAGAGTCGGCGAGCCGCATTTTTAACGAGAGCGAATGCATCGGGCAAAATCGCGTGCAGACGGCGTGCGAGTTCGTCGGGATCGTCGATGTTGGCAAGATCCTTCTTCCACTGCGCTGTCTTCTCGCGGAGTTGATCCTCTGTGAGGGTCTGAAACTCCTGTTCCAATTGATTGATCTTTTCGACGAGCGGTCGAATTCGTTTGACCTCCCGCTGGTTCTTCGAACCCAGAACCTTCCGTAAAATCCAACTAACCATAAAAAATCTTTCTACTTGCTGCCGGGCCGGTCCACCGGGATAGCTGCGAGCTCTGGAGGAATCTTGTCAGGCTCGAATGTTTCCACATTCAGCTGAACCAGGCTCACGAATTTACATCCAAAATCCGGCGGTCGATCGCCGCTCCGGTCGACTATACAACCGACTGCCACCACCTCGCCGCCCGAACTTCTCACAATCTCGATGGTCTCCTGTACTTTCGTGCCTCGCGTAACGACATCTTCGGCCACGATGTACCGCTCGCCAGGGGTTACTTTAAATCCACGCCTCAACACCAGCTTTCCTTCCTGCTTCTCCGCAAAGATATGACGCTTACCGAGATTTCGACCCACTTCTTGCCCAACGATAATACCGCCCATGGCAGGTGAAATCACTGCGTCGCACGCCACACCCGCCAGTTTTGCGGCGAGGTCCGCGCAAATCTGTGCGGCCAGTTCCGTGTGCTGAAGGACCAGGGCACACTGAAAATATTGCTGGCTGTGCAGGCCGGAACTGAGAATGAAATGGCCGTGCAACAGCGCGCCGGTTTTCTCGAAAGCTTCTAAAATCGATTGAGCCACGTCTGTCTAAGAGAGTTTTAAGGCAATTGCCTCAATTTCTACGTTAGCACCCTTCGGCAGAGCTGCGACCTGGATTGTTGAACGGGCTGGGGGATCGATTGGGAAGTACCCCGCGTACGCAGCGTTCATTTTGGCGAAATCGGCGAGATCCGTCATAAAAACGGTTGTTTTGATTACATGTTCCATCCCCAGACCCTCGGCTCGAAGGACTGCTGCGATATTCTCCAGCACCCGCCTCGTCTGGGCCGAAATGTCACCTTCGATTAAAATTCCGGTTTCCGGTTCCAAGGGAATCTGACCAGAACAGAAAACAAACGGACCGGCGCCGATCGCCTGTGAGTAGGGGCCAAGGGCGGTGGGGGCTTCGATTGTCGAGATCACCGTCTTCATAGGGGCGTTGAAGGGTATCCAAGGCTGAGAAAGTGTCAATTAGTTGTCAGTAACCAGTGTCAGTTGCCAGTGAATCTTCGCCCCCTAATCGTCCTCGTGCTCGTCATCGAGCTTTGAGCGTGCCCAGTCAAAACGGGCGAAATCCCCGAGACGCACGATCCACTGACAACTGACACTGACACTGACACTGACACTGCCCTATGCCCCCGGCGGATTCAGTTTTTCGGTCAACGCCGCGACCTGCTCTCTCAACTCCTTCAATTCTCTGGCGATTCGCGGGAGGCGTCTGATCTGAACCTGCTCTTCAAGGAACCGCCGTTTTGGTCCTGCGGGAGTACCGATGAAGATACTCTTTGGGGGGACGTGATTGACGATTCCAGCTTGAGCCTGAACCAGGGCGTCGTCCCCAATGGTTAAATGGTCTGGCAGACCGGCCTGACCACCAACCACGGCGCGGTGGCCGACCTTGGAACTGCCTCCTAAGCCGACCTGGGCCACAATCAGGCAGTTGGTTCCGATTGTCACATTGTGGCCGACCTGAACCAGGTTATCCAATTTGGAGCCTCGACCGATCCGGGTCTCTCCCAGTGTGCCGCGATCAACGCAGGAACCCGCCCCGATCTCGACATCATCTTCGATCACTACACCTCCGACCGAATTGATGCGAATGAGTTCAGTATTGAAGCTGCGAACTTCGCCGGTCGCGATGGCAGACTCAACGCTGCCTGGTTCGGGCGTCACATAAGCAAAGCCATCTCCTCCGATCGCGGCATTTGCCTGAATAATCACCCGGTTACCGATCAGGCAACGATCGCTAATTCTGACGCCGGCGTGCAGAAGCGTCTTTTCGCCGATCACAACGTCGGCGCCGATGCTGACATGAGCCACCAGTCTGCAATGATCGGCGATCCTGCTGCGAGGACCTACCCAGCAAAAGGGTCCAATCGAGACGTTTTGACCGATGGTTGCGCTCGAGTCAATGACGGCGCTGGGATGCACCCCCAGTTCAACGTGAACCGGTCGATCGAAAAGCTCTAATAGCTTCGCCAGAACCAGTCTCGGGCGCTTCACCACAATCTGGTTTGGGGTTAGACGACTCTCAACCTCCCCGGGTAGCACGGCGTTCGCAATCCGGCCCGAGGCGAGGATGGAGCCGGCGCTCGCGGAAAGCACCAGAGCGAGATCGAATTCGTTCTCTACCTGGGCAGGATGGACGACGCGTTCGATAGGCACCGAGGCGTCGCCGCGCAATTGCCCGCCCACATACTGAGCGATCTCACCCAGGGTTCTCATAGAGTGTCCGGACGAGCAGTTTTTGCCAGATCGAGGATTGTCTCGAATTGCTCTTTCGTCAGCTTCATTACGGACAGTCTTGGATTCTTCAGCAAAGGCATGTCCAGCAGCGTGGCCTCGCTCTTGATCTGTTCGAGCGTCACCGGCGGCTCAATGGGCTTGACCGGCGTGAGTTCAACTGCCGACCAGTCTCCATCCGTGGCGGTTGGATCGCGGAAGGCCTCTTTGGTCACTTTCGCAAGTCCGACGACAGCTTTGCCATTGACGCTGTGATAATAGAAGACCGGATCGCTTAGCTTCATGGAGCGCAGATTGTTTCTGGCCTGAAAATTTCGCACCCCCGTCCAATCTGTTTTCCCGTCCGCAGCGAATTGGTCCCAGGAATAAGCGGTGGGTTCTTGTTTCACCAGCCAGTGTTGAGACATGACGCAGCGATAGCACGTGGAACGGGAATTGAACAGGGGAAGTGTCAGCGCCAGTGTCAGTGCCAGGAAAACGTAAGACCGGGCAAATCTTATCCCGACACTGCACTGGCAGTCCTCTTCCATCTGGCAGACTGCCTCGATCCTCAATCAACATAGGATGAGGAGGAGTGAGACACAGGACATGGCAAATCTTCGACTGACACTGACACTGGCACTGACACTTGTATTTCCCGTGCCGGCGGTTTATCGGCAACAGGTGCCCGGTCTCTTTGTCACATTTGAAGGGGGCGAAGCGTGTGGGAAATCGACGCAGCTCAGCCGCCTGGTGCGCCGACTCGAGAAACTAAATCGCCCAGTCTTGGCCGTCTACGATCCCGGTTCTACCGAGGTTGGGGCGGCTATCAGGCAGTTGCTTTTGCATGCCAAACCCGGAGACTCCATGCGGAGTGAGACAGAATTGCTGCTTTTCGCGGCCAGCCGCGCCCAGCTTGTCGGTGAGACGATTCGGCCTGCGTTGAAGAAGGGGTCGGTGGTCGTTTCAGACCGCTTTTATGATTCGACGACGGTCTATCAGGGATTTGGCCGCGGCTTGGATCTCGCATTTGTCAGGGCCCTGAATGAATTCGTGGCTCACGGGTGCCGGCCCGACCGGACGTTTCTGCTGGACCTCGACGTTGCAATCTCCCGGTCGCGCCAGTTGCGACGAGTTCGTCCAGTCGGTCAGCAGGATAGGATGGAAAGGCTCTCCGACGAATTTTTCGAAGAAGTCCGGCGTGGCTATCTGAAGATTGCTGAGGCGGAGCCGGAGCGGGTAAAAATCGTTGACGCTTCAGGGAGCGAGGATCAAGTGGAAGAAGCGATTTGGAACGAAATCCATGGCCTTCTCTTTTGAACAGGCGTCAGGGTATCTCAGCGAGGCAAAGGCACAAGGACGGCTCGCTCACTCTTTCCTGTTTTCCGGACCTGAAGGGAGCGGGAAAAGGCGATTGGTGGACGAATTTTACCGAACGGTTAACGGGAAGATGGCAGATCAGTCGGATTTTCACGGCATCGAGCCGGAATCCAAATCCAGAAAGATTCTCGTTGAACAGATTCGGGAACTCGAAGCTTCGCTCCGGCTGCATGCAACGCGAGCCAAGGTGAAATTTGGAGTTGTGTATGAGGCAGACCGCCTGATGCCACAGGCCGCGAACGCTTTTCTGAAAACATTAGAGGAACCACCGGATCATTCACTGTTGATACTCGTGACCGCGCTTCCTGAGGCCCTCCTGGATACCATCCGGTCCCGTTGCATCGAGATTTCCTTGCGCGCTCCCGACGCGAAAGCGCTGACCGTCGAGGAAGCGGAGTTAGTGGGAGAACTCTTTCGCATCATCGGTTCTGACGGATTTTCCGTGGTTACGGCTCTGAGATTTTCCCGCGTTTTCCTCGGGATTCTGGGAAAAGCCCGTGAAAGAATCGCCACAGAACACAGCGACCTTCTGACCAAGGATCAGACAGCTTATAGACAGACAACGGACGGTACTTGGCTGAAGGACCGTGAGGAACGCCTCTCTGCGCTGACCGAAAGCAGGTATGTGAAAGCGCGGGCGAACCTGATTTTGAAAATGATTGAAGCTCTCGGAGATACACTGCGGGCGAAGTATGAGAGTCCGTTTTTGGATTTGCCCGGATTCCGCACCTCCTCCGTTAACCTGGCGGGACGCGTTTCGAGCTCGGAATTGCTAAAACGACTGGATGCCCTTCAATCTCTCATGGATTACCTCTCCAGAAATGTTCAGGAAGCGCTCGCCATCGAGGTCGCTTTTCTTGAGGCGTTCGGACCGGCGCCACAAAAACCCAACGGTGACCTTGCCATCGAACGTACCGGTCGATAAAAGAAGGTGTTTTTGCTATGCAACTCTTCCTCTTGCGACATGCCGAGGCTGAATCGAACGCCGCCAGCGACGAGGTGCGTACACTAACTGGCAGAGGCACCAAGCAAGCCGAGGCGATCGGCAAATTTTGCCTTGAACATGATTTCGTTCCGGAAATGATTCTATCAAGTCCCCTGACGCGCGCCGAAGAAACAGCGCGGATCGTCGCCCGTGAATTGAATTTACCGAAACTTGTCCAGATCGTGGAGTTTCTCCGCGCTGGTATGACCGCGGAGCGAGCTTTTTCCGGTCTCCGGGAGAATTTAGTCGCCTTCGCTAAACGCGAGAAATACTCGGAAGACGCAGGCATCATGTTGGTGGGCCACGAACCCGATTTCAGCCAACTGGCAGGGGTGATGATCGGGGGTCGGGCGCAAAGTGTTCATTTTCGTAAGGCCACACTAATGGGTTTAACTTTCCGGGAGTTGAAACCGGGAGCCGGTACGATCGAATTTCTCATCCCGGCCAAATGCGCCTGAAAACATTCACTCTTCAGGGTCAGGCCAAACCTGACGCGAGCACTGACATGACACTGCCACTGGTAACGGCACTGGCAACTAGACGACACTGACAGTCTGCTCAACTCGTGGTACCATCGACGGATGGGAATTTCACCCGCAGGCTTCGCGATGAGCGAACTCAGTAAGATTATCCAACGATGCAATCCGGACTTCGATACGGCGCGTGCGATCTCGTGGCAGGTCGAAGGCCCGGTGGAAGAAAGTTGGCGCGGGTGGATGAAGGAACTATTTGAGCCGCTCCTCCTTCCGCACCTGTTAAGAGTGCTGGAAGCTTCGGCACGCCAATCGGCGAGGGAGATCATTGCGCTGGACGTGGAGCTGAACCGGAGTATGAAACCCTGGCCGCGACAGCGCAGTATCGATGCCGGGCGAGCGCTGCTTCAGCAAAGCACGCCGCGCGGTGAACGACTGATGGCCAAGCTGCAGGAAGCTATTCAGACCGGCGCCGCCTTTGGGCACTTTGCGACTTTATATGGGGTCAGATGCGGGGCGTTCTCCATTCCGATTCGTTCGGCGATTCTCGGTTACCTTGTCCAGGAGTCGTCCGTGGGTACGTCCGACGAGAGCAGCCGAGTTAAATTGCTTGAAGCGTCAGTCGGATCAGTAAACGAGTTCTTGCGTATATCCTCGAACGGCTCGACTGAGGGTTTGCGTTTCCATGGCTGAAACCGTTGTTGAAACGAAAGTTGAGACCTCACTCGGAATTCCGTGGAATGTTGTGGTGCACGACGATCCTGTGAATCTCATGAGCTACGTTACGATGGTTTTTCAGCGAGTTTTCGGGTTTTCGAAAGACAAGGCGCAACATCACATGTTGGAGGTCCATCACAAAGGCCGGTCGATCGTTTGGACCGGCGCACGTGAACGAGCAGAGTTTTATGTCCAGCAGTTGCACGGGTACTTGTTACTTGCGACGTTGGAGAGAGCGGAGTGAGATGTTGATTCGCCAATTGAAAGAGAACACGATCGAACTCGTGGACATTGAGCCGATTGAAGCGGAATTGCTTCGGCAGGTGCCTAGTGTTTGCGACACGGGAGAGGATAGTCGATCCGAAGCGCGTCTCTTCACCAGTCCAGCAAATTCCACTGAAGGACAATTTCTAAGCGATTGGGCCGAATACGTCCAACCGGGGCTTCGGCAACTGTTTCTTTCGGCCAGGACTACCGTTAAGGAGGATCTGGAGAAGTTGCCGGAATTGAAGGGTCGCCTCGGTCGGCTTGTCGTTCCTCGCACTCACTGTGATGCCTGGCTGAATGCCCTGAATCAGGCCCGGCTCATTCTCGCGACTAAATTCAATTTCACCGACCGAGAACTTTCGATGCACGAAGCGCCAAAATGGTTTTCGCGTCGCGACATGGTCTTGCAGCAAATTAATTTTTACGCCGAGGTTCAGGAGCGGATAATTGATGTGATTGAGGATGAATGAGCCGCCCCGTTATTCCTGGGACAGGATGCTAGCGTGCGTACGGATAATTCGGATCTTGAAGCGATTAGACGACTGACTAGGCTTGCGGTATGAGCAAACCCGTTGTCGAAGTGCAGGTTCGCGCGGTGATTCCTACGAGCGGTGGCTGCGCGGTTTTTATTGGCAACGAGCAGAAGGTTTTTGTCATCTACGTTGACCAGAGTGTCGGAGCGGCGATTACCATGTTCATGCGGGGAACCCAAAAGGAACGGCCACTGACGCACGATTTGCTGGCACACATCTTGAGAGCACTTGGAGCGAAGGTCGAACGGGTAATCGTCAACGATCTTAAGAGGGGAACTTATTTTGCCAGATTGATTCTCAGTGCGGAGAATGAGTTGCAGCAGAAAAAGATCATCGAAATTGATGCGCGTCCCAGCGATTGCATCGCAATGGCAACGCAGCAAACAGCACCCATTTATGTCAGTCGTGAGGTCTGGGAAGAAGTGGAGGACATGAGCGAGGTTCTTCGCAAGATGGAAGAGGAAAGCTCTCAGTCCGAAGAAACAGATGAGGAAGAGTGAGTTTGGTAGGGTGAGGCTCCCGGCTGGGTAGGGTGAGGCTCCGCCCGAACCGGGGCTTCCGGGGTTTACCTGCCTCAAGACGTGAATGCCCGTGATCAGAAACGTATCGGCGTGTCGGCGTATCGGCGTGCCCCGCTAAACGCGCCCACAACAAACAAGTTAACGTTTGTGCGAGAAGAGTCGGCCCCGAACGGGCGAGTCCCGCCGGGGGCCTTTACAAACTCGTCGCCCGAAAGTAGGCGAAGCGTCCTCGCTTTGCTTCTTCAAAGTTGCTAAGCCGGGGAGCTTGAGCTCCCCAACAGGCAAAGCGGGGACGCTTCGCTTACGCCCAGTTTTTTTCAGCTCCTTATTGAATTTGAAACCTTGTCACATAGTGTGGCGTCGCAATGACTGAGACCTGGGATATTCCTTCCGCGGTAGCCCTCTACAATATCGATCGTTGGGGTAGCGGGTACTTCAATATTAACGCTGCCGGGAATGTCCAGGTGATGCCAACCCACTCTTATGGCCAAGCGATCGACCTGATGGATGTGGTGAACGAGGCGCGAGAGCGCGGGATGGCTTTCCCCCTGGTGGTACGATTCCAGGATCTTCTCAGGCACAGAGTCGAGACCATTAATCGTGCCTTCCAGTCGGCGATCACCGAAGCAAACTACCAAAATGTTTATAAAGGCGTTTTCCCGATCAAAGTCAACCAGCTCCGGGAAGT
>DATHPI010000331.1:0-4214 GCA_035484035.1 Chthoniobacterales bacterium
TCTCGAAGGCTTGGCTCCTCCTTCCAAAAGGTGCAATAGACTTCCGCAAAAAGCCCGCGGCGAACTATCTCGTCCGCATGCTGGAAGGTTGGTGCACTCGAATCGGGATTCAGGGTGGAACCGTGACCTACCAAAACGAGGGAGCTTTTTAGCTTATTAGTCATGTTTCTAAATTTGGATGTCCCGCCGAAGTTCCTCAAATGGAATTCGCGTTCCGCGGGGCCAAATCGCACGCGCAAGATTTCTCTGCAAGAGCGAGAGAAATCTCGGGCCTCAGCTCAAGGGTGGCCGTGCGGGGGATGAGAGGGTAGCGCCGGCGGAAGGGCTGGAACCGTCACGCCGGAGTTTGGAAAGTAAGAGCGTTCGGGCAGAATTTTTGTGGGGCGATCAGGAAACCAGAATATTGGCATCGCGATCCTGATGCCGGGGGGAAACAGAGGTATCGAACGTCACTTCAGCAGTCTCGGTGTCGAGGGTGAATTGGAGTTCCCCTGTCTGGTTTTCGAGGCTTGGCTCGGTTCCATTTCGACGTTCTTGGGAAAACTCGACGTTGAATCTGCCGTTCCAGAGTTTCCCTGTTCGGTTAGTCAACTCTACCATCCAGATATCTGGAATGCGACTGGCGGAGCGGTGACCGCCGCTGGTGCAAAGGTGGTCCAGTGGCAGTTGCCGCTGGTTTTCGATAAAAGCCGCTGTCAACCAATCTTCTAGATCGGTTTCCTCAAGGTAGTCCAGGATTTCGGGTATGATCATTGGTACAAAGAGTAAGTTAGGCCGTTCACCGGGAGCCAATCCGCTTGGCTCTGGGCTGCTCAGCTCGCCATTGTATCTTACTCCGACATAATTGCCATAACCTGAAGGGATTATTTTCGGTCTTTTCTGCATTTATGATTTTACGGCCCCAAGGGCCAGGAAAGCTTAGCGCCGAGTATACCGCGGGGTAGCCTTCGGGTGACAGATTAGAGGCTTCCGGCAAAGTCAAAACAGCCCGGTCGAGGCCGGGTCTGGCAGACCCCAGGTTTTCCAGTCCTTTAGGTATTCCGATCGAGGAAGGCAAACATAGGCAGGATTGGCATCTGCTCGAAGCCACTTGATCAGTTCCACCAGGTTTTTTTCCGCCATCGTGGTGCATCCGGCCGATGGGCGCGTTGGCCCTCGCCTGATGTGAAAGAAGATCGCGCTCCCGTGACCTGGCAAAGGCGGGTCGGCGTTGTGGCGAATTTCGACTAGCCAACGATAGGCGAAGTCACCGCTCCGCATTTTTTGTTTCGCAAACCAAGGCGGGGGATTGTTCGCGTCCACGGTGACGTGTTGGTTATAATAAGAATTGTGAATGTCGTCCACCCAGGCATCGCCCTCTCCTACGGTGTGGAACGGGTAGTTAGCTCCAGGTGGCAACGATCGATCGTAGGTGTAAATCATTCCAATCCGGAAGACGCCGGCCGGAGCTCGATGATCACGCTCCATTTTCGCTGGGCCTTGATCTTGCTGAGTGATCAGACCTCTTCCCCAGGCTAAGCCGGATTTTCCGAAGAGCACCGGGACAGGCGGACCTGCGGCGTGCCACCCTTCCAGCGTCTTATCGAATCGCTGCAAACGGCCGTTCATGCTGTCCCAAGTCGGTGCTATTCCGACAATGACCTGGGTGACCGAAGGGCTGATGCGATCTTCTGCATCGGAAAATATCGGAAGAATCAGCAGTAGCGCAGAGAGCCGAAGGAGTAGATGGGAATGCATGGAGAAACGGGTCGGCGTGGGGGAGAAACGTGTCGGCGTGGGGGAGAAACGGGTCGGCGTGTCGGCGTAAGGGCGTGTCGGCGTAGGGAAAAACGTATCGGCGTGAGGGCGTAAGGGGCGTGTGGGAGTGTCTGCGACTGTACGGAAAAGTGCTGCATTCATCGTTTCTTCTAAGCCGAAAAGCAAGCCGGTGGCTTGAGTACGTCAATGCCGAGACACGTCCCCCTCGCCGACCCGCCGACCCGCCGACCCGCCGACACGCCGACACGCCGATACGCCGACCCGTTTCTCCTTACCCCGGACTGATAAGATCCAGATACTGCTCTCCATCCTTGCTCAGGCTGTAGGTCGATCCGCTGCCCTGGATATAGCCTCTCGTCTGGAGCGCGTAAGGGAAGGGCGAGAATTTGACCCAGGTGAGAAGTGGCTTTTCGACGGTCTGCGCTCTGGCCTCAAAATGAATCGGGATGCCGGCTTGATTAAACGAAATTTCCCACGCACTTGCTGTGGTCTGGCCTCCGGACAACCAGGGGTAACGTTGGAGAAGGTCCATCCGAGGTGAGGCCGGTACCACCGCACGCCACCAGATTGTTTCTTCCTGGAGGAATTCCGGGATTGTCTTTTGCGGGTTTTTGCTCAGCTCGAGGTACAACCGAGCGATATCGATTCCATCCAGATTGTGTCCGTTGTAAATGCCGTGGCGATTCTCACCTTTCGGGAAATATTTGTCGGACCAACTGCCAAAGTCACCATTTAAGAGAAGGTTCAATTCGAGGTGAACATGAGATCGCTCCCGGTCGATCCCTTCACCGGTATGTCCCATCACGGCGATGGGTTCTCCCTGGGAGACCTGGTCCCCTATATTAACCCGTACGGAGCTTAGATGCGCATAGAGACTGTAATAGGGGCACCCGCCAAACAGGTGTTCGACGACGATGTACCGGCCATAGTTTGAACCGCCAGGAACATTGTTGATGTAATCCACTTTGCCTGCCGCAATCGCGTGAATGACATCCAGCGGTTCGCCTCGCGCGTCGCGCTGCAGCGGTCGAATGTCGATCCCTTCATGAAAGCGCGTCTCTAGAACGGTGGTACCGAATCTGTGGGGATTGCGGACGAATCCGTATTGCCCTCCTTCCCAGGGAGTGCTGACTACACCCTCGAAATCCCGTTTGACGTATTGATAAAACCCCGAGTTGTCGCCGTTCAACAACCCATGATTTTCTGTGGGCAAGATAATGTTAACGGTTTGCCCGCGTGCTGAAAATCCAAGGTGAGCGAAGTTCGCGACGGCCAAGATGACGATGCATTTTAAGAACAGCCTGGCGGGACCGCAACTCATAAACGATTCTGCTGGCATCGGTTAGAGTTTGCAACCTAAGGTCGCATCCGTTAAACGGTCAAAATGAATTTTCGTGTTACGGTCTGTGTCGCTGCGATGGCCGCGCTCGCGGGCTGTTCCTCCTCCAGCGGTGTCTATCGGTGGGTTCCCTTCATGCCGAGCCCAAAAAAGAACCAGTCACAGGCGGCCTTGGCGAAAGTGGACAATCGCAATCCGTTTGGCCCGATCACTGGGCCGGTCTATTACGGACTGGAGATGCGGGTCTCGGTTGTTCCGGGAGTGATTCGACTCGCTGACACCCGAGCTCTGGAGGTTCATTTGGTACTGATTAATCGCTCCAAAAAGCCGGCAAACCTGATGTTCAACGACAGCCGAAAATACGATTTCATCCTGCGAGATGCCGGCGGTAGAAAGCTGGCGCAATGGTCCGACGATCAACCAGTCAATCAAGCGCCCGGTTACGTGATTATCAATCCCGGGGAGCGCGCGGAATTTGTCGGAAACGTTTCTACGCGCGATATGGTGGCGGGACGTACCTACACGCTCGAGACGATAGTGGTCGGCTATGACAGAATGCGCGTGGTCATTCAGCTGACTCCTATAGGTGGGTCGGCTCTACCTCCAAAACGCCCACCGGTCGCGAAACCCACTCCACCGGTCGCGAAGCCCAATCCAGCGGTCGCAAAGCCCACTCCTCCGGCGGACTGATTCTCTAGGAACCGAAATCGGAAAGCCCTGTCGCAGGTTTTTTTTGCCAGACTGTGGCTTGAGCGACGCTCCACTGGAACTTCCGGGCGTGTTCGCGGATCAGAAATGGGAGCTCCTTTGTCACCTTGAGATCGAAGGCAGAGTGCAACATTTCCTTTAAACCGGAGATTGTCGACTTTGGGTAGCCTGCGGCATCGTACCGGCCGCCGAGCCAGGCGGATTTCGGAGTAAATTCCTCCAACCAGGTATAGGGAGAAGAAAGAATCAGGTGGCCACCAGGACGGACCAGGGCGGAAAACGAACGGAGCAGATCTTCTGGCGTCTTAACCCGATCGATCAGATTCGCCGCCAGAACCAGGTCAAACTGACCAATATTGGTCGGCAGTTCCGTCGCATCACCGATCTCGAATCGGCAGTGTGCGCGTCT
>DATHPI010000332.1:0-5981 GCA_035484035.1 Chthoniobacterales bacterium
CTGGGCGGTTTTGTACAAGGGAGAAGCATATCGCCCGCCGCTGTTACCGCAACCTGCCGTAGCTTGATGGCCTGCACATGACGCCTGGCAAAAACGCCAGGCTTGGAAATCGCTGAAGCGATTCCCACATCTGCAGTCCAATGGCGACGGCTACTGATTTTACTTTTTCAAACCCTGCCAGGTTTGCTGGCGCACCATGAGATGGCACAACGGTCGATCCCGGCGCTCCCGAAACCTGTAATCCGGAAAAGCCTACCAAGGCCGCGTTACTAGGTAGGACGAGGGCGCAGCGCATTCCAATCAGGCCAGGAGACAGCTACTCCAACAAAGGGCCGGATACATTCGCGCAGACCAACACGCCATTCCCATTTTTCGCTTGCAATACGGCGGCGGACCATACATTCCGGATTGCCCGTGGTCCGCGCGGAATCTGGCTTCCCACACTGGACGCATTAGAGCTCTTGCTGCTCAAAAATCCAGTGACGCTCGAAACCCAGCAACTCCTGCCGCAGATGCCATAGCTTACACTCAAACCACATGCTCAACCGGGGCTATGCCTATACCACAATCATCAGCAGCAAATATCATGGACGAACCCTGCTCTCGCACTTGGCAAACCTTTACCCACACTCAACCCCACGAGCCTGGCAACAAAAACTGGACAACCGCGAAGTCTCCGTCAACGGCGTCACCGCCACCGGAAGCGAATCGCTCACTTTAGGCCAAACCCTTGTCTGGAACCGTCCACCCTGGATCGAACCAGACTCTCCCCAGCACTTCGAAGTCCTGTTTGATGACCCCCATCTGTTGGCCGTCAACAAACCTAGCGGGCTGCCCACCCTCCCCGGCGGCGGCTTCATGGAAAACACCCTCCTGCGCTTGGTGCAAAAGCAAACCCCCAACGCAAACCCTGTCCACCGGCTGGGCCGAGCCACTTCCGGCATCGTCCTCTTTGCCAAAACACCGCAGGCCGCCTCTAAACTATCCGCAAACTGGAACACACCCAGAACTCAAAAAATCTATCGAGCGCTGGCTCAAGGCATTGCACAGCACGACGCCTACGAAATTCTCACACCCATCGGCCTTGTACCGCACCCGCTCATCGGTTCCGTGTGGGCCGCCAACCCAAGTGGCAAACCGTCAAAGTCATTGGCGAAGGTGATCTCACGCACTACGAGCACCACAACATTTGAGGTAAGCCTCAATTCGGGCCGCCCTCATCAAATCAGAATCCATCTGGCATCCATCGGCCATCCCCTGGTAGGCGATCCTCTGTACGGCTTCACCGGCCAGCCTCTTGAAAATCTCCCCGGCCTCCCGGGCGATGGAGGATATTTCCTGCACGCCCAATTTCTGAAATTTCACCACCCCATCACCGGAGAACAAATCAATCTTGAGGCAGCTTTGCCGTCTGGATTCTCATTGCATCAGTAGGTTAACGGCGGGAATCAAATCAAGGTGGCCGTTGAAACCTGCGCGATCCCGCCATTCCGAATCTTAACGAAGCGAGTTTAATAACGCTCCGATATTAGTGGCGGGCTCAACCGGTCGATGCAACACCATCTGATGTGAAGGTGGTGATTATGAGACAAGAAAGACGGTACGGGCTTTCTGCGGCGCAGAGGACTGACATCTGGCGCCGTTGGAAGGCGGGAGAGTCGTTGCATGAGATTGGTCGTGCCTTCGGCAAGGACCTTGGCTCGATTCAGTTCTTGTTTTCGCAGCACGGCGGGATCTCTCCGGCAGTTCGTCGCCGTTCGCAGCGAACGCTCACCCTGGCCGAGCAGGAAGACATCTCGCGAGGCATTGCTTCCGGTTCGTCGATTCGGGAGATAGCCAGATAGTTACAATGGGCAGCGTCGACGGTGAGCCGGGAGGTGATAGGCCACGGCGGCCGTCCGCCCTAGCGAGCCAACGAAGCCGATCAGCAGGCTTGGAAGTCAGCTCTGCGACCTAAGACCTGCCTTCTTGCTACCCATGTAAAACTGCGGACGATCGTTGCCAGGAAACTGATCCTGGACTGGTCACCGGCAGAGATCTCGGGATGGTTGAAGATACGATATCCCAGCAAGGAGAGCATGCGCGTGTCTCACGAAACTATCTACCGCAGCTTATTCCTCCAGACACGAGGAGTGTTGAAAAAAGAGCTGATTCAGCATCTGCGGTTCAGGCGGTGTATTCGCCGCTCACAGCACGCTCAAGCTGGTGGACAGTCCCGAGGTCAGATCGTCGATGCCATCTCCAGTCGGGAGAGGCCTGCAGAGATTGAAGACCGTGCCATTCCCGGTCATTGGGAGGGCGATCTGCTCAGCGGCACCAGCAGCAGTCACATCGCAACGCTGGTGGAACGACATTCGCGTTTTTACCATCCTGGTCAAAGTACCTGGCAAAGATACAGCAACGGTAGTCGCCGCGCTCAGCCTCCCCGCCTTGACGTGAGACTCGTCCCCATACTCCTGTGATCGAGTTGCTACCGCACACCACAAGTTTGAGATGTCGCATTTTTACTATTGTCGAATCTCTGGACACCTTTAGCTTCCTGAATAAGACAGGAAGGTACATGGCCACAGCACCCTACCAGATTGCATCGGCGTCGCGAACAAAGAGCTCTGTCGAGCAGTGGTTCTTTACCGGTATGGCGTTGGCGATGCTTGCCATAGCCGTTGCGGCCTTCACCCCGTCGCTAGCCCACCCCGCCGGACGGCGCGCGCCGCTCTCGGTGCTCGCCGCGGCGCATGGGATCGTCTTCTTCTCTTGGCTTTTGATTTTTCTAGTCCAGAACAGGCTGGTTGCGAAGCGGCACATTGCATGGCACCGCAGACTCGGCCTGGCGTCGATCTTCGTTTTCGCAGTAATGATTCCGTTGGGCTACACGACGACAATTGCCATGGTGCGCCGCGGCTTCGATCTAGGCGGCGATGTTGGCGTCGGAATCCGGTACGACTCAGTTTACGAAGCAGTCTTTCCTTTGTTCGATATTCTGATCTTCTCCGTCCTGGTCATAGCGGCGTTGGCATACCGGCGTAGGCCTGAGATTCACAAACGCCTGATGCTCTTTGCGAATATTGAGCTGATGCCTGCTCCGCTGACGCATCTGATCGGCCACAATCCATGGCTCGCTTCGCTGCCGGCGGCGATCGTCACGATTCCTATTTCGATGTTTGTGATCGCCGCGGTCGGAAGAGATTTGCTGGTGGTGCGGCGAGTTCACCTGCTTACCTGGGGACTGGCCATTTTGCGAATGCTCTCTGGATTTCTGGAGGCCGGGCCTATTGGTTCGAGCGTGGCATGGCACCACTTTGTGGCTTGGCTCGCTCGATAGACCGAGACTTTGTTCCCTGCGAGATGAACGAGGAAGAGAATCGCTCATGGCCACCACCCCTTATCCGGCGTCATCGGCGGTGCGGGAGACGCCATTTGTTGAACGGTGGTATTTCACCGGCATGGCGATCGTGATGCTCGCGGTGTCGATTGCCGGGTTTATGCTAGCGATTGTGCATCCTGCTGGACGCCGCGCGCCGCTTACGCTGCTGGCGGCGACCCATGGGATCGTTTTCTTCGCCTGGCTTCTGCCTTTTCTGGTTCAGAGTCTGCTGGTCGCGACTCGGCGGGTTGGCTGGCACCAGAGGCTCGGCCGGACTTCAGTTTTTCTCCTCGCGTTGATAATCCCATTGTCGTACGCGACCACGGTAGACATGGTGCGCCGAGGATTTGATCTGAGCGGGGATCAGCATGTCGATCCTCACCCTCAACTTGTGGGAGGACTGGACGCTTACACTGCGTCGGTCTTCAACTTCGTCGGCCTGCTCGCGTTCGCCATCCTGGCGGTAGCGGCAATTTGGTATCGGCGCAGGCCCGAGATTCACAAGCGCCTGATGCTGTTTGCAAACTTCGAGCTTATGGGACCGCCGATCACGCATTTGAGTGGTCATACCTCCCGACTGGCGCTCACGCCAGCCGTGGTTTTGGTTCCTTTCGCGATGTTCCTGTTGGCGGGAGTTGTTAGAGATTACCTGGTCGACAAGCGGATCCATCTGCTGACGGCGGTGCTGGCGATTGGGATATTTGCGTCCTTCCCGCTTCAGGGGGTGGTGATCGGTCCGAGTGTGGCATGGCACGACTTTGTCGCCTGGCTCGCCCGCTAGACAATTTGCGTCGATGGCCGCATCGAGGCCATAAATCTATGCCGTCAAGCGGCTATCCACCCGGCTGCAGAAACGCCGCCCTCAAGAAAACCTGCCGATGAGGCCGAATGTCTGCCACAATAGCCGATAGGTTTCCCTACTTGCCTCTCTACAAGGAGAGCCGGGGAAGGAGAGGCCATGAATCGATTCTTCCGGCCCGCCCTCGGGCTGGAGCAATTCGTCCGCTTCTACGCCTTGCGTCGAATGAGTATTTCCGGTGCCCCGGTGGTGCACCCCGTAACCGCCCGCGCGGTCCCAATGATTGAGTTCGACTTCGGCGACCCAATCAATGCCCTCTGCTGCAAACAACGCACCCTGAAGAAGAGCCCGACGGTAGTTGTCGTGGGCCCGCAGACGCATCGCCGGGTCGATCTCCACCTGCAAAGAGTCTTTGAGAGTTTCGTGATCATGTTCCAGCCAGATGGTTTGTACCGGCTATTCTCGATCCCGATGCACGAACTAATCGACAAGGACTATGAGGGCCATGCCGTTCTTGGTGCATTCATTTCAGGGATCCGCGAACGTGCGGGTGAATGCAAATCATTCGAGGAGCGAGTGAGTCTCGTCGATGAATTTTTATTGCGCCGCGCCCTCGCTTCGGCTGACTACAACGGTATATCTGCTGCGGCGAATCGGATCCTTGTGGGTGGCGGCCGCGTAGCAATTGCCGCTCTCGCTGACCGCACCGGCTTGAGCATGCGCCAGTTCGAGCGGAGTTTATCGAGCGGGTGGGTATGCGCCCCAAGCTCTTCGCGAGGATCGCCAGGTTTGAAGCGGCTCTTGACGGCAAGTCGCGGTTCGCCGCGAGGTCCTGGACGGATGTGGCCCACCAATTTGGGTATTACGACCAGATGCATATGGTGCACGACTTCGGGGAGCTTACCGGCGGGACGCCGACCGAGACGCTGACCCATCTTGAGAAGGTCTTCGGGGAGCGCCTGTTGAGGGTGCGATCAGCGGTGAATTCTGAAGGTACCGACGGAAATTTCCGGGTGTTTTTCTGACTTACGGACAACTTGTTTTTCCTGGCTGCGGCGAAAGAGAATCGACTGTGGCTATCGGACGATCCGTTGTGCTCGAGTGATGCTGGGTGAGGTCGGCTGTTGGTGAACTGTCTACAAAGTCAATCCTTTCGAAAACTTCGCGCCGTCAGAATCGAACTTACTCAAATTCACCGTTTTGCAGGTGAACGGATTGCTATGCTGGAGGGAATAGGTATTCTGTCGACGCATTGCCTGCGACCGTAGACGAGAATGTTTGGAAGAGCGAGCATGATGCAGGTTTTGATCCGATCCGCCAGGTTGCAACTAAGCCCGTTCAAAATGGCTGACGCCAAAGAGGTATACGAATGCATCACCCCTGCGGTCGCTCGCTTCATGCGCTGGGAGCCCCCAAAATCGCTCAACGAGTACAAAGTACACCGGGAAGCCAGATTACAGGCGAACGATCAATCGGTTTTCTCCCTCGTTATAAGACGCAGTGACACCATGGAATGTCTAGGCATTGCCGGACTGGATGAGGCGGATCAACCAACCCCAGAGCTTGGCATCTGGCTCAAGGAAACAGCTCATGGTCACGGGTACGGAACAGAAGCCATTAAAGCGGTTGCTGAATGGGCGACGAAAACTCTCGCGAAGGAGAGCTTCCTTTACCCCGTAGCAGTAGAAAATGTCGCCAGTAGGCGTATCGCCGAAAAACTCAACGGCGAAATCGTAGGAACACGCAGAAATCCAAAATATGAATCTGTCGTCTATGAAATCTGCCCGCTTACCCGACCCTGGTCGGGCGGTTAAGAAG
>DATHPI010000333.1:0-10222 GCA_035484035.1 Chthoniobacterales bacterium
TCTTGGAACCGATGCGTATCTTGCATCATGCGCTGTCAAAATAAGAGACATGCGCCGATAGGAGGCTGCCTTGTCCAACACAATCCGGACAACCGAGCACCAAGAGGAGACGCGACCCCAAAGTGCATGAACTGACTCTTCAATCCCAGAAATATGGCAACTTCGTTGCTCTAAAAAGATGAAAAATACCTAGCAACGCTTTTCGGTAGCTTGACACACACCATAGGAGGGCGAAGCTCCGCCTGAGCCGGCGCTTCCCGGGTAGCCTTGCTCTAAGACATCATCCCCAACAAAGATCCGAGGCCCTAGCCACGGACGTAAAACCGTCAAACGGTTCGATTCGCAGAATTCGTGGGGGTTGGCGTGATAGGGCAGGTCGAAGGTGGAAGCCCCGGCTCAGACGGAGCTTCGCCCTACCTGCACCGACGCTTCCCGGGTCGCCTCGGTCTAAGACAATACCCCAAAAAAGATCCGAGGCGATAGTCGCCGGAGAAAGAATTGTAATTGTCGTTGCTGACCCCAGCGCTTCCCTCGATGAATTCGGGAAGGCTTTTACCCGGGAACTCATAGACAGGGGCAAATGCATGCTCGAGCTTTGGGGAGGAAACGAACAACTCGCACATGGTGCCGATGATTAGGATTTCTTTCAAAATTAAGACAAAAAACTAGCCCATGTCCGAAGCCCCATCGTTCAACGAAACATTTTATCAGGAGCTGAGGCTCTTGCTCGAGTGGCGTCGCGACGTGCGCTGCTTTTGCACTGATCCGCTGCCCAAAGGGTTAGTCGAGGAGCTTGTCTCGCTGGCGTCGCTTGCGCCCTCCGTGGGCTACTCGCAACCATGTCGTTTCGTACGCGTCGACGATTCTGAACGCCGTGCTTCGGTGATTGAATCTTTCGAACGCGCGAACCTGACGGCGCTGTCGTCTTATAAAGGGGAAGAGGCTGAGCTTTACTCCCGTCTTAAGCTCGCCGGCCTCCGCGAATCGCCGGTGCATCTAGCTATCTTTTGTGACGCCGCGACGTCAACAGGCAAGGGACTTGGACGGCAGACGATGCCGCAGACTTTACAGTATTCCGCGGTGATGGCGGTCTGCATACTCTGGCTCGCGGCACGCGCACGCGGGGTGGGCGTCGGCTGGGTTTCAATCCTCGAACCCGATGTCATTACGCGCGCACTGGACGTGCCCGAATCGTGGGAACTTATTGGTTACCTTTGCCTGGGTTACCCACGAAATAATGATGATAAGCCGGCGCTTATGCGTGTCGGTTGGGAAAAGCGCGATCCCCGCTCGGAGACGCTGCTTGTCCGTTAAAGGCGCGTGTCGGTGTAACCGGCGTCGGTCGCTTGAGTGGCATGGTACTGCCCCGTGTCATACGTCCGCCTCCAATCAATGTTGCGAACCGTCTGGTAAGCAAATGAAAACACTGATAATAACCATCGCATTGTTCGGAGCGGTATTTGCCGCGGCGCCGGGCGCAAAAGCAGAAACCGTCGTAGTTCATGAATACAATTGGGACCATCCTTATTGGCATCACCATCATTACGGGTACTGGCACCATCAAAGAGGGTATTGGGCCTACCAGCATGGCGCGCATGTCTTTATAAGCGTCCCTTAGTCTTCGTCGGCTACGTGGGAGATTCCCGAGGATCCGGTGGGAAATTCTTGCCTTCGATTCCTCGGAGAATTTAGGGCTTCGACAAGCAGCCAATCATTAAGTCTGTCGGCGAGTCGAGCTTGCTACGATAGCATTCCCATCTTCGCTCGAATGGTGATTCTGAGAGGTGTGCGCCGAGGCTGCTATCGCAGTCTGGTTCGAAATGCGGTCCGTAACTGCCAGTAACAAAGCGGACAAGACGAAGGTAAGATGGAGCAGTACTTGCCACATGATGGCGTTGTCCGGCATCGGCTTGGTGCCGACCTCAATAAAAGTTTTGAGCAAATTAACAGAAGAGATGCCGATGAGGGCCGTAGCCAATTTCACCTTGAGCACGCCCGCGTTGACATGAGATAGCCACTCTGGTTGGTCGGGGTGTCCTTCAAGATTCAGACGAGAGACAAAGGTTTCGTAGCCCCCAACGATGACCATGACCAGCAAATTGGCGATCATCACCACGTCGACCAACGCAAGGACGGTCATCATAATGGTGGTTTCATCAATGGCAGGTGCTTTTTCCACCAGATGGAGCAATTCTTTCAGGAAATGGTAGACGTAAACGCCTTGAGCTACGATCAAACCCACGTAGAGCGGGGCCTGTAACCATCGGCTCAAGAAAATAAAACTTCCTAAGCCGGCCAAAAGTGGCGATTGAGGTTTTTGGGACTGACCGGGATTCATGTCTGGAAAGGTTGAAGCAAGCGCCTGAGACCGTACCCGGCGGGCGAACGCCTTCGACCACCACAACCAAGCTGCTGGATTCTAAAGACTTTCAGTTTCCGGGTCAAGGACGAGGAGGTTTCCGTGCCACCCTTGGGAAGTGTCAGTGCCAGTGTCAGTGTCAGTAGGAGATGGAGAGTGACTCTCCATTCAGTTGAGAAATCCTTCAATCGGCTCTTCGGCCGGCTGACACTGACACTGGCACTGACACTTTGTCGTTCAGGGGAAGATTCTCAGCTGAATGTCCGCTAAGCGGGCGGCTTCCGCCTCCGTCAGGGCAATCAGAGGGGCCCGCACGTTGAGCCAGGCTAGATCATTCTGGCGATGGGCGATCAGGGCTTTCACTGCGGGCGTCACGGGAAATTTTAGAATCTCGTTGACCAAGTCGATGACCGGCGAGTCGTCTTCCGCTGTCTCGATCAGCTTTAAGAGTCGCTTCGGGTGAACGTTGGCTAAGCCGGAAATCGCCCCCTGGGCTCCGAGCCTCACGCCGGCTGCCAAGTGGCGTTCGTCGCCGATGAGAAGGATCAAGTCCCCGTGTGTTCGGAGAAGCTCCTCCGTGTAAGCCCAATCGCCTCCGGAGTCCTTGATTCCCACTACCACTTCGGGGAAAGCCGCCTTCAGCCTTCCGATTAGCTCGATGGAAAGGGGTGTCTGAGTCACCGAAGGGATATGGTAGAGGAAGATGTCGCGCGCCCGTTTGCCAATCTTTTCGAAAACCTGCGAGAACCATCGGTAAAGACCTTCGTCCGTCACGTTCTTAAAGTAGAACGGCGGCGCCATCAGCATGCCGCGACAATCCCGATCGATCAGCATCCGCGCCTGGTCGATGGCATCGCCCACCGCGAGGGCGGTTACCCCGCCAATGACTTGGCGGCGCAAAGAGATCCCGGCGTCCAACAGCGCATCCAGGATCTGTTCGCGTTCGCTCAGGCTGACGGAGGCGCCCTCCCCGGTGGTGCCAAACACCGTGACGCTGGAACACCCAGCCTCCAATGACCTGGCGGCATGAACGGTGAGTCGGAGAAAATCGATGCTCGAATCCTGGTGAACGGGCAAGGCCAAGGCACAGGACAATCCGAAACTTGGTTTAGGCGGCAAAGAAGTCATTACATAGAACCTGCTGACATGTTAGACCAGGTCCAGTCTTTTTGGACAATCTTCATCCTCACCGCCATCTCCGAAATGGTTCCCCTCAATCCAGAAGTGCCATTGAATAAAATCCAGATGCGATCCCGGGGAGATAGGAACGATCGCGATCACTACGTTGCTTACTCTCATGCAGTCGCGTTATTCGGTTCGTTATCATCGAACCAATGAACGCTTCCGCCAAGTGACGTAGATCACAGGATAAATGAGCAATTCAAGAATGGCGGAAGTAATCACGCCTCCGATCATCGGGGTCGCGATTCGCTTCATCACATCCGCGCCCGCCTGGGTTGCCGGTGACCACAGGATAGGAAGCAGACCAAAAAGGATCGCGCAGACGGTCATGATTTTCGGCCGAATTCGTTGCACCGCACCCTCCTGAACGGCCTGATATAAATCCGAGAGGGACCGCATGCGGCCTTGGGCGACAAACTTCTCCCACGCCTGGTCAAGGTAAAGCAACATCACCACGCCTGTTTCGGCGTCCAGACCGGCAAGTGCTATCAAGCCAACCCAAACCGCGACACTCATATTGTAATGAAGCAGGTACAACATCCAAAAGGCGCCGACTAACGAGAAGGGAACCGCCAGCATCACGATCATTGTTTTGACCGCAGATCGGGTGTTAAGGAAAATCAAAACAAAGATAATCAACAGAGTGAAGGGGATCACCACGGCCAAACGTTGTTCGGCCTCTCTGAGATATTGAAATTGGCCTGCCCACTGCACGTAGTAGCCCGGCGGAAATTTCACCTGTTCGCTGATGCGTTGGGCAGCAGTTCGAACGTAGCCCTCGATGTCACTGCTCGCGATGTCGACAAAAACAAAGCCTACCAATTGGCCATCCTCGCTCCGGATGAGAGGGGGTCCCATCTTATATTCGATTTTTGCCACTAACGAGATCGGAATCTGAGGCGTGAGGCTCATTGGAGGATTTGCGGCGCCGAACACTTCGGAAGTCGAGGTCGAAGTCGCTGCGAGCGCCGGCACCGGTACGAGCACCCGCTTCAAGGCGTCCAGATCATTGCGAAAATCGCGAGCGTAACGAACGCTGATCGGATAACGCTCACGTCCTTCAACCGTTGTCGCGATCGTTTGTCCGCCGATGGCGGTTTGGATCACGTCATTGATATCGTCCACCCGTAACCCGTACCGAGCAACCGCTTGGCGATCGACAGTGAAATCCAGAAAATATCCCCCCGTCGAACGTTCGGCGAAAGCACTTCGGGTACCCGGAAGGTCAGCCAGGGCGCGCTCGATCTGAATCGAGACGTTTTGGATCTGAGGCAAATCTTTCCCAAAAATTTTGATGCCAAGTTGGGACCGAAATCCAGTCGTCAACATCTCGGTTCGCGTTTGGATCGGCATCCAAAAAATATTAGCCATGCCCGGAGTCTTGAGATGGACGTTCAGCTCCGCGATGAGTTTGTCCCAGGTCATACCGGCACGCCATTGATCGGAGGGCTTCAATTGCACGACGGTCTCAAACATGGAAAGTGGCGCGGGGTCGGTTGAGCTTTCTGCCTGTCCGGCTTTGCCGAAGACGGACTGCACCTCGGGCAGCTTCCGGATTATGCGATCCTGGATTTGTAAGACCTGGGTGGCCTCGGTAACCGACATGCCAGGTACCGCAGTAGGCATATAGAGAATATCTCCTTCGTTGAGCGGTGGCATGAATTCCTTACCCAACTGTAAAAAGGGATAGGCCGTCGCGCCCAAAATGGTAAAGGCAAAGGCCAGCGTTAACTTTGGGTGCCGGAGGACGAAATTGACACAAGGCTGATAAGACCAGATCAGAAAGCGATTGACCGGGTTCTTCGCCTCTGGCGTGATTTTGCCCCGGATGAGCCAGATCATCAGCACGGGCACGAGAGTGATGCCGAGCAAGGAGGCGAAAAACATCGCGAACGTCTTGGTGAATGCCAGAGGCCTGAAGAGGCGGCCCTCTTGAGCCGTTAACGAAAAAACCGGAATGAAACTCACCGTAATGACCAGCAGTGAGAAAAAGAGCGGGCGGCCCACGGCTTTAGCGGCACCGATCAGCAGTTCTGCGCGTTCCCTTGGGTCCGGGTCGCGTTGGTGCTCTTCGCGAAAGCGCTCCAGCGCTTTGTGGCCGTTCTCGACCATGATGATGGCCGCATCAATCATCGCGCCAATCGCGATCGCAATCCCTCCTAAGGACATGATGTTCGAGGTCTGCCCAAGCAAAAACAGCGGAACGAACGATAAAATAATCGCGATCGGCAGTGTGATGATCGCGACAAGCGCTGAGCGCACATGCCAGAGAAAGACCATACAGACCAACGCGACCACGATGCATTCTTCGATCAGTTTTTCCCGTAGCGTTGCGATAGCTCTGTGGATGATTCCACTACGATCGTAGGTCGGAATAATTTGGACCCCGTCGGGCAAAGATGACCGAAGTTCTTCCAGCTTTTTCTTAACGCCGGAAATGACATTCAGGGCGTTTTCGCCGTACCGCATGACCACGATCCCACCCACTGCTTCCCCTTTGCCGTCAAGTTCCGCAACGCCTCTACGAAGGTCCCCACCGAGGTGCACCCTGGCGATATTCTTAATGTAAACCGGTGTTCCGTTCTGGACCGTAAGGACAATGTCTTCGATATCCGCCGCCCCACGGATATAACCGTGTCCTCGGACGAAATATTCTGTGGTTGCAACCTCTGACGTTTTGCCGCCCACATCGTTGTTGCTCGCCTGGATAGCGCTGGCGACGTCTTTAACCGAAAGATGGTATGCGACCAGCGCGTTAGGATCCAAATCGACCTGGTACTGTTTCACGTAGCCGCCAATCGAGGCCACTTCGGAAACGCCCTTCACGGACTCCAAGGCGTAGCGGAGCGTCCAATCTTGAAAGGAGCGGAGGTCGGCGAGAGAGTGATTTCCGGATTTATCAATCAGCGCGTATTCGTAGACCCACCCCACGCCGGTTGCGTCGGGACCAATGATCGGATTGACATTGGCCGGCAACGAACCTCGAGCGGAATTCAGGTATTCGAGCACCCTGGAACGAGCCCAATAAATGTCAGTGCCGTCTTCGAAAATCACGTAGACAAAAGATTTCCCGAACATGGACTCACCACGGACGAATTTGACCTTGGGAGCAGAAATGAAACGGGCCGAGATTGGATAGGTGATCTGGTCTTCCACCAAATCAGGTGATCGACCTTCCCAATCGGTATAGATGATCACTTGAACGTCTGAAAGATCCGGGATGGCATCCAATGAGGTGTGCAACAGCCCATAAACTCCGACGGCCACGGCAAAGATGGTGAAGATGACGATCAGGAATTTGTTTCGTGCGCTGGCTCCAATCACCCGCTCCACCAATGTGTCTTGTTGCAGATCGTCGAACCTGCTCATTGGGCTTTACCTAAGCTATTTTGGTGGGTCACTTCTTCGGGAGAGGGCATCGTAGTTTCCTGCTCAAAACTCTCTAACGCCCCCTGGACCTGGGATTCCGCATCGATCAGGAAAACGGCGCTGGCAACGACGCGCTCGCCTTCCCTCAGTCCGCTCAAAACCTGGAAGGCGTCTCCGACTCGGCTGCCTAGCTGAACAGCGGATGCGCGCAATTTTCCGTTCCCTTTATCCAGGAAAACGATATTCCGGTTGCCGGTCGGTACGACCGCGTTGATGGGGATGGTTAGCCCTTCTCCGAGATCAACCGAAAGATCGGCGTTGACGTACATCCCTGGTCGGAGCTGCAGATCGGGATTCGGCAGATCAATGCGGACTTTCGTCGTCCGTTGCCAAGTTGAGACGAACGGATTAATCAATGCAACCACACCCGCAAATGATTGGTCGAAACCGGAGGTGATCGAGATTGCCTGGCCGGCGTGGATCATGGGGATCTCGTTTTGATAAAACTCCGCCCAGACCCAGACCACGGACAGGTCAGCCACGCTGATCAGTTTCTGACCCATCGAGAATCTTGCTCCCTGATCCGCGGCTACATCCTCGACGACTCCTGCAAACGGTGAGAGCAAGGTCAGCGATTCAGAAGCAATGCGGTTCTTTTCCAGCTCTTCAATTTGTTGGTCAGTCAGATTCCATTGGCGCAGACGGCGCTTCGCAGATTGGATCAACGAATCGATATCACGGGATGTACCGCGATCACGGTTTTCCAAAAGCTTGATCAGTTCCTGTTCGGATGTCGCAAGGTCCGGACTGTAGATCTGCAGGAGTGGCTGACCGGTCTCGACCGTTTGACCAGGCGAGGTGACGTAAAGCTTTTGCACGTATCCGTCGGTGCGCGGCACATACATCCATTGACGACCCTTGTCCGCTGTTACCAAACCGACCGTCCGCACCGAGCGTCTCAGTCGTTCCCGTTTCACTTCAGCGTAGGTGACGCCGAACTGCTGCTGGCGCTCCTTCGGAACCTCGAACTCGTGCGACTCCTGTTGGGCCACCGACTTTAAATTGGCTGGTATTTGATTTGCCTGTTCGCCTGGAGGCTTGGTTTTATTGACCGGCACCAGATCCATGCCGCAAACCGGACAAGCGCCAGGCTTCTTCGAATGAACCCACGGGTGCATCGTGCAGGTGTAGTAGTCGATATCATCCTTGGCGGAAACAGCGGGGGCCGGCTTTGAACAGGAGGCCAACAACAGCAGAAAAAGCGATAGTGAGAAAGCGATGAGCCGGTATTTCATTTTGTTAGTCCTTTAGACGCCTCGCCAAAAAATCCGAGATTAGAGCCGACCAAAGACTCCAGCTCAGCCAGAGCTATTTGGTAGTCCGTGAGGTGTTGGCGGTAGGCGGCTTCGATTTCCCAAAGATTACGCTGGGATAAAAGAACGTTTGTTAATAATGTTCTATCGGTTTCGTATTCTGATTGACTCGCCGAGAAATTTTGCTTGGCGCTCGGGATCAGGCTGTTTGTGTAAAGATCAGCATGGTGGTGAAGTGTTTGCAGCTTTTGCAGCTGGTCTTTAAGCTGTCCAAGGACCTTGTTTCTTGCCTCTTCCAGGTCACCTCGGGCCGCCGTGACCTGATCGAGTGCTTCCCGTGCACCGGCGCTGTATTTCTTTTCGTTAAGCCATGGTAAACTGATCGATATCCCGCCTGAGACTTCGCTCACCAGTTGTGACCCCGCATCGTAGTGGTCCGCTTGAACGCTAACGGTAGGATCCGGAATCCATTCTCTCTTCGCCAGTTGGTAGCGCGATTCTGCTGCGACTAGATTGGCATTGGCCTGAAGAACTGCGGGGTTGTTCAGGAGAATTCGCGATCGGAGGTCGCGCGTATCGAGATTGACCGGAGGAAGCTTTCGGAGGTCTGCTCGCCCCAAGGGCTGAAAAGCGTCCAGGTTCAGCAAAACCTTGAGTGCAGTCTCTTCCTCTGAGCGCTCTTGCTCAAGATCTTGCCGTTCCTCGGTCGATTTTTGTTGCTCGATCTGGGCCGCTAGCAGATCGGACTCTGGCAGCGCTCCCCCTTCAAACTTGGCGCGGCTACTCTCAATGATTTGGGAGAGCGCAGTTTCTTCCGCTTGATTTAAGTCCAGCAGTTCATAGTGGCTAACGAGTTGGATAAAAGTGGATCGTGCTTTGGCTACCACCTCCAGTTCTTGGCGTCGCAAGTCTTGAAAGGCGGCTACTGCCTCGGCGGCGGCGGCTCTTTCACGACTCCGATTCCGGCCGGAAATCGGAATGCTTTGTTCGAGGCTGACCGTCTGATTGCTGAAGCCGTTCGCCGGAACTTCGACGAACCGGCCCAGGAGCGATCGGAAATTCAGCTTCGGGTCTTCCCAAGCAGCTTCTTGCGGAATTCGCTGGGAGGCCATTCTCCACCGGGCACGCGCGGCAGCGATGCTCGGATTTCTCTCCAGCGCCATCTGAGTGACCTTATCAAGAGAAACAGACCCTTGGCCCCCCATTAGGTATGGAGGCGCCAAGAACACCTGCACAAGTGCGGTGAGGAAAATTGAATGAGGGCAAAATGGATGATTCATAGATCAGAGCGAAAATATCCGGACGAAGGATTACGGATTGGCTGTGCCTGGAGGCTACGCCATGGAAAGCGCTGCCAAGACACACTGGTCCCGTAGTTTCAGGACGCTCAGATCAATCGAACGCAGTTCGTGGTCAGCACTGCAGGAGAGTATCCAACGGTATCGATGGATTCCACTGATCCAGTCGGCACCGGCAGAATGAGCAACAGCCGGCTCAATAAAAAATTACCGTCGACTGAGTCCAACTTGGCTATCAAGCTGCCGTTGGAGTACGATGGTGCGGCTTCTTTCGGGCGTTGGGTCTTACAGCAGGAGGAATTCTTGCAGCAGCTCTTTTGGCACCCAGAATCGCTGGTGCCGGAATAAGCCACCGTTGCACCGCAAGAGAATGGGTCCACCCGAGCTTGACCCAGAAAGGTCAAGCTCAGCAGGAGTAAAGCGATGGTCAGGAGGCGCTGCATGGAACGAACTACGGAGTGTTTTACGTCACTCTGGATCAATGTGCAAGCGACCGGTCAGTGAACGCCGTGGCTCCGGCGCGGGAAGTAGCCGTACGGGGGAAGCATCGCAGAGGTCACAGAGGCCACAGAGGGGGGGAGTCGGATCGGTGGCTAAAAGTTGTTCAGTGAACACCGTGGCTCCCGTGCAAGTAGTAACCGACTGGGAGAAGCATCGCACAGAGGTCACGGAGGCCACAGAGGGGGGAATCGGGTCGGTGG
>DATHPI010000334.1:0-18776 GCA_035484035.1 Chthoniobacterales bacterium
AGGTCAGTTGGTAAAGGAAGATCACGTTCAGGATGATCCATCCGATTGGCAGCAAGCCGTAGGCAGCTCCGAATACGGCAGCCATCAGCGACTTCTGAACAGGCATGCCAAACTCGAATACAGAGATGAGTAATGAGGCAGCCAGACCCACTAACGCGGCAAGATGAGCCTTTACATGGAAGACACCAAGAGCCCCGAGCAGCACAGCCACGGGTACGGCAGCAAGCAGAGCCGAAAGCACAATGTTATGGAGGGGGTCATATACCTGTGACCACATAGAGATGCTGACTCTGCCGGAACCTATTTGTCCTGTCGATTCTGAATAGACCGAGAAGTGTCAGTGCCAGTGTCAGTGTCAGGGGGGACGGGGGAACGAAAACAAAAAGGCGGGAACCACTGGATCATCCGATCGTCCTCGTGGTCGTTCTTGGCCTGCTGCTGAAGAAGCGATCGACAACGACGATAATGAGAAGACGGGACGATCGGCTTCACCGCTCCTCGCAGGGGGCATTGCTCCAGCCGGAACGAAACGGTTCCGTGCGTCCGCTTTCGGGATCAAATTTCTGGCGGACCACACAGCCGATGTCATTCGCCAATAGATGCAAACTGACAGACGGTTCGGATGAAATCGTCCGGACGCGATGGACATCGTTCCATGGCGGGACGAGTTCGTAGAAGTCACCTTTTTTGAGAACACGTTTCGTCCGTAAATTCAGCGGCCGAAAGCTTGTTTCCGCTTCATGATTATGCGCTTCGTATTCTTCTTCTTCCTGGTCCCCTTGGTAGAGTCCGACCAGACCCCAGGCCAGATGGTTGTGAACTGGTGTGGCGAGGCCGGGCGCGACCACCAGCGTCGACAGTGAAAGATCCTTAAGTTCCGATCGATACAACAGCAGGGAGGCAATTCCGTCTCCCATCGTGCTGTTCCCAGAGGGTTGCTGGAATTCCGCCGGTAACCAATCCGGATCACTGAGCAAAGCTTTGTACGGCCTTCGCAGTTGACTCAATTTGGCCGTAACGTCGTATTCTCCCCTGACGATTTCGGTGGCTACCTTGATGAACCCTCGCAACGTCGGATGCTCTACAAAATATTCTCCACCACTCATAACACTCGAAAGAAAGGCAGCTTTTGACGATTCGCAAAGGGCAATGTGACGCGGATACCGAGAAAAGGATTACAGGATCCGGACAGGAAAGGGCGGGCAAATTGAAGAAGCAGGTAACTGTTGGTGAGGAGAGGTAAAAAAGGAGATAGAACCGTCCAACGCACAAACCCAGATCTCGACTGCGCCGGCATCGAAGTATAAGGCGCGCATCTCGGTGATTTCAGAGCGTGAGTTGGAAGGAGAAACAATCTCAACGCAGATCTCGGGAGCGCGTTCGAACAAGATCAGTTGGCTGATATTTTCGGGGCGACCGGGGGCGAGCCAGGCAACGTCGATGGCTTTGACCCCACCGGCGGTCGAAAGAGGGCATTCTGACACGATCCTTCCGGCCGGCAGCAGTTGGTGGAAAAGAACGCCGATCTGGATTTGGCGCTGACCATGAAGGGGAGCTGGAGGGGGACTCATGAGGATGTGGCCATGCTGATCGGTCTCAATGCGATAAGAGAGTGTCGCCAAGGTGGTATCAGCCAATACTTGCTCCCAGCGTGCGAGATTAAACTCGGTCTGAGAATCCAGGTCCGGTAACTGGATGGTGACAGGCACGACGGAAAGTACGCCAAAAAAAGAAAGAAATGAAGAGTTACCAGGAAGCTCCTTGGTGGACATCATGACTTCCTTGCGAGAACTACGCGAAGGCGGAAAATCATCGCACAGAGGCCACGGAGGTCACAGAGGAGGGACTAGCGTTAATTGCTAAAAAGCTCTTTGGTGGGACAACGTGGCTTCCTTGCGAGAACTACGCGAAGGGCAGAAAATCGTCGCATGGCAGTCACGGACGTTCGTAGGGAGGACTGTTCATTTTTGCATCCCTCCGGTCGCTAGAAACTCCATTTCGCGACGCACCAGGGTCAGGAGTGACCACCCGCGCAAACGAGCAAGTTCTGTCACCGGATGAATGGCTGCCATTCTCTTGGCAATTTCGTACCCGATCAGATAACCCATGCGAGCCGGAATCAGGCCGCCCCGCCGATAGGACAAATAGAGGGCAGTGGTGGGGTCATCTGTCGATTCAAGTTGTGACAATAAACTGTGGGCGACCATTGGAACATATTTCGGGCCTTCTTCAGCCAGCCGCGTGTCCAGGAGCACGTCGGCTAAGGATGCATCAGGATTCAACATCTGGCTGACGTAGGTCGCTAGTCCTTCCTGCCAGATCAAGCGACAGAGTTGGATCTGGTCAATATCGGGCGGCAGTGGGTTAACCTGAAAATGGTAGACATGAAATAGCTCGTGGGAAAGGATCACCGGCAGACGCACCTCAGCTCCGTGAAATTTGGCCAGGCCATCCAATCCCAGGAGGAGCATCCGAGGATTGTCATGTGGAATCTTTCCATCGAAACGGAACAGGGAAAGCATCAGGTAGACTCTGGCTCTGGAAGCATCGAAGTCGGGAAAGGCATTCAGAAATTTTGTCTGAATGGATGCGCGTTGTTCTTCGAACCGCTGATGAATATATTCGATCGCCGGGAGATAGCCGTTGAGCTCGTCCAGGTACTGTTCCAGCGTCCCAATATCTGTCTTGAATACCTCCGGCCGGTCGTAGATTTCCGGGTGCGCCCTGATCATTGTTAGCGCAAAAAGCTTTGCGCGGCTTTCCTTCTCTTTGGGAGCCGCTCGCAAAAAACTGTTAAGATCCGGGACCAGATCGTAGACGATCAAGTTGTCGGCAGACTTGGCGTTCGCGCACGAACAGATGGAGATCGCGCAAATCAGGAAAAACCGTGTTAGGCGCCGAGCTTTTTTGATTGGTCGGCTTTTTTCCATCGTTTGGCGTCTTGTTTCCCGCCCAGCTTTTTGACCAGGTTGCGCAGCCGCTGTTTCAAAGAAGCCGGTTCGATGTCGCTTCGGATCACCAGCACCGGGCGATCCGTTCGATTCACGATTTCCCGCATGACATTTCCGATCGCGTAGTTGCGTAACGCATCGCGTACCGGCCAGGACCCCACCACGACGAGATCATGATCGTTTTCCTCAATTTCAGCGAGGATCTCCCGGATGACGATTCCATGCCGGATCCTCACGACCGCAGATACTCCGGCGGTTTCGATAATCTCTTTCTCGGTTCGTAAATTGCGAGCCAATGCGGAGTTCGAATTCAGTAAAACTGCCTCATCTTCCTGACGCCGTAAAATTGTCCCGTGCATCGCCGCCGGTAGAGGTGTGACATTCAGGAGCGTGACCTGCGCCGAGAGATCCTTAGCTATTTTGCTGGTGAATCTGACCGCGTTTTCGATATAAGCGCCGCCACCGCTGCAAATCAGGATTCGTTTGATATCTCGGCGCAAAGCGGGAACCACCAGCACGGGCGGGATAATCGCCTCGGTAATCGAATAGGCCTTGGTCGAAGGAAGAAAGAATCCCTGAGCGCCTTTGCGTTCTGTCCCGATGACGACAAGGTCATAGGCCGTTTCCTCCGTACGGCGGATGATTTCTGCCACCGGGTCGCCAAATTTGGTAACGATCTGCAGCTGAACGTTCTCCTGATGAAAGATTCTTGATTCCGTGCGTAACGCCTCCAGCAGTCTAGGTTCGTCTGCCTCGGCTTCGATGATCCCAAAAATCGTGGTCTCGGCCTTGGTAGCGTTGGCAATCGTTGCTGCGGAAGCGAGCGCCCTGCGTGCCCGCTCCGAACCGTCACTGCAAACAAGAATTTTCATAGCAATTTGGTTAAGGTTGATGGCTGGTGAGAAGTTTCTGAGCAATCACGATAGCCCCTAAGAGCGGAAGCGGGGCAAACGCGAGCCGGATGCGCGGACCGGTGAAATATTGCGTCAAGTTGGCTCCGATCCGGGCGCCGAGAGCCGCCCCTGTTTGCATGACCAGGGCAATCACGATATCGACATTCCCGTTCATCGCGTGCCGGATGGTGCCGTAACTTGCGGAAATGATGATCTCGAATAGATCCGTACCGACCGCGATATGAGTTGGAATGCCGAGAAGATAGACCATGGAGGGCATGCGAATGTAACCGGCGCCTCCGCCGAGAAAACCGCTGAAAATTCCCCCGATGAACGAGACGAAGAGGATCGCCCAGAACGAAATAGAATCGATTCCCGAATGCGGCAAACTGACTTGCGGTGCAAGCTTGATGCGCTGAAGAGCCTTCGCAAAACCATCGATGGCCGTGACATCCTCTTTCCGGTTTTGAGTCGGCTGGTCCTTGCTCCGATTCATTCGCAGTGCCATCCAACTTTCCCAGGCGCAGAAAATTGAGATCCCGGTGAACACGATGATCGAGACGGTCCCGACCACTAATTCAACGTGGGCACCCTTTTTCAAGATTTCGATCGCCTGCACACCGGCCTCAGACCCGCCGATCGTCCCAATCACCATGATGGAGGCCAGCTTCATGTCGATATTGCCGAGAACACGATGGGTGCGCGCGGCGACAATCGATTTCCCGACAATATGGGCAAGGTCAGTCCCGACGACAAAATTCATCGGAAGTCCCGCTGCGAAGAGTGCCGGAGCGGTGAGAAAACTGCCTCCCACCCCGAAAAATCCCCCCAAAACTCCGATGATAAATCCGACGAAGATCAGGTAAATCGGATTGAGATGGACTCCGGAGATCGGAAAATACATTGGCTTAGGGCTCTCTCCGTCGTCGGGTGACATGGACCAGAGTGGACACCAGTCGCTCCAGTCCGACGGACTGAACGAGCATCAGCAAGATTGCTACGAACGCGTAAGTAACGCGTTGCTTGGCAAATAATTCGTGAAGCCAGCTCACCAGAAAATGCAGGACCAACGCCAGGTAGACCGAAACCAGCGCGGTATAGATCAGTACTTCGATGATAAGGCGAAAAACGGTCTGTTTCGTCACACTCATGATGGGCATGTCCTAGGTATCCAATTTACAAATCCATCCGTGAATTCAAACGGATGGTTCTTGTGAGAGACAGGATAATCATCCCGCCCAACAAAATACCTACTAATTATCAAACGGCGGTGCCGCACAAAACAGTTCCACCAGTGCTTGATTATTCCGGTCAATCGGACCACCGGTGAGATACCATGCCGGAGAAAATCATCCTCTCAACGGTCAGTGCCTGGGAATTGGGAGACAAATTTGAAGTCACCAAGGCTCAGAAGAACGACGCTCTTCGGGAAGCCAAAATTGCCAAGCAGGATGGCGACCTAAGCGAAAACGCTCCCTACCAGGCGGCCAAGGAGAAGTTTCGGACGATGGGTCGCATCCAACGGCGGCTGACCGGGGAAATGAACCAGCTTATAGCGCAGGGCCATCTGGTGGTCGATCCCCTGTCTTGGGCGACGGAGAAACCGGTCGTCGCGATCGAACTGGGAACGGTGACCGAAATTCAGCTTGGCGGCGAAAAGCAAACCGTCTTGATCGCGGGAGCAAGAGATCATCACTTTCCCGAAAAAGGGGAAGTCATCCCCATCCCCTATAATTCTCCTCTTGGGACCGTCTTGATAGGTCACCGGGCCGGTGATCACTTCACGGCGCAGATCAACGGCAACCCGCAAACTATTGGGGTGATGTACGTAAGCCGTCCGACGTTGATCGATATCTTCAACATTTTCCCTGCGCTTCGGGAGGATGAAAAAACCTAATGAGCTCAACCTGTCATTGGTCTTACCTGCCAGGGACGTGCGCGTATTCTTCGGAGATGTCCTGGTGCGAGTACTCCGTCATGAAAAGAGTCGCCACAAATCCGATCAGTGCGCAAATGGCGATATAAACAGCGATCGACGAGCCGGTTTTGAAGATAGAAAAAAGGTAGGCGGCGACAATCGGGGCGGGGCCGCCGGCGATCAGCGAAGCGAGTTGGTACCCCATCGAGGATCCACTGTATCGCATCCGAGGCGTGAACTGTTCGGCAATCAAGGAAGCCTGGGTTCCGTAAACGATGGAGTGCGGAATGGCTCCGAATACGATACCCAGGGTGATCAAGGCCGGGTTGCGGGTGTCGAGTAACCCGAAGAAAATAAAGCCGCTGACCACCATCAGCCCTGCCCCCAGCAAGTAGATTCTTTTCCGTCCAATCCGATCCGAAATGTACCCGGAAAAGGGGATAGCAAAAAGCTGGAATGCCGCGAACAGCAGAACCGCGTTGAGCAGGAGACCTCTGTCCACTTTGAGGGCCGTGGTTCCGTACGAAAAGACAAAGGCGGTGAAAATATAAAAGGGAGCTTGTTCTGCCAGTCGAATCAAGGCCGACAGGAGAATCGATTTTGGCTGTCGCTTGATGACTTCCAGCACCGGAGCTTTCTCGATCTTGTTTTCGGCGATCAGTTTGGCGAAAACCGGGGTTTCCAGAATCCCGAGACGAATCCAGAGGCCGATGATGATCAGGATGGCGCTGAGGATAAATGGCACCCGCCAGCCCCACTCGAGGAATTTATCTCCCGAGATGTTGTTGAAAACGATCACCGCCAAGTTTGCCAGGAACAAGCCGGCCGGCACGCCAAACTGGGGCCAAGAAGCAATAAATCCGCGATTGCCGTGGTTTTTGGACCATTCCATGGCCAGCAAAACGGATCCTCCCCACTCGCCTCCGACGCCAATGCCCTGGACAAAGCGCAACACCGTCAGAATGACAGCACCCCAGATCCCGATCTGAGAGTAAGTCGGTACGAATCCGACTAGCACCGTCGCAATGCCCATCAATAGCAACGTGGCGACCAACGCTGCCTTGCGCCCAATTCTGTCTCCATAATGGCCAAAAATAGCCGCACCCACAGGGCGCGCGGCAAACCCGACGGCATAGATCGTGAAGGCTTGCAAGGTGCCGACCAACGGATCCGAGTTTGGAAAAAAAGTTTTCGCGAACACCAGTCCCGTGACGATACCGTAAAGAAAGAAATCGTACCATTCGATCGTGGTGCCGACCGTGCTGGCGATGACCGCACGAAAGAGCATTTTCTTATCTGTTCGGTCCGATTCTGAGAAATTGGGTTTACCAGCCATAGATTGTTCTCGGGGGAATTAACCCGGATTCCGAATTTGCCATCGAGGCCCACCTATCCCCTGATTTTCGGATTCTAGGCCAAGTTAGGGTCAGAGTACTCGGAAAGGCTCCCTGGCGTCAATTGTATGCGAAGCGCCCCGCTTTGCCGTCTTCGATCTTGGCAAACCAGGAATGCTTCACATCCGCAAGCGCTCTGGACCAATCAAGTCCGAGAGCGTAATGGAAGAGCATGGCTAGCCTTACGAGCCGCTGGCTCGGTAATCCGGAAACCGCTGTGCGCGCCATTGTTTTCGACACCTTCGGAACGATTGTCGACTGGCGCGGGAGTTTAATTGTCTCCCTGCAAAACTTCGGAATGGAGCGTGATCTTGAGGCGCCCTGGGAGAGGATGGCAGACCGGTGGCGTGCGGCCTACGCACCTAACATGGATCGAGTCCGCCACGGCGCGCTGGAGTGGACCATCCTGGACGAACTTCACTATGCTGCGCTGGTTGAACTGTTGCCGGAATTCGGTATTGCCTCACTGCCGGAATCCGACCTTCGCTTCTTGACGTCTCGCTGGCACCGGCTTTCTCCTTGGCCTGACGCCGTGGAAGGGCTTCGTCGCTTAAAGAAGAACTACATCATTGGGCCGCTCTCCAACGGAAATCTGTCCCTCTTAGTCGATCTTGCGAAATTTGCTGAACTTCCCTGGGATGTCATTTTCGGGGCAGACCTGTTCCGGCACTACAAACCTGACCCTGAAACGTATCTTGGAGTTTGCGGTTTCCTCGGACTGCGGCCCGAACAGGTGATCATGGCTGCAGCCCATAACTATGATCTGGCAGCGGCGAAAGAGCTAGGCATGGGCACGGCGTTTATCTCACGTCCAACGGAACATGGACCGGGACAGACAACCGATCTGAGCCCCAAGCAAAACTGGGATTTTATTGCGACGGACCTGATCGACCTGGCCGATCGTTTGGGTTGCCTGCCGCAGGTAGGGTGAGGCTCCGTCCGAACCGGGGCTTCCCACTTGGCCTCGTTCGACAACGTCAACCCCCAAAATTCTCGCTCGGATTATTTGATCATTTCACGTCGCCCGAACAGAAGTTGGAATTTTCGCGTCACGCATTTTTCTGTCTTACCAAGTCAACAGCTTGCAAATCGTGGTCGACTCGAACGACTGATTTAAGGGGGTGACGTCGCAGGCCAGGCCAACGCTGGATGCGCCAGTTCGGGCGGAGCCTCACCCTACCCGGAGCTTCTCCCTACCTGCCGCCGGGGCTCCCCGCGGCAACCTGCCCTAGGCACCCTCACGACTGCTCGACAGCCACGATGCAAACATCGTCGTCGAATTCCGACTTCTTGGAGAAACTGCAGGCATCTGCCAATAAGGCGTTGAACAGTTTTTCGGCTGGCAAATCCGCGTGCGATCGCAGGCTGGAAATCACGGCATCCATTCCGAACTGTTCTCCCTCCGGGGATTCGACCTCGTAAATCCCGTCCGTGAACAAGAGGATGCAATCGTTTTGCTCAAACGTAGAACGGGACGTTGTATAATTCACTTCATCGAACAGTCCCAAGCCGGGACCGGGTCTTCCACCTTCTGAGGAAATCCGTTCGACCGTCCGCTCGTTACGTCTGACTCGCAGGGGCGCGGGATGACCGGCATTGGCAAACTGCGTCTCCTTCGTCGCGGTGTCGGCGGTCAAATAAAACGCGGTGGCGATGAATGGTTCGTCGACCCGTTCCAAGATGGCGCGAAGCTGCAGGTTGAGTGCGCTCAGGAAGCGACCCGGATTCTGCATCAATGGCCTAAGTTCTTCCAGCAGCGTCCGGATGATTGCCGTTACCAGAGCCGCGCGCAATCCGTGCCCCATGACATCACAGATGAAGATGCCGGCCCGCGTCGGGGAGAGCGGAAAGATATCAAAAAAGTCGCCTCCCACGGCTTCGGCCGGCCGATAGCAATGCGCAAAAGAGAGGGCACTGTAGCCTGAGCTGCCAAAATGCGAAAGAGTCGGATAGTCCCGGGGCAGAAGCGCCATTTGGACCTCGCGCGCCATCCGAAAATCGGCTTCGAGCTGGGCATTCTTCGCCTCCAACTCAGCGGTGGTGATCCGTAATCGGTTGCGCTCTTCTGCTAGCGCATCTTCCATCTTCTTGATGGCCGTGAAATCTTTATTAATGCCACAAATTCCGATGATCTGACCCGAAGAATCTCTCAGCGCCAATTTGGTCGTGTAATCCCAGGTAACTCTTCCATCCGCGTGGATCAGTTTCTCGACTTTGCCCACCATCGGTTGCCCGGTCTTGATAATACGCTGCTCGTCGTCGAACGCCTCTTGGGCCGTTTGCTGCGACCAAAAATCGAAATCGCTCTTTCCGATGAGATCCAGCGGGTTCTCAACGTCCATGCATCTGGCCACCGCGCGGCTGGCGCGTAAAAAACGACCTTGCAGATCCTTGAAATAGACCTGGTCGGGCGTGTTATCGAGCAGGAAACTGAAAAGATCCTGCCCCAAGGTCAGAACTTCTAAATCGGAGGGAGAGGGGGCTTCCACAATGTTTTCGATCCTAAACCGGAGGCGGCAAATATTCACGCATTATTCGATTACTGTCAGAACCATTGTCGTTGGGGTTAGGCTGCGCTATTTGGTAGAAACGCTATGGAAGCTCCCGAGGTCCCCACTGAACATCTGCATGAACAAATCCATCATCATGCTGAGCATGCCCGCGAAAAATGGGTTCTGGGCGTCGCTCTCAGTTCGGCTCTTCTGGCCGGGTTTGCCGCTGTGGCCTCAATGAAGGCAGGACATCATGCCAATGAAGCCATGATGTCGCAGATCGAATCATCCGATCAGTGGAGCTATTACCAATCCAAAAGCATCAAGGAAACATCGCTGACGAGCAAAACCGAAGTCCTCGAAGCACTCGGAAAGCCGATTCCCGGCCCCGACCAAGAAAAAATTGCGCAATATGAGCGGGACAAAGGGCAGATTGAGAAAAAGGCCGAGGAGTTGGAAAAGGAGGCGCAGATTCATCTGCGCACGCATGAGGTGTTGGCAAGCAGCGTGACGATGTTCCAAATCGCTATTGCGGTGGGAGCAATTTCTGTCTTGATTCGAAGCCGGCCATTTTGGTTGGCGAGTTTAGCCGTTGGCCTGGTGGGAATCGTGTTTTTTATCCAATCCTTCTTCGCGGCCGGCGTCGGCTAATCAATTGAATTGGGAACAGAGATACGAAGCCGGCGATACCCCTTGGGAAAAGGGGGCGCCGGCGCCGCCGCTTTTGGAGTGGCTTGAGAGTCGGGGCTCGATCCGCGGCGATATCCTGGTGCCGGGTTGCGGCTCGGGACATGATGTCCGAGCCATTGCCGCCGCCTCCCCGGGTGCAAAGGTCATCGGTCTGGACATCGCCCCGAGTGCGCTCGATCGGGCTCGGCGATTCTCTCTCGCCGGAAATGAGACCTATCAGTGGGCGGATCTTTTTGATCTTCCCATTGGACTGACAAACCGCTTTGACTGGGTTTTTGAGCACACCTGCTTTTGCGCGTTGGAGCCCGCACGGCGCGTGGATTACGTGCGGGCAATTACCCGCGCCTTAAAGCCCAAGGGTGCTTTGCTGGCAATTTTCTTCCTGAATCCCTGGGATCCCGGCGAAATGCCGGAGGAGGGCGGTCCGCCGTTCGAGGTGACCCGCGAAGAGCTCGACCTACTCTTCGGAACTCATTTTGAGCTCGTCGAAGAATTAAAACCTCGCCGAGCCTATCCTGAACGTGAAGGACGTGAAATCATCCGGCTGTTGAGGAGAAATGACAGTGTCAGTGCCAGCGTCGGGAAAGAATCAGCTCACGGCTCTTCCGAATAGTGCATCTAGCCAAGCCGCTCGACCGTAAAGTTACGCAGCATTTTACCAATCACGAATTGGCCTTGGCGAAGATTGATTTGCCTGACTTCGAGCCGGCCCGATTCGAGGATCGCAACGCAAGCACCGAAATAAGGAACGAAACTTCCGGTATTGATGATGACGCGCGACTCAACCTGCCAAGTACCCGGACAATGCGTATGCCCGACAATGACAAATCGTGCCTCTGGACGGAAAACGCGGGCTAGATCGGCAGCTAATTCCGGAACTTCACGCCAGGCTTTGATGATCATCAGGGGGCGCCATGGGGGCCAACAGTTGTGAAGTAAAAGACGAAACCCTGACGAACGTCCGCGAGTCAGCGGGTTCTCAAGCATTTGCAGCTCAATTGACGTCCGTTTTGAGGCCAAAAGCCGTTTTTCAAAATCGACGTAACCGTCTGGACTCAGCCCTTCCAGGATCTGGAGATGTTTTTTCCGGTAATGCCCCGCATCCCGGCTCCAGGGCGCAACGTCGAGAAAGAGAATGTCTCCGTGGGTCACTAAAATCGCGTCATCGGCCAGATCAAGATGATTGGTGGCCGAGACTGTCGGATCATGATTGCCGTTCACAAAAAATGCTTTTCGTCCCACCTGGTGACAGATTCGTGCTAAATCCGCAGCGAGCTTGCGGCCCAGCTGCCGATCTTCCGAGGTCCGCATCTCTGAGGTGTCACCGTTGAAGATGACTGAGCCCGCTCCATGCAAAATCGGGATTAGCTGTTCCGGATGCTTTATCCGTGAAGCGCGATGGCCAAGGTGCAGGTCCGAGAGAATCAGGATCGGCTCCGTCGGCGTCAAGGTCATTGATTTTCCTCGGACCGTTGATAAATGTGATCGACGAGTCTGAGTGATTTTTCGTTCGGAAAAAGGCCTGGTTCCATCTGATTCATTACATACGAAAAGCTGATGCCATTCTTCGGGTCGCAGAAGCCCACGCTGCCGCCAGACCCGGGCTGACCAAAGGCATTCAGCTCAGGACCGAATATATTCCGAGCCTTCTTGTTGCCTTCTAAGGGGTCTTTCATGAATCCGATGCCGAACGCAGTCTGAACGCGAAGAACTTGATCTTCGCCCGTGCATTGCGTTATGGCAATTCGTCGAACGATCTCCGAGGAAAAGATTTCATCCGAACAAAAGATTTCATAGAATCGCGCTAGCGCTCCAGCGGTGCCGATCCCGCCCAAGGAAGGGATCGACTGCCTGCGCACGGCCGGATCATTCATTTGCGACGGAGAATGGAGTCCGGCGGGAGACGAAAACGCCATCCGTGTGAGAGATCCCTGTTCGGAAAGCGCTTGGTAAAACGGTTCCTCGAATTCCGACCTCTGAGTTCTCCGCGGCGCATAAATAGGGGATACATCCTGGGCGAGCGATTCGGGAAGTCCGATCCAAAGATTCAAACCCAGTGGGTCACCAAAGATGAGGCGAAAGTAAGTGCCAATCGGTATGCCGTTGGTAATGCGGCGGACCAACTCATCAACCAGAAATCCGTAAGTTCTAGGGTGGTAACCGTGCCTTTCACCGGGTTTCCAGAATGGTTCTTGCCGGGCCAGTTGATCGACCACCGCCTGGTGATCCGAGATAGAGACCGAGAGCTGGCGAAGAGCCGGTTGACCAGCCTGATGCGACAAAACATGGAGAAGGGTGGTGTCAGCCTTTCCGTTCTGCCCATACTCCGGCCATAAATCGATGACCTTGCGATCCAGTTCAATCCGATGCTGGCAAGCGGCATGGATCAAGCAGGCGGACGCAAGCGCTTTCGTGGCCGACCAGATCAAGACTGGCGTTTCCTTGGTCCAGCGGAGGGTCTTCTCTCGGTCCCGGTAGCCGCCGGCAAGATGCACGACCTCTTCGCCCCGGTTCCGGATACAGACGGAAGCGCCGAGCTCGCCCAATTGATCAAAATTCTCTGTGAAGAGATGGCTGAAGCCTTGTAGATCCATGCGTTCGTGTCCTATCCGTCTAGTCGCATCAAAATCGCCTGGACAGAACGCTACAGTTCATCCCGTATTTGCTTCAAGTCTGGGTCGCATTTCGCCAGTTCTTTGAAGGATTTATCCAGGCGAAAACTTGCGCGCAAATAGACTTTGGCCTGTTCCAGATTCCCTAACACAGTGTCGTAACAAGCCAGATTGTAGTAATAAACCGGCTCATCCAGAAGTGATGCAGGCCCGTCCAGCAAAGTCTGTTTTGCTTCTGGCGTCCGTCCGAGCTCGTGAAGGCAGAACGCTGCATGAACGTGGCCATAAGGTTGGTTCGAATGCAAGGAACAGAACTGCAGACTTAGTCGAAGAGCTTCTTTCCAATCCGCTTTTCGGAGAAGGATGTCGATTTTCATTCTCAGGATCTCAAAGCGATCCTCAAGCTCGGGATCCAACAGGGCGAGTTGCGCGAGCGCGTCATCCAGCATGCCGAGCTCAGAGTAACCTTCCGCGATCCGGACTATTTGTTCGAACGTCATCGTTCGTAAGAAATCACCATTCCGGAGACCGTCAACGGCCCGAAGGAGTTCAGTAGTTACAGGAGTTACAGGACCTCAGGAACCGGCGCCTGCCGTTTGCCTCCCTACCAGGATTCCCTCCAGATTCTGCAACTCCTGAACTTCTGTGAAGCGTCAGCGCTTCGGAAGTTCCTGAGGAACCACGTCCAGTTCGACCATCTCGACGCCACGAATCACCTTTAGTACGGATCTGACTCCGATTTCCCTTCCGATCAGTACCCGATGAAGGTCGTCGATGCTCGAGACCGGTGTCTCCTTAAAGGCGATAATGATGTCTCCTTCTGCGAGCCCGCTTTGTCTGGCCGGCCCGTCCGGTTCGGTCCCAGTCACTAATACGCCCTGGCTGTTGGATAGTTTGTGGTGGCGAACCAATCTCGGATGAATCGTCGTATTCTGACCGGCCAACCCGAGGTAACTACGCCGGATTTTTCCGTCCCGGATCAGCCACGCTGCGACCAGTTGCGCTGTGTTAGCCGCGATCGCAAAACAAAGCCCCTGTGCGGGCAGGATCACCGCAGTGTTCACGCCGATGACTTTTCCCGAGGAGTTGACCAGAGGACCTCCAGAGTTTCCGGGATTCAACGCAGCATCCGTTTGAATGATATCATCCATCAGTCGACCGGATTGGGCCCTCATCGATCGACCCAAAGCGCTGACTACCCCGGCGGTCACTGTTTGCTGAAAACCGTACGGGCTGCCGATTGCGATGGCAATCTGGCCGACCCGTAACTTCTTGGAATCGGCAAAAGGAAGAAACGGAAGCTGCGCGGCATCAATGCGGATGACAGCCAGGTCGGTGTCGGGATCTTCTCCGATCAGCGTCGCGGTGAAGGTTCGCGCATCGTGCAGAGTCACTTCGATCGATTGAGCGTCGTGGACAACATGACTATTGGTCAGGATAAAACCGTCCGGGGCAATAAAGAATCCGCTTCCGCTCCCTTCGCCTCTTCTCCCGAGGGAGGGATTTTTGATTTGAATATTCACGACGGCCGGAGCGACATTCGTGGCGGCACCGCTGACCGTCTCTGAATAAGCATCAAGCAGTTGGCCGTCAGTGAACAAATCTCGTTCGGCAGACAGCGTTTGGCTGGAATTTTCAAGGAAAACTGGAACCCAGGTCGGCTCGAATTCAGAAAGCATATAGATCTCCTTAGGACAGTGGTAATGTAACTCTTTTTGTTACAAATCAAGCGAACATTTATCCCCGACGCAAGTCGCGGAGGACATCCGCCAGCGTCATTTTCTCCAATTCCCGCGCCAGCGCTCGGTTAGCCCGATCTTGGATGCACTGCATCACTTTCGAGATGTTTCTTCCTACCGGGCACTCTGGAGAAGGTGCGTTGGGATGGGTGGCAAAGGTGTTTCCTTGATCCACCGCGTTGTGGATTTCCCGAAGGGTTACTTTTTCCGGCTTGCGTTTCAGAGTGGCGCCGCCGTGTGGACCCCGCAGCGTCAGGATTAGTCCAGCTTCCTGAAGTTCGATCAAAAGCCTCCGAATCACCACGGGATTTGTATTAACCGTCTGGGCCAAACGCGAAGAGGGACAGCAATCGTCCTTTTGCAATGCCAGGACCGCCATCACATGCACCGCAAAAGCAAATCGACAGCTGGGCATGCGATGAATGTAACAAATCTGATTACTTTCTCCAAAGGATATCAAAGGGGTGAGGCGCGTTCTTCAATCGTGCTCGTGCTCGTACTCGCCGTCGTTCTCGTTCTGTCCGGCGAGGAAAGCAATCGAGCATGATGACGAGGACGAGCACAAAAAAAGAAGCGGCGGGATTTTTCCAGATCGTGCTCGTGGTCGTGCTCGTGCTCGTTCTGTCCGGCGAGGAAAGCAATCGAGCACGACGACGAGGACGAGCACGAAAAAAGAAGCGGGGGGATTTTTCCTGATCGTGCTCGTGGTCGTCGTCGTCCTCGATCCGCGCGGCGGGGAAACAATCGAGCACGACGACGAGGACGAGCACGAAAAAGCGGCGGGATTTTTCCTAATCGTCCTCGTGGTCGTCGTCCTCCTCCTCGGTCCGCTCGGCGAGGAAAGAATCGAGCACGACGACGAGGACGAGCACGATTGGACGGTGAAGACCCATCCGCCACTTTTTTCTACGGTGTTACGGACGGTGTTGGAGTTGGAGTAGCGGTCCCAGGGGCAGAGGGAAGAGGAGAAATAGAAGGTAACGGAGAAGCCGAGGGAGAAGCCGACGGGGAAGGGGATGGTTTGGCCAGGATGTCCTCCCACGACCAGAGTTCACCGGTGTACCCGCCTATTTCGCTCAAGAGGGTTGAACAACGGTCACGCAATTTTGGCAAATCCGGAGGTCCGGGCGATTCTTCGGCAGAACCGGGAAAAACGATATAAGTGATATTCAGATCGCTGGCAGGCCGGTTGTAGGCGGTTGATCGCGGATCGAGCTGGCTGCAGATCCGGAGCGAGGCTTCGCCGATTTTGTACGATGGTCCAATATCTCCCAGCAGCGCGGGGTACAATTTCCCTTGATAAACGACGACGGCGCAATCTCCGAGCTTCGGCTGAAACGGATGGCCCGTAGCTCGGAACATAAACCCTGGCAGTACGATATAAGGATCAGCCTTCGCGATGAGAAAGCTGTATTTCTTCAGGTCGCTGATTTCCCTTTGAATTTGCTCCACTTGATCCTTCAGAACTTTTTTTCGTTCGGGGGAGGTTGTCTTCGCTTCGAATTCTGACTGAAGCTGTTTCAGTTTGTCTTCCCGCTCCGGAATGAACTGGCTCGATTTATCGGTTTTCTTAGGCCAGCGATAGCTGGTAAACGGCTGAAAGTTTGCCGTCGAACCATCCACATCGGAAACGCGATCAGCGTCGGAGCCATCTGCATTTACGTCCATGTCGCTTTGGATCAGAAGCGCTTTCCGGCTGGTCTTCGGGTCCTGGAGCTCCAGGATGGTGTTGCAGTCAAAAAAATTGTGGCGGGAAACGATCTGATCGAGCCGGGCCAAACCCCGATTTAGCGCTTCGACCTTCAGTTGATAGAGCCCGTGATAAAAGTTCGAAACTTTCGTACTCGGAAGCTCATCTTTTAGTCCGGGTAGAAGAGTGCCGATTAAAGGGTCCGCGCCAGCGAGTTGTTCCAAAGTACGGGCGGCTTGCGGCACGCGCGCTTGAATGTCGAGTTCGAGTGTATAGGCGTCGGGCGTCTTCCGCTCCACGACGGCAGGCCCGCCTTCGACCGTGATCACCTTCGAATGGATCTCCAAGCCATTGAAGAGCTTTGCCGTTTCCATCCGGGAGTAGGGAATGAATGTCTCTGGCAACGGAGTCGGTGTTGGGGTCGGAGTCGGAGTTGGAGTGGAAGTGGTAGTTGGAACTGGAGTAGGAACAATTGTGGGGGACGGCGAGGCGGCCGGCCCGGGAGGCTCCGGACCCGGACAAGCCACCAGGAGGAATGCTAAAATCGCGCCAGACCAGGCTCGAATCCCAGGTTGCCGAGGCGAGTCAGTGCGCATGAACGTCGCTATCTGGTATGCCAGGCGATCGCGGTCAATACGATACAGATTCCGCTTAGGACAATCATCGGGATTGCCGGCATCGGTTTCTTCTTCGCCGCATACGATCGGCCGAAGTGTGCGATCAGGAGAATAGAAACAATCAGCGCGAGAATAAAACCGGGCACGCTGGGAGAGAGCAATCCTGCAATGATCAAAAGGGCGCCGCTCGCGCTACCGGCGATAAGAGAAGCCTTGCTCTTTGCGCGGGCGTAACCGATCGCGCCGCCGGCGATCGCCACCAACCCGAAAAGTAAATAATAGATCTGGGTGAGCATACTGCGAACCCTAAATCATGCCTGAGATCTCATAGTCCGGGTGGGCGGGCGTTCCGGAAGCGGCCTTCTCTCGCGCTGCCTGAGCGTTCAGGATCAGCCGTTTAAGGAACATTGGAAGGAAGGCGACGGCTGTCATGGCCAGACTCACCAAATGACCGGGAATAACCCGCGCCCTGTCTCGAGACACTGCATCCAAGGCACGGCGGACAACCTCCTGGACCGGTACGCTGAGCAGGTCCTGAGCCGAAGAGGTGACATTGACCTGCTGTCCCCGGCTTGCCACGTCGGAGAACTCGGTTGGAACCGGTCCCGGGCAAAGAGCGGTCACGGAAATATTGGCGTTTCGAAGTTCCGCCCGGAGCGCTTCACTGAAGCTCGTCACGTAAGCTTTGGTGGCTGCGTAGACTGCGAGGTGAGGCACCGGCACCAAGCTTGCCACCGAACTCACATTGAGGATCGCGCCGCAGCCTGATTTGCGCATACTGGAAAGGATTCGATAGGTCAAATAAGTCAGCGTTTCAATATTGACCTGAAGCATGGCATGAACGCGTTCCCATTCGCTGTCGATGAACGCTCCGCGATCGCCGATCCCGGCGTTGTTGACCAGTAAATCAACGGTCAGTCCGCTTTCATCGAGCCAGTTGCAAAATCTTTCGAGTGCAGCTTGATCGCGGAGGTCAAGTTGCCGGCAAAACACTTCCAAACGGGGGTTAACGATTTTTAACTCCAGTTCAAGTGCTTCCAGGCGATCATTCCGGCGTGCTACCAGGATCATCGTGTTCACCGTAGGAGCCAGTTGCCGGGCGAATTCGCGACCGATCCCGGCCGAGGCGCCTGTAATCAGGACGGTGCATTCGGCGAAAAAGCTGATACTCATTCTTCTACTTCCTAATCTTTATCGTCATCGTAGTCAATGAGCTGCGGGTGGCCAGTCACCTGTTGGTGGCGGCTTCAAGGGCGAGAGCACGCGAATCGAAGAAAGCAACCGCCCAGAGGTCACAGAAGCGTGGTGGACAGTGTGGCTCGTGGCCCCGTAACTCCCGACTCCTGGCTCCTAGCTCCTGGCTCCCGCTTGTTTCCTTTCCCAACAATGGCTAGAATAAACCCAATGCAGATCGGCTTGGAAAACATGACTGTCATTGGCAATGAGCTTGCTCTGCGTTGGAGTGACGGAATCGAAAGCTATTTCCTCCTCGATTTCCTGAGAAAAAGGTGTCCGTGTGCCGCCTGTGCTGGTGAAAAAGACATCCTAGGCAACGTTTACGGAGGGCAGGCTAAACTCGGTCCGGAAAGTTTTCGACTGAAGCGTTGCACTGCCGTCGGTGGATATGCCATCCAGCCGGAATGGATGGATGGGCATAGCTCCGGAATTTATTCTTTCACTTATCTAAGATCTCTGGATCCGAATGTCGCATGATGCCGCCGCTGAAATCGATTTTCTTGATGATTTTTTTCGTCGTCAGCGGCGTCGCGGCGGTCGCGAC
>DATHPI010000335.1:0-4639 GCA_035484035.1 Chthoniobacterales bacterium
CATCGGCAGGCTCCGGCTCGGAGCCATCGCCGTCACCGTGATGTTGTTTGTTCAATTGGCCTTGGGAGCTTCCATGCGGCATTCCCACACCGGATTGTCGATTCCTGATTTTCCAACGGTTTACGGTGGATTCTTTCCACCACTCGATGCTACCTCAATTGGTCGGATTAATGAGGGGCGAGCAGTAACTCAATCTACGCCGCCTATTTCTTCGGGTCTCATTCTGCTGCAGTACGTTCATCGAGTTTGGGCCGTCTTGATCGTTGTCAGCCTCAGCTCGGTTGCCATGGGTATTTTGCGCAATCGACAAATCCCCGCTCCCGCCCGCTCTGTCGCTAAGGCCTGGATAGCGCTTGTTTTTATGCAGTTTGCCCTTGGAGCTTGGACAATCTGGAGTAATAAGGCTGCCGATATCGCAACCTCGCATGTCTTTGTTGGCGCATTGATTCTCATGATCGGAGTACTACTGAGCGTTGTCCTCTCTGCGATGCTTCCTTCGACGCCACCAGAAGATGTGTCAGCAACCTTACGGAAGGAAGTTGCCAGGGCATGAGCGCATTTGTAGAAAAGCCTCGACTCACGCGTTTACCGGGCGGCCCGGTCTCGCAGACCAAGCGTTGGGTCGCGGACGTCTCCGAATTGTGTAAGGCCAGGATTACGCTGATGGTTCTGGTCACCACGCTGGTAGGCTTTCTCTTCGGGTGGCATGGGCCGGTAGATCTGCTCTATCTGTTTAATACGTTGGCAGGAACGGCGCTTGCCGCTTCCGGAGCAGCTGCGCTGAATCAGGTTTTTGAAGTCGAACTCGACGCCAGGATGCGCCGAACCCGGAATCGGCCGCTGCCCGGGCGCCGCATGACCCTGGATGAAGGCTTGATCATCGGGATCCTCTGTTCAGCAGGCGGAATTCTCTGGCTGAGCATTGGGACCAATATTTACGCGGGCATGCTGAGCGCGTTAACGATCTTTATTTATGTCTTTGTCTATACGCCCTTGAAGCGCGTGACGACGCTGAACACCATCGTGGGCGCGATTCCGGGCGCTCTTCCGCCGGTCATTGGGTGGACAGCTGCTCGTGGTGAACCCGGTTTCGAAAGTTGGATTCTCTTCGCGATCCTTTTCTTATGGCAAATGCCGCATTTTCTTTCGATTTCCTGGCTGTATCGTGAGGATTATAAGCAGGCCGGATTCATCATGCTCGCGAGTTTTGACCCGGAATGTCGAGTGACCGGGCGACAGAGTTTGCTCTACTCGTTGGGGTTACTCTCAGTGAGCTTTTTACCGGCCATGCTGAATTTGACGAGCTTGTGGTATCTTCCGGTCGCCGTTGCCATGGGTGGTTACTTTCTCTTGATGGCATTTCGATTTGCGGTGGCCGGAACGGATCAAGCTGCTAAGCGCTTATTTATTGCTTCGATTATCTACTTGCCGGTCACGCTGGGTGCGCTTGCTTTTGCCCGATTGTAATGGAGGAGAAATTTAGAAAGAAAAATCGGCGGATGCTCGTTGCCATTCTTGTTTTCGCCATCGGTTTCACCGTGCTGATCATTCTTTGGAAACTGTCGATTTATCAAAAGAGTTAACCATGCAAGCTGCCACGATTGACGAAGCATACCCGGGAGGTCCCAACATTGTTCGGTTCGGAATGTTCACCTTCCTTGCGTCCGAAGCGATGCTATTCGCCGGGCTGATCTGTGGCTACATGGTGCTGCGCGGGGGCGCCGGGGCAGGCTGGCAAATGCCTGAAGCATTGAAAAACGCTCCGACGATGATCAAGACGGTCATCGCGACGCTCTGCCTCATTTCCAGCAGCTTCACGTTGCACTTTGCCGAGGCCCGATTGATCAAGCATACCAAAGGCGGAATTAACCTTCTTCTGCTGACCATTCTTTTGGGAGCAATCTTCCTGACCAACCAGGTGCTGGAGTGGACCAACCTCCATAATGAAGGTTTTTGGTTCAATACGGCCGGGATTATGGGTTCGTGCTTCTTTGTCCTGACGGGCTTCCATGGCCTCCACGTCTTTATCGGTGTCTTGTTGCTGATCTCGAGCCTGGTCAAAGCGTTGGGTGGAAAGTTCACTCCGCAACGACACGGATTCCTGGAGTGCACAGGCTTGTACTGGCACTTCGTGGACATCGTTTGGGTCTTTCTATTCACGATTCTGTACATCTTGTGAGCTGACTCTTGCGTCTCGGCAGAAGTTAAATGAGAATGGGTTAATGTTCCGGTTTCTTTCCATCATTGGTGCGTTGATTCTGAGTTATGGGCCGTCACTCATGGCCTGCGAAGGATGCAAGGAACCGTCCAACGTGATTGGTGATTCCGGTGTTGGCGGGATCAGCGCGAGCTTTTCCTGGAGTGTAGTCTTCATGCTGGGAATGCTGACATTTTTGCTCTTCGGCATGGTCCGTATGATGATCCGTTCCAGCCGTCAGCTTGCGGCACAACAGGCGCAGGCAGGGCGAAGCACCGGGTACGCTGAGGCTACATCCGAACCGGGTTTTCCGGGGTTTGCCTCGGAAGCCGGGCTTCAGGTAGGGCGAAGCTCCGTCTGAGCCGGGGCTTTCTGCTTGGCTCTGTTCCACGACGTCACCCCAAATTTCCGTGGTGACTCTCGACCAACTGACGCGGTGACAACGACGCGCATTACAGTTGGCCTGTCCCCAGCGAATATCTGGACGCACGTTACGGATGCCGTTTGACCGTTTGACCTGCCCCGAACGGACGATGTTTGACCGTTTGACCGACCCCGATCCGGTCCGCTAAAGGACGGACCAACACTTGATCGACTTGAGCTGTCCCCAGTAGGTTCAAATTTGACCCGTCCCCAATAGACTCATTTGATATTGACCTTCCTCCAATGACGTCTTGATGTCTTCGCGGATATTTTGCCTATCCCTCATGCCCCGTATTGGGGACAGGTCAGATGACAAGACGACAAGAATGACTCGGGTTAGATGACTTCGGTGCCGCGACTGCGTATGGCAACGTGGGCCGTTCGTTTGGCATTGGTCCCTTCTATCAATGCCAATCACTGCCTTTGTACGGATCAAGGCACATCGGGCACCAACCAAATCTGACCTGTCCCCAACGGACGATGTTTGACCTGGCTTCCTATCTTCCGATTGGTCCGCTAAAGACTAAAACTTGACCTGGACTAAAACTTGACCTGTCCCCAGCGAATGTCTGGACGCAGGCAACAGCTGCCTTTTTTACGGCCCAATGCATATCGGGACGGGATCAAAATCTGACCTGTCCCCAACCGGAAGTGACGGATTTGCGCGCGACAACGCGGTTGGCTCGGACTGATCGATTGATCGATTTTTGAGGGGTGACGTCTTAGGGCAGGGCAAGCTGAAAAGCCCCGGCTCAGGCGGATCTTCGCCTTACCTGAGCGCTGTGCCCGTGCGCCTGAAGCGCGCCTCCCTCTTTGCACCTCAGGCTCTGAGAACCCCGGGTAGGCCGAGGAAGGTTCGCCTGCAGCAAACCGAAGATGGTTGGCCCTCTGTCGAATTCTCGAATGGCGTAACCGAAGCGTCTCGATTTGCCACGCCGACCCGCCCTACGCCGACCCGTTTCCCCCTATCCCTGGGTCGCTTGGACCGCTGTCAGTGCGATGGTATAAACGATGTCATCGACCAGTGCACCGCGGGAAAGATCGTTCACCGGTCGCTTCAGACCCTGCAACATTGGACCGATACTGATCACGTTGGCGCTTCGTTGAACCGCTTTGTAGGTCGTGTTGCCTGTGTTCAGATCCGGGAAAATAAAAACCGTAGCCCGGCCTGCTACTGGACTTTCCGGGGCTTTGGTTCTCGCGACATCGGGCATAAAAGCGGCATCGTACTGGAGCGGTCCGTCGAGGAGGATGTCCGGTCGTTTGGCTTGTGCCAGCTTCGTGGCCGCTCGGACTTTTTCCACGTCGGCTCCCGATCCGGATTCACCGGTCGAATAGCTGATCATGGCGACCCTGGGTGGAATCCCAAAAGCCGCTGCCGAGTCCGCACTCTGGATCGCGATATCGGCCAAGGTCTCAGCGTCCGGATCCGGGATCACGGCGCAATCTCCATAGACCAGGACCTGTTCCGGCAGACACATAAAGAAGATGGAGGAAACCGCTCTTGCGTTAGGCTTCGTTTTGATGATTTGCAAAGCCGGGCGGATGGTATTCGCCGTGGAGTGAACTGCTCCGGAAACCAGTCCGTCGACGACGCCCACTGCGAGCATCACCGTTCCCAGAACCACATTGTCCTCGAGTTGGCTAGCCGCCATTTCGAGGGAAAGACCTTTATGTTTTCGCATTTCAAAGAGTGGACCGACATAATTCGTCCGCACCTCCGCCGGATTCTGAATTTCCAGGTTGTCAGGCAATTCGATGTCCTGGCTGCGGGCCACCGCCTGAATTTCAGCCGGGTCGCCAAGCAGCACGCAACGCGCGATGCCGCGCCGGGCGCAAATGGCCGCCGCTTTGATGGTGCGCGGTTCGACACCTTCTGGTAAGACCACCCGTTTTTGTGCAGCGCGCGCCTTTTCAGTGAGCTGGTGAAGAAACGCCGCCGGCGACAGTCTGAAATCAAGCTCCTTTTTGGATTGGGAGATTAACCAGTCGATCTCGAGAGTTTGGGCCACATGATCA
>DATHPI010000336.1:0-9281 GCA_035484035.1 Chthoniobacterales bacterium
AAAACGTCTTACCTTTCTGAAGGTAAGTTGTGATCGGTTTCTAAGTCATCTGCCATCCGACCAGTCTCCAAATGATTTTTTTTGACCTGTCCCCTGTATTTGATGTCCCCAGATCGGACGTTTTTGAAGTCAAGATGTGATCGGTTCCAAAGTCGTCTACCCGTCCCAGCACATCAGGTATGCCATCCGGACCATCTGACCCGTCCCCAAAATGATTTCTTCTCGTCCCCAAAATGAGTTTTTTGACCTGTCCCCCATGGATGTCCGACGGCTGTGACCTGTCCCCAATGGGTTTCCTGGATGTCCGACGGCTGTGACTGTCCCCAATAAGTTTCCCTCGTAATCGACGACCCTTGGCTCGATGTGGGGTCTGGCGATCTAGCCAGTGTCGCGTAGTTTCAAACCCCTTCCTCGTGGGAGATTATTTGGCCTGTCCCCGAGGGATGTTCCCGTGGGACTTGCTCACCAGGAGCTTCCTCGCGTCTCGCAACGCTTAGATTTCTCGCTGAGGCCGGTCTTGGGCTACCCTTCCACCCGGGCGGACTGACTGGGAAAAGTAACTGTCGCCAGAAAAGGGAAATTCTAATTGTCGTTCCGCACACGAGGGTTGATGCCATAGGGTGGGGCAATTCTGTATGCCCCGGCTCAGGCGGAGATCGCCCCACCGGTCCGGGGCTGCCCTTGCAGTGGCTTATCTGATGTGCAAGTTTCAGCCCCGAAATGGTCGCTCAGAAGCTGTGGATTTATGTGCTGTTATCACTCTCGTTTGGAATGCCCTTTGCGGCTTCCGCAGCGGAATTCCAGGGAGTGCCCCTGCCCGAAAACACCAGCATCGTGCTTTCGGTCGTCGCCGAAGGTGTCCAGATCTACGAAAGCAAAGTGAATTCGGCCGGCGCCTACGAGTGGGCGCTCAAAGCGCCCGAAGCCCAGCTGAAGAGCTTGAGCGGCGAAGTTCTCGGAAAGCACTACGGGGGGCCGACCTGGTCTCTGAATGACGGTAGCCAACTGGTCGGAACTTTGCCGCCCCTCAAGTCGGTCATCTCACCGGATGGACGCAATATCCCATGGCTTTTAGTGGCCGCCAAATCCCGGTCCGAGACCGGTTTTCTACACACCGTCGACTATGTGGCCCGGATTACGACTTCGGGAGGCGCCGCTCCGGAAGTAGCGCCGAAGGGTCCCGCCGATAGTGCACGAGTGGAGTATCGAGCTGTTTACCTGTTTCTGCGAAAACAGTCTGCCTAGACTTTGACCCGCTCAATTTCCGCGCCGAGTTCGCCGAGCTTTTCATCGATCATCTCGTATCCGCGATCAATGTGGTAGACGCGGTTAATCTCGGTCGTTCCGTCGGCGAGCAACCCCGCCAAAACCAAGGCCGCCGAGGCCCGCAGATCGCTGGCCATGACCGGCGCCCCACTTAAGGTGTCCACTCCCCGAATCCTGGCTGTGGCGCCGTCCAGTTCGATGGCGGCTCCCATTCGCTTCAACTCAGAAACATGCATGAACCGTTGAGGGAAAATATTTTCCGTCACAGTGCTTTCGCCGGAAACAATCGAGAGCAGGGCACACATCTGGGCCTGCATATCCGTCGGAAAGCCTGGGTAAGCTTGGGTCTTCAGATTCAACGATTTAGAGGTTCCGTTGGCCCGAATCGTGAGCGAGCCGTTGGTTCCACTGACACGGAAGCCGCAAGATTGCAAAGTGTCCGTGACCGCGATCAGGTGATCGGCTCTGACCCGGTTGACGATGACTTCCCTGCCCGCAATGGCGCCGGCGATGAGAAATGTTCCGGCCTCAATTCGATCCGGGATGACCTCGTGTTCCGCGCCGTGCAGTTCCTTGACTCCTTCAATCACAATACGCGATGTCCCAGCTCCTTCGATTTTCGCGCCCATTTTGTTGAGGAAATTGGCCAAATCAACCACTTCAGGCTCGCACGCGGCATCTTCGATCACTGTGATGCCCTCGGCAAGAACCGAGGCCATCATGATGTTGTCCGTTCCCAAAACAGTTGTCCCAAATTTGCCTTTAAGCGAAATGACGGCTCCGTGAAGGGATGGGGCGAAAACTTTGACGTTTCCTCCATGAACGCGCACGGCGGCACCGAGTGCCTGGAATCCGCGCAAATGCAGATCGATCGGCCGGTCTCCAATGACGCAACCGCCAGGCAGCGAAACGGTGGCTTCCTTCTCCCGGCCGAGAAGCGGTCCCAGTACGCAAACCGATGCTCGCATTTTACGAACGATTTCGTAGGGAGCCACGCTATTGACCTTTTCGGCCTGCACGGTCACAATCCCGCTGGCCCGCTCCACATCCGCGCCGAGATGGGCCAATATCTGGAGCATATAGTGGACATCGCTCAGGTCGGGCACCCGTTGGATGACGCATCTCTCTCTGGTCAGAAGCGTTGCTGCCAAAATCGGCAAAGCCGAATTTTTCGACCCGCTGATTTTGACTGATCCCTTCAAAGAATGCCCCCCGCGAATGACGATTTTATCCATACTTTGCGATCAGCAGCCGCTCGACTCCTTGGTAATCCTTCCTGATTGAGATGTCCCGATAATTCTGGTCAGCCAGAAAACCCCGTACCTGTTGGGCCTGGCCTTGCCCGAGCTCGAGGGCAATCATACTATTCGGCGCGATCTTGCCAGAAATTGATTCAATCAGCCTTTTGATAATCGTCAACCCATCTGTGCCTCCATCCAAAGCAAGGACCGGGTCAAACTTCACCTCACGGGGCAATGCTTCCAGATCTGCCGTCGGAATGTACGGAAGGTTCGCCACTACCCAGTGAAATGGTCCCTCGATCTGATCGAGCAGATCCGCACGCCGAAATGCGATCCTTTCTAACACTCCGAGCGCCTCGGCATTCTCCCGGGCCAACGCGAGCGCATCATCCGAAAGATCCACCGCGGAGACCTCGAATTCAGGACGTTCTAGCGCAAACGTAATAGCCAGTACACCGCAGCCGGTGCCAATATCCACCAGTCGATTAGCGGATTTTCCGCAGGTCGCGGAGTCCTTCAGGATCGCTTCGACCAGGATTTCCGTTTCAGGGCGAGGAATCAAAGCTCGCCGGTCAGTCTTAAACCTGCGCCCGAAAAAATCCCAGTGCCCCAGAACATGTTGCAACGGCTCGCCATCCGCCCGTCTCCGTACTTTTTCACGCAAAGGCTCCAGCTCCCGCGCAGTCAACGAGCGATCAAACTCAAGATAAAGTTCGATACGTTTCTTCCCCAGGGTGTCTGCCAAGAGATGCTCGATATTCAAACGAGGGTGTTCCACCCCTTTTTTGGCAAAATAGGCTGTCGTCGTTTGCAAAAGCTCGAGGACGGTCATTGGGCGGGAGTTGTCAGTTGCCAGTGCCAGTTGTCAGTGGGAGCGGCATGGGAAGATCATTGTTTTCTGAGCAAACAAAGCTGATTCGACGGGAACTCCCGCAGTAAACGGCCATCGTCGCTAAGCGCAAGACTGGCAGGCTCTTCACTGAGAACTGACAACTGAGCTGGCAACTCTCAACTGGCACTGGCAACTGCTGTGAGTCCGGCTTCTTTCAGCCGTTGCTCCATGTCACTGGTTTGCAGTGCGTTCACCATCTCGTCCAACTGCCCCTCCATAAAGAGATCCAGATTGTAGACCGTCAGTCCGATTCGATGATCAGTGACTCGGTTTTGCGGATAATTGTAGGTCCGAATCTTCTCCTCCCTCCCTCCGGAACCGATCAGGCTTTTTCTATGCGCAGAATATTTCTCCGCTTCTGCCAGCTGCTTTTCCTCCAGCAAACGCGAACGAAGGATCGCCAAAGCTTTCTCCTTGTTCTTCTGCTGGCTCCGGCCATCCTGGCAGCGGACGATTCTGCCGGTGGGGATGTGCAGAACCTGAACCGCGGAATCCGTGGTGTTCACTCCTTGGCCGCCGGGCCCTCCTGCGCGACTCACTTCGATGCGAATATCTTCCGGCTTAATTTCAATATCGACCTCTTCCGCTTCGGGTAGAACAGCCACTGTCGCGGTCGAGGTGTGGATACGGCCTTGAGCTTCGGTTAGCGGGACGCGCTGCACACGATGAACACCACTTTCGTATCGCAATACCCGAAAGACGGACTGTCCGCTCACTTTGAAAATGATCTCCTTTAAGCCACCCAATTCGGAGGGGCTACTTTCCAATTCCTCGATCTTGAACCCACGCGCTTCGGCATATTTGGAGTAGGTCCGGTAAAGATCTGCGGCGAACAGAGCCGCCTCGTTCCCGCCGGTGCCACCTCGAATCTCCACGATGGCATCACGATCTTCATGAGGCTCCGGAGGAAGAAGCGCATATTGGATCGACTTGGATAGTTTGCTCACCCGCTCTTCCAGGATGGGAATTTCGGCCTGAGCCATTTCGGCTAATTCCGCATCGGATCCAGCTGCCATTCCCCGATTTTCTTCCAGTTCACGGATGCTTTTCTCCAGACTAGCCCAATCTTCGAGGAGCGTTTTCAATGCGGAATGTTCACGCAGAACTTCCCTGGCACGTCTCGGATTCTCAAAGAGCGATGCGGAGGCTACCTGCTCCTCCAGCTCGCGAAAGCGTCCACGCTTCTGATCGATTAAGGGTGCAAAGTCCATAAAAGACAAAACGGTGAAAGCGCGACACGCGCTTTTCACCGTTTTAAGGCCAGATACAAAAATCTACTTGGATTTGCCCTTGCCCATCAGAGTCTTACCATAACGGCGAGCAAACTTTTCCACACGTCCTGCCGTGTCGACGAACTTTTGTTCACCAGTAAAAAAAGGATGGCAAGCGGCGCATATACCGATCTTCATATCGCGACGAGTCGACCGGGTGCGATAGACAGCACCACATGCGCAGGCCACCGTCGTCTCTACATAATTTGGATGGATATCAGCCTTCATGTCTTTAAAAAGAGGTAGAAGCTATCACACTGTTCAGATGAAGCAAGTGGAACAAAGGCTCTTCGCCCGTTCCTGGCGGCAGGTTCTCAAAAGCAGTAGCGGGAAGACAGCGATCTTCTCAGACGATGGCAGAAATCTGCGAACCTTTCTGGAGATCGAAGAAGAACGAGCTGAATGGCGCACTCGATTATCGGCATTTTCAGCCGGCGACTGCGTCGTCGCGGCGATCGGAAATGATCCGTGCTGGCCTGCACTCGTGCTGGCGTGCTGGGATCTACGGCTTGTCGTCACCCCGATCGAAGCGGATCTGCAGGCTGCCCAATTGGACAGAATCCTGCACCTCACAAAGGCACAAGGATTGATCCGAACAAACAAAATCCAGCATTTCGATTGTTCGCCGGTCCGTTGGGATGGCCCGAGGCCAGATCTCTTGAAAATCACCTCCGGCACGACCGGCGCGCCAAGAGCCGTACGATTCCGCCAAACACAGCTGCTGGCTGACTGCCAAAACATATGTCAAACCATGGGCCTTCGTCCGAACGACCTGAACTTTGGCGTGATCTCATTTTCCCATTCGTATGGATTCAGCAACCTCATCACTCCTCTTCTCTATCAAGGGACAGGTCTGGTTTGTTCCGCCGACCGGATGCCGCGAGCCGTTTACGACCGGCTGCAGAGTTCTGGAGCGACGGTCTTCCCGGCCACGCCCGCGCTATTTCAGGCGCTGAGCTCTCTCTCAGACGTCCGAAGACCCGAGGGGATTCGCCTATGTATTTCCGCAGGCGCCCCGCTAGCGTCCGAGGTTACTCGCCAGTTTCACCGCAGCTTCGGGCTTAAGATCCACAGCTTTTACGGCTCCTCGGAGTGTGGAGGCATTGCTTACGATCGGAGCGAGGACCCCGAGTTGCCGACCGGTTTTGTGGGCACCCCGATGAATGGCGTCCAACTAGTAAAAATCGACGACGATCGCATCGCCGTCCATGGCCCAAACGTTGCCGACGGGTATTTCCCGGATGCAGAGCTCGACGTGCTGGACGGGGTGCGATTCGTCCCGGGAGACATCATCGCGTGGTCAAAGCCTGGCATACAACTCGTTGGTCGGGTTTCAGATTTTGTTAATATCGCCGGAAAAAAGGTTCACCCATCCGTCATCGAAGAGCACCTTCGCCAACTGCCGGGGGTCATAGACGCCATCGTCTTTGGAATTCCATCACCGACTCGCAATGAAGGTCTGGTCGCTTATGTCGTGACTTCGAACGCCGTTTCACGACAGGCGCTGGAGAGCCATTGTCGCGAGGGACTCAGCAGCTGGCAGGTTCCTCGCGAGTTCCAGATAGTGACAGAGCTTCCGTTCAATGAACGCGGCAAGATCAATCGATTGGAACTGTCGAGGATTCACCTGGCCCGCTCATCTGACCAGCCAAAGCCACCCTGATCTTGCGCACCGCTCCTCCGCTCCACCTTGTTATCGTCGTCGTAATTCGCCCTCGATTGCTTCCCCGCCAGCAGAAACCGAGTACGACGACGACCACGAGCAGGAAATTCCTGCGTCTTCTCAATATATCGTCCTCGCTATACAAATACGGCAGGTACTTCTATTTCGGGGCCTCACTCGTTTCGTTGACGCGAACATTGCTGAACGAGTAGGAAGCCGGATTCGCAGACAGGCTGGAAAGCGTTAAACGCCCTGGATTAGCGGTATCTGTTGTGCGGAAAAGCACGGTACAATCGGTCCATTGATCGGAAACCTGGAGAGTCGTCCCTTCTGCGACGGACGCCTGATTTCCATCCACCTTTTCAGGAACGACATAAATGAACTGTGAGGGAGTGCACTTGGCTTGAAATTTCACTTCGTAGGTTTTGTCGGGCTCGAAGTTGATATCGGTGGCCCGTAACTCAACGCTCCAGAACTCCGCACCTATTTTAGAGACCACCGCCGTTACAGCCTGCTGGCCATCTGGCCCATCGCTATTGACCGCCGCCTTGGCTTCTGCCCCTTGAATCGATTCCAGATGAAAACGATCCACCTCGATCTTCGTTTCCTGAGCGTGCACGCACTGCGCGGAGAGAAAACAAAGGGTCACCATCCATCCCGCAGAAGGTCTCATAGAGCTCGTATTCTCACCCTGATTGGCCCCGGGTTCAACTCTCAAGCCAGACGGCCTGCCGGCAGACAGGAAAACGTCGATGACCAAATCGTTGCCAACCGGCTGCTAACGCCAAACGATGCATTTCGGAAAACGAAAAAGCGCGGCGGAACGAAAGCCTGGCGTCAAAGCGCGTCATTGGCTCCCGATAAAGGCAAGAGGTCAATAGATAAATGCCGGCGATCCCAAAATCACTTCGCTCCAGATCTGCAATCAAGACACCAGTCTGGGCTATAGACCGCGCCCGCTGCAAAAGCCGGATTGCGCCACCATCGGCAAAATGATGCAGGGCCAACGAACAGAACGCGAAATCAACCGGTCTTTCCGGTACGAAGTTGAAGATATCCGAGACAGCAAAGGTGATTTCGGGATACGAACGGGAACGTTCCATCGCCAATTGGAGGGTGGCCGGCTGAAAATCCACCGCGGTGATCCGTGCAGTGACGTCGTTGGCGCGGCACCAATCGACCATGAAACGGGGGATATCGCCGAATCCTGTGCACAAATCGAGCACGCGGAGAGAACTGCCCGGACGAAACCATCGACGGAGGAAATATCGAACCAGCCTGTAACTTCCGAAGTATCGGTTAAGCTGCTGAAGGTTCTGGAGGTCAGCCAGCAGCTCCGCTGATACGGGCTGCGGACGGTCCATCATTTCGATAGTCGCATCGTCGAATCTCCGTTTCGGAACCAGTAAATTCGTACACACGCAGAAAACGGCCTACGCCGTTATGCCAATAGCCCGACCGACGACCGGTGTTGCCCAATCCCCAATAAGGCCAGCATTCGGCCGGTCCGGCCTTTCTCCATCCGATAGGAATAATATCTTTCCAGATCCGCCGCAGTATTCTCGCCTGAATCGAATACTTGCCTCACGCCGGAACGCTTTAGACTCTGGACGATATTCGCGGCAAAATCGACTTCGTAAAAGGGAGGCCGAATGCACGGACTAAGCTGCGCCACCAGGTCGGCAGGCTCTGTTCCATACTCCATCGCCATCTTTTGAATCACCGTACCGACGATATTCAATTCGGTTCCCTTCTTTCCCGAATGCACCAAGCCGATGGCACTCCGCTGAGAATCGACCAAAAATACCGCACAACAATCGGCTACGTATATTCCAAGCAAAACTTGGGGATCACGGGTGATCAAAGCATCGACCCGCGGACTCTTCGGAGCCGAATCAGCTGTAACAGCGGCTGCCGAGTTGCCGTGAACTTGTTCAGCCAGGCAAAAATGTCGAGTTCCAAAGCTCTGGCGCGCTAATTGGTGATATTCTTCTAACCGTTGGAGCGCCATTTCGCGGTTCGCGCGAACGTCGAGCCCCGGCACTCTGAGCACGAGTCCGTGCTGAACGTCTTCCAGCTCATCGAGGGCTGGAAAGCGTTCGACCGGCGGATCAAGATCAATCATTGGGCCTGACTACTTCTCCTTTAGGCGGGCGCAGAGCGATAAGTTTTCCTTTCTTAGTCGACGGCATGCCCGGGTCGAGCGGTGAATTGTATCTCGCTCGCGCCGCCTGAGCAGCTTCACTCCGGGTCAGAGTCATCGGACGGTTCGCCGGATCATCAAAGATATTGTTATACTTCGTCTCGGTTCCAGTATTCTGCTGATAAGAGACATAGGCTGACAGATATGAGAACTCGGCCGATACCAGATTGGATCTCGCCGTCGTTAACTGAGTTTGCGCATTCAACACGTCCAGCTGAGTGCCGGTGCCCGCAGCGAGTCGCTCGTCGGCCAGACGAAGAGCCTCTAAGTTGACGGCCACACCGGTCTGGGCGCTGTCCACCGTCAGGGCGGCTTGGTGCAGGTTGTCGCAGGCAGTGGCAACTTCCAGTTCAACCTGCCGTACGGAGTCGTCGTAGGTTAACTTCGCCTGTTCCAATTGTGCCCGTGCCTCTTTCAATTTCCCGTAAGTCAAGAAACCGTCGAAGACACTCCAGGAGCCTTGAAGATTAATGAACCAACCGTTCAAGGTATTGGTTAAATCGCTGGTAAGCGGGTTGTTTATCTGCTCCCAACCGGCGTTCGCGGTGATCTTCGGTTTGAAGCCCGCAGCTTGAACGGTGATATTTTCGACATTGGCGAGAATAGCGGATTGCTGTGCTTTCAGGAATGGGCGGTTAGCCCTGGCCGCGATCAGAGCACTGCCCAGATCGTATTGGATGGGATTGAACCCGAGCTCGCCTTCGACCGGCAGCGGTTGATTGGTGGTGTACTGCGGACCAGCAGG
>DATHPI010000337.1:0-6181 GCA_035484035.1 Chthoniobacterales bacterium
GGCGTTGGTGCCGGTGTGGGCGTCGGCTGGGCGCCTGCCGCACTGAAGGCCGCTACTTGCATTACCCAACCACCAGAGCTTATTGACGCCGTTGCCGTATAGGAACCAGCCGTGGTCACACTTCTGTCCTCAGCGATATCTCCATCAGGAGAGGTAATTAAACGCTTTGTAAATCCGCTACCGGCACCGGTAGTCGACGTTAATACGTAGTTTCCCGCCACCAGCACATCCGAAGCGTTTTTCGTAGTGAATGCTCCGGACGAACTGGACGTTCCGCTGCTTGAACTCCCCCCCTTGGCGACATCCAACGGGTTCGATGGATCGAGACCGCTATATTCGAGTATCCTGATATCCGGGTAAGCCACCGACGCGCCGAACGTCACGGACACTGTATTCGATCCAGCTACGATGTTCTTGGCGTAGTAAATCGATTGACTCAGAGAGCCGGAGAGAATTGTCGGGCCGATTGCCAGCTGGTAGGCGTTATGAAGCGAATCCGTGACCGCACTCACGACATTCGTCGAATCAGCCCATCCCACGATCACCACGTTCAGATCGCCCGCTTTCTGCGCTGACGAAAAAGGCACCGTGACCGTCAGCGGAGTGCCTGGCGGAGTGCTCTGCGGCACCGCTGAATTGCTTTGGACGTAGGCAGGCGCCGCAGCAAGATTCTGCGGAAAAAAGCCCATTCCGGCCGCTATGAAAAAAAGTGAGGTCAGCCACGGTCCGCAAAAAGAGAATGTGCGAGACGGACCGGTTCGAAAGGTAATCTGCTTAACAGTCTGCATGGTGGTCGAAATGGGCTCTGAGACAAATGCTGGCAAACAAATGCCAAGGATCACAGAGCAGCTATCGACGGGGGGCGAAGACTGTTGAGCAGTAAGGGTGAGTCAGACTCAAATGGCCATATTGTTTGAAGGAGACAAAAAAGGCCAGAGTGGAAGGCAAATAAAATGGATTAGGGGCCGTCCAGCAATATCTTCCGGCCGTAAAATGCCTCCGCGAAACCGGTAACCGACGCGCACTCGATCCCACGGATTCGATGCATGGCCTGGAAAGTATCAGGAGTGAACCAATGCTTGGTGGCCTGAGTCTGGAAGTGTTTCATGAGCAACTCGATCTTGCGGCGACAAAACTGCTCGGAGAGTGGGGAAAAGAGATTTGGACTACCCAAATCGCCATCGTATTTGAGGATCTCGTACTCAAGAACCAAATGATTTCTGAAGGTGTTCCAGGCCAGGTCCGACAGAACGCGGTGGTCCTGATGCCGATCATCACGGTAGTGGGTGAAGACCACATCGGGATCGAACTTTGCTTTGACCTCTTCAAACCAGTCCTTGATTGATAGCCATTCGCTCGGGAAGTAGCTTTCGCGAAATGACCCAATAATCACTTGCTTACGTGCCACACCGGCTAGGAATTCGTCTGCACTATGGCGCGCTTCTTCGGCGCGCAACCCCGGGGCGCTAAATACGACCCATCGAATCTCCAGGTCAGGAATCTGCTCGGCTAATTTAAGCAAAGTTCCTCCCGCTCCGATTTCGATATCGTCCGAATGAGCGCCGAGGCAAAGAACACGGCGCGCTGATCCGAGGGAAATGGGCCACATCATATCATGCCGTCTGACTGAAACTCCGACTCCAAGATTTTCGCTTCGAGAAAATCATACCGTCCCGCTTCCAACTCTTAAAAGGTATTGTCCATAGGCGCTTTTCTCGAACTTTTTTCCAAGCGCCATGAACTCGGCGTGGTCGATGAATCCTTGAATGTAAGCGACTTCCTCCGGACAAGCGATCCTGAGACCCTGTCGTTTTTCCAGAGTCTGCACAAACGTCGATGCCTCGAGCAGACTGTCATGCGTACCCATGTCAAACCAGGCAAAGCCGCGCCCCATGCGCCTGACTTCCAATTGACCAAGCTCGAGATAAACTCGAAGCAGGTCGGCAATCTCCAATTCGCCTCGGGCGGAAGGTTTCAGACCGGCTGCGATCTCAATCACTCGGGTATCGCAAAAATAAAGTCCCGTGACAGCCCAATTTGAGCGAGGCGCACGAGGTTTCTCCTCAATGGAAAGAACGGTTCCTCGCTCATCAAATTCGACGATTCCGTACCGCTGCGGATCATTGACGTGGTAGGCGAAGACAGTCGCCCCGGTGAGCTTTATTTGCCCCGGGGCTAGCAACTCGGCGATCCCATTGCCGTAATAGATGTTATCTCCGAGGATGAGTGCCGCCGGCTCTCCTCTGACAAAGTCGGCCCCGATGATAAAGGCCTGGGCAAGCCCGTCCGGAGTTGGCTGCACAGCGTAGCTGAAGGTGATTCCCCATTGGGAACCATCACCCAGCAATCGTTCGAAATGCGGCAGGTCGTGAGGCGTCGAAATGAGCAGGATTTCTTTGATTCCGGCAAGCATCAATACGCTCAACGGATAATAGATCATCGGCTTATCGTAGACCGGCATCAGTTGTTTGGAAATTGCCAAAGTCAGCGGATAAAGCCGGGTTCCACTTCCGCCGGCGAGAATAATGCCTTTCATAAAAATAACCGCAAATGGTCTCTATCTTCTTTCTTTCTCTGTCTCTGGCGATGCCGTTCAGCTTGTTAGGCGTTCCAGGCAAATTCCAAGCGAATCAGACCAGGATGGCAATGCAATTCCGTAAACTCGACTTAGCTTGGCACAATTGAGCCTTGAGTTAGCCGGCCGGTGAGCAGGCGTCGGATAATCGGCAGAGGCGATGGCTGTGAGCGTTGGTCGACGGAGTTCTTTAGCCGCCAAAAATGCAAAGATTGCTGAGGCGAAACCAGCCCAGGTGGTCTCTCCGCTCCCGGCTAGATGAAAAACACCGCGGAGGCGAGGATCCGTCGGGTTTCCTAATAGACTCCGCGCGATGCCGATGATCGCAACCGCGATGTCTGGAGCATAGGTCGGACAACCATGCTGATCATCGACGACAGAGACTTCGTTTCGCTTTTCGGCCAGGGTCAGCATGGTTCGGACAAAATTTCTGCCATACGGTCCGTAAACCCAGGCGGTGCGAAGAATAACATGGTCCTCAGTTGAGGCGGACACGGCTTGTTCTCCGGCCAATTTCGAAGCGCCATAGGCGTTGGCAGGTGCGACCGTGTCCTCTTCGACATAGGCGCTGGTCTTAGTACCATCGAAGACGTAGTCAGTGGAGAGGTAGATGACCGGTACGCCAAGTCCCCGGGCCGCCTCCGCTACCGCCCGGGCACCAATTCGATTAACCAGGTCCGCCTTCGCGGGTTCTCGCTCGGCCTCATCCACCGCGGTGTAAGCCGCCGCATGCACCACCAAGGCGGGAGTGGCGGCGCTCAATGCGAGTTGGACGGTTTCAGGCGCCGTGAGGTCCAATTCCGGTCGGCCGACCGAAATGATCTCGACCTCAAGTAAGGGGCCTGCCTCGGCCAACGCGCGAGCGACCTGACCATTCTTGCCGGTGACAGCGATACGGATACGATTTTGCATTGAATTCCGAAGATTCCAGCTTGAGGGGTGAAAAGAGCGTTGGTGATTCCGGGGCCGATAGACCAAAAGACCGCTATACAATTTCGATGACAAGCACGATAGAACCGCGCAGAAGAGGACGATACGATGAATACTGCAGAGCGGCAATATGTCTTGCTAACACCCGCCAAGAACGAAGAATCCACGCTAGCCATAACGATCGATTCTGTCGTCCGACAGTCTTTACTTCCAATGGAATGGATCATTGTCAGCGACGGTTCGACGGATCAGACTGACGCGCTGGTCCAGGCTGCTGCCCGAACGAACCCATGGATCCGACTTCTCCAACTCCCAGTTCGACTGACTCGCAGTTTTTCCGCCGTGGTCCAGGCGACCGAAACCGGAGTTAAATCTTTAAAGTCAACGGAATACCAGTACCTGGGATTGCTAGACGCCGATCTGCGATTTGCGCCTAACTATTTCGAACGAATCATCGAACGTTTCGAGCAGAATCCGTTGCTTGGTCTCGCGGGCGGGATGGTCGTAGACGTCGGTACATCCAAGAATCAACGACCGAGAAATCTCCAAGATGTTCCGGGGGCGGTGCAGTTTTTCCGGAGAGTTTGCTTCGAGTCGCTCGGTGGATTACTCGCGATTCCCGAAGGCGGATGGGACGCCCTGACGTGCGCGAAAGCCAGAATGAATGGATTTCAAACCAGCCTGATCCCGGAGTTGGTCGTAGACCATCTGAAGCCGCGCAATGTTTCGCAGGGAGGGATTGTCCGTCGCAAATTCCAGCTCGGAGTTCGCGATTACGCACTGGCTTATCACCCGGCCTTTGAACTCGTGAAGTGCGTCGGGCGGACCAGCGAGTCGCCTTTTATCGTCGCTGCTCTGGCCCGGCTCAGTGGCTTCTGTCTGGCTGGGCTGCGACGCCAATCTCGCCTTCTTTCGCCGGAACTCGCTCAGTTCGTCCAACAAGAGCAAATGCGGCGTCTGCGAAGGATGTTTGGTCTGCGGTAGCCGAAATCGCTCCTGCGTTCTCCAAAATGGGATTTATTTCTCGACGCTGACCAAGCCGATTCTTTCGCCGGCATAGACCTTCTTGCGCAGCGGAGACCACCACCACTCATTATCCAGATACCACCGCACTGTTTTAGCGAGCCCGGTCGCGAACGTTTCTTCGGCCCGCCAGCCGAGCTCGCGCTCAAGCTGCCCGGCATCGATCGCATAGCGATGATCATGACCCGGACGATCGGTTACATAAGTAATATGTCGTTCATGGAGCCGCCCGCTCGGCTTCAGCTCATCAAGGACTGTGCAAATGTCCTGGACAACTTGCAGGTTGGTGCGCTCGTTGCGCCCACCCACATTGTAGGTCTTACCCGGTTGGCCATTCTTCAGGATCAAAAACAGCGCCTTGGCATGATCTTCCACGTATAGCCAGTCTCGAATGTTGGAGCCGTTCCCATAAATGGGTAACGGCTTGCCTTCCAACGCATTTAAGATCATCAACGGAATCAACTTTTCTGGGAATTGATTGGGTCCGTAATTATTGGAGCAGTTCGAAACGATCACCGGCAGACCGTACGTTCGGAACCAAGCAACAGCTAAATGGTCGGAGGCCGCCTTGGAGGCGGCATAAGGCGATGACGGATCATACGGTGTCGATTCGGTGAACAGTCCTTCCGGACCTAACGAGCCATAAACTTCGTCCGTCGAAACATGCAGGAACCGGAATTTGTCCTTGGCGGGTCCTCTCAGGTTTGACCAGTAGCGACGCGCCGCCTCGAGCATCGTATAGGTGCCAAAAATGTTAGTGTCGATGAAGCTTCTGGACCCTGTAATGGAGCGATCGACGTGGCTTTCCGCGGCGAGATGCAGAACTGCTTCAGGCGCTACCTCGCTGAACAGGTTTTCTACGCTCGTTGCATCGCAGATGTCCAGATGGTCGAACCGGTAGCGAGGATGGTGGCTCAGCGTGTGGAGCGAGTCGAGATTGCCGGCGTAGGTCAGTTTGTCAAGATTGACGACGCAGGCGTCCGTTTCCGTAATCAGATATCGGCAGACCGCCGAACCGATAAAGCCTGCACCGCCCGTAACTATGATGCGCATAAAGATACTTTCGAATTAAAGAGATCATGATCGGCATTCGGATTTTCTAAGAAAATCTTTAGCCGCCTGAACACCAATAACACCTACCCCTTGTAGACAAAGAAACTAGGTATCTCCGCTAAACGCGGATGCGTCCGATCCTTGTCGGAAAGCAAAATGGAGTTCGGCTGAAACGGCCAATCGATGCGAAGATCTGGATCACTCCAGAGAACACCTGCGTCGTGCTCCGCATTGTAATAGGCCGTGACTTTGTAGAATACCTCTGTTTGGTCTTCCAGCGTACAAAAGCCATGGAGGAAACCCGGAGGAACCCATAGTTGCGCCCCCTCGGTCTGATCCAGGCGGGTCGCGATGTGCTGCCCATAAGTGGGAGATCCCTGACGAATGTCGACAGCGATGTCCAGGATCGAACCGCGTATCACCCTGACCAACTTACCCTGGGCAAAAGGCGGTTTTTGGAAGTGCATGCCCCGCAGCGTTCCCTTCGTGGCGGTGACAGACTGGTTATCCTGCACGAAGGCTACGTCCGAGACTTTCTGGCGAAAGATCCGGTCGCTCCAGGTTTCAGAGAAATATCCTCTTACGTCGGTGAAGCGTTTC